>JAABSG010000085.1 GCA_011390475.1 Geminicoccaceae bacterium | reverse complement strand
GAGGACGATGCTGACGCAATCCTCGCCCGCGACCTCGGGATTGATCCGCTGCGTTCGGCAAAAGAGGCGGGTGGCTTCGCCCAGATAGTAGCGGGCGACGTCGAGGACGTGGATGCCGAGGTCCTGGATGGCGAGCCTGGGCTCGGTCTTCAAATAGGGCTGGTTGGTGTAGATGTCCCAGGCGTGGCGGAACTGGATGCGGGCATAGGTGGGCTCGCCGATCTCGCCCGCATCGAGCACCTCCTTGACCGCCATCAAGGGCGACTGCCAGCGGAAGTTCTCGTGCACCATCAAGGGCACGCCGGCGTTTTCGCAGGCGCTGACCATCGCCTCGCCGTCGCCCATGTCGAGCGCGAAGGGCTTTTGGCAGATCACCGCGACACCGTGGCTGGCAGCGAGCTCGACCAAGGGGCGGTGACTTTCGACGGTGGTGATGATGTCGACGAAATCGAGCTTCTCCGCTGCCAGCATCTCTGCCGCGTCGGTATAGCCTTTCGCCCCGTCCCATTTGGCCTTGGCCGGGTCCTTGTCGCAGACCGCGACGATTTCGGCGCCGTCGATCAGCGCCCAGGCCGCCAGGTGATTGGCGGCAAAGAACCCGCAGCCGATGACCCCGCCCTTCAGCATGGGCGGCTTGTTCCGTGCATGATGATCCTCCCCGATCACGTCATCTGCTGATCATACCAGTTCGGGCCGCCGAGGCAAGCCACCCGGATGGGCCGGGCGGCTTGCCAAGGGTCTGCCGGCTCGGATCAGTTCTGCATTTCGCTTTTCGCGACTTCGACCTGATCGGCGATGGCGGCGTGCGCCTCGGCCGCGGCTTCGGCCGGGTCGCGGTCCTGGAAGGCCACCTGTTGCACCGCGCGGGCGTAGAGGTTGCTGTTCCAGACGACGCTGACGTAGGGGTTGACCACGCCGGTCTCGCGGATCGTGCAGGTTTCGGGGTCGATGCCGCCGCCGTTGAAGATCTGGTTGTAGGCGAAGGCGGCGGTCGGATAGGTGACCTCGAAGAGGATGTCGCCGTAGGCCTGGATCTGCGGCGATTGGGAGGTCTTGAGGAGCTCGATGCCGGCCTCGGTCGCCGGCGGGTAGAGCATCGGCGTGGTTTCCGAGAGCTTTTGCGCGTTCTCGGGGGTGAAGATGTACTGCACCCACTTCTTCGATTCGTCGATCGATTGCGAGCTGTTGAAGACCGAGACGTAGCGACCGCCCTGTTCGGTCACCTGCATCTTGCCCGCGGGCATGGGCACCACGCCGATATTCTCGACGAGGGCCGGGTTCTGCCTGAAGGTGAGGTCGAGGCCGTGCCAGTAGGCGACCATGGCCGAGCGGCCCGACCAGAAGCTCTCGATCGGCTCGTTGAAGGCCCAGGAAACGGAATCGGGCGGGGTGTAGTCGAGCAGATCGGCGTAGAACTGGAGCGCCTCGGCGGTGCGCTCGTTGTCGAGGGTGACGTTGAGATCGGGGTCGAAGAAGTCGCCGCAGTTCTGCCAGAGGAAGATGCCGCTGTAGATCGTGGTCGCCCGGTTCTCGCCGCCGGGCAGCGCGATGCCCGCCACCTCGTCGGAGTGCAGCGTCTGGGCTGCGTGCATCAGCTCCTCCCAGGTGGTGGGCGGTTCGAGGCCGGCCGCCTCGAAGAGGTCTTTCCTGTAGTGGAGCTGCGGGCTCGTGCCGGCCTGGTTGATCGAATAGACGTTGTCTTCGTAGACCAGCAGCCGGCCGGGCAGGAAGGCGTCGCGGCCGCCCAAGGCGTCGACGACGTCGTTCAAGGGCTCGAGCAGGCCGGCGGCGGCGGCACGGGCGGCCGAGCCACCATCGGCGTGGACCACGTCGAGGGGGGCTCCCGCCTGGACGTAGGTCGCGATGCGCTGGTTGATCACGCCGGCCGGCGCACCCTCGAGGATCACGTCGATGCCGGGGTTCTCGGCGATGAAGCTCTCGACCCAGCCGCGCTGGATGGCGACCACTGTGGGGTCGGTCTCCTGGTTGAGGTAGCGGACGGTCTTGATGCCCTGCGCTTCGGCCAGATTCGGGGCGGTAAGCGCCGTTGCCGCCAGCAAGGCGGCGCTCGCCAGCAAGGCTCTGCGAATGATCATGGTGTTCTCTCCCCTGAACGTGTCGAAACGGCCGACGGGCAGGCTGTCTGCCCGTCGGCCGACGGCTTACTGCTGGGCCAGCTCGGCCTTGGCGACGTCGATCTGCTCCTGCAGGAGACGCGCCGCCTCGGCCACGGCCTCGCGCGGGTCCATGCCCTCGTAGGCGATCTTCTGGATGGCCCGGGCGTAGAGGTTGCTGTTCCAGAGTGTGGCGATGAAGGGGTTGACGATGTTGGTGTCGCGGATCGTGCAGTTCTCGCGATCGACGGCCCCGGCGTGCAGGATCTCGCTGATCGCATAAGGATCGGCCGCCCAGTGGACGTCGAAGAGGATGTCACCGAAGGCCTGCATGCTGCCAGCCTCCGACGTGCGCAGCTGCTCCATCGCCCCTTCGGTCGCCGGCGGGTAGAGCTGCGGCGAGGTCTCGGTCAGCATCGCCGCGTTCTCCGGCGTGAACATGAACTCGATCCACTGCTTGCCGGTCTCGACCGTGGGCGATTCCTTGAAGACCGCGATGTTGCGGGCACCCATCTGCGTGGCCTTCATCCGATTGCCGACCACGGGTCCGATCCCGACATTCTCGATCAAAGCCGGATTCTGCCGGTAGGTCAGGTCCATGGCGTGCCAGTAGAGCACCATGGCGGCCCGGCCGGACCAGAAGCTCTCGATCGGCTCCTGAAAGGCCCAGGAGACGGCGTCGGGCGGGGCGTATTGCAGGAGTTCGGCATACATGGCAGCGGCCTCGGCCGTCCGCTCGTGGTCCATGATGAGGTTCAAGTCCTCGTCGAAGAGATCATGGCAGTTCTGCCAGACGAAGATGGTCGACATGATGGTCGTCATGCGGTTCTCGCCGCCGGCCAAGGCGATGCCGGCGACGTCGTCGGAATGCAGCGTCTTGGCGGCATGCAGCAGCTCTTCCCAGGTCTCGGGCGGCTCCAGCCCGGCGGCCTCGAAGAGGTCCTTGCGGTAGTGAAACTGCGGGATGCCGGCCGACTGGTTCAGGGCGTAGACCTTGTCGTCGACGATCAGGAGGCGATTCCTGAGAAAGCCGTCACGGCCACCCAGCCGCTCGACCACGTCGTCGATCGGGGCGAGAAGGCCGGCCGCGGCGAGTCTCGCCGAGGAGCCCGGGTCGGAGTGGATGACGTCGAGCGTGGCGCCGGCCTGGACGTAAGTCGCGATCCGCTGATTGATGACGGTGTTGGGCGCACTCTCGAGGATGACGTCGGTACCGGGGTTCTCCTCGACGAACTTCTCGACCCAGGCGCGCTGGACGCGGACCACGTCCGGGTCGGTCTCCTGACTCAAGAAGCGGACGGTATCGATGCCTTGCGCGAATGACGTGCCGGCGAGGGCGGTCGTCGCCAGCATGGCTGCGGCAGCTAACAAATGACGAGGTCGCATGGGTCAAGCCTCCTGATGGTCGTTTATGTGGTTTCGCCGGCTCAGCCCTTGACGGCACCGGCGCCGAGCCCGGCGACCATGTGCCGGGTGACGAGCGCGAAGAGAAAGAGGACGGGGACGGTGGCCAGCACGCCCGCGGCATTGACCAGCCCCCAGGAATAGACCGAGGTCTCGAGGATCAGTGACGCAATGCCGAGCGAGACCGTGCGCTTGGGCTCGTCGCTGATCAGCACGAGCGAATAGAGCAGCTCGTTCCAGACGACGACGAAGGTGAAGACGAAGGTGGCGATGATGCCGGGCCAAGCCTGCGGCACGATCACCTTCCTGAAGGCCTGAAACCGCGTGCAGCCGTCGATCATCGCGGCCTCTTCCAAGGCGCGAGGGATGGCCTCGATATAAGGGCGCAGGATCCATAGACTGAAGGGCAGGGTGATCGTCAGATAGGTGATCGCCAAGGCCGGCAGGCTGTTGAGCTGACCCAGATTGAACCAGATGCGGAAGAACGGCAGGGCCAGGAGGATCGGCGGCAGCATGTAGATGAAGAGCACGCCGAAGGTGAAGGGCCTGGCCCCGATGAACTGAAAGCGGGTGACCGCATAGACCGAGCAGAGGCTGACGACGAGCCCGACCACGCAGGCGATGCCGGCGACTAGGAAGGTGTTGACGAAGTAGCGAGGGAAGGAGGTGAAGTTCCAGAGCTCGATATAGTGCTCGACGGTCCAGACCTTCGGGAAGAGCTGCGGTGGCCGCTCGAAGAGCTCCGTATTGGGCTTGAAGCTGGCGAAGAACATCCACACCAGCGGCAAAAGTACGATCAAAAGCACGGTGATCGCGCAGAGTAGCAGGATGGTGCGCTCGAAGCGGCGCGCCGCCGGCGAGATGCTCTTCATCGGAACTTCTCCTGCATGCGCTCGTAGAAGATCCAATAGACGATCGACATCGACACCAGGATGAAGAAGACGATGACGGCGAGGGCGGCACCACGGCCGAGGCTGAACTCGCCGAAAACGAAGCGATAGATGAGCAGCGGCAATGTTTCGGTACGGCCGATCGGCCCGCCTTGCGTCAACAGGAAGACCACCTCGAAATTGTTGAAGTTCCAGATGGTCCTGAGCATGCCGACCACCAGCATGATCGGGATCAGTGACGGCAGGGTGATGTTCCAGAACTGCTGAAAGGTGCTGGCCCCATCGACCGACGCCGCTTCGTAGAGCTCCTGATCGATGGTCTGCAACTGGGCCAAGAAGACCAGGACCATGAACGGAAAGTTCTTCCACGTATTGACCAGGATGACGCCGAACATCGACCAGTCGAGCGAGCCGAAGGGCGACGCCGCCATCGGCAGGCCGCTCCAGCGGATGAAGTAGTTGAGGATGCCGGTCGCATCCGAGAACATGAACTTCCAGGTCATCGCCGCGACCACGTAGGGCACCAGATAGGAGAACAGCATGGCGCCGCGAATCGGCGTGTTCAGCGGAAACTGGCGATTGAGGAGCAGCGCCACGGCGAGGCCGATCGCCATCTGCAAGGAGAGACTGCCGAAAGCGAAGGTGAAGGTGTTCTTGACCGAGCGCCCGAACGCCTCGTGCTGCACCACGTTCTGGAAGTTCTGCAGACCGACGAAGGTCGATTCGGTCGAGAACAGGCCCTGCTGCTGGGTCGAAAGCTGCATGACCTGACTGATCGGGTAGACGGTGAGCCCGAGAATCAAGGCGACGAGCGGCATGAGCAGCAGGAAGCCCACGAACCGATCGTGATTGTCCCGCCAGCGATTGCGCTTGTGGGCCGGCACCGCAGCCACGGCACCGCCCGCGAGATTTCTCGCGCTCAAGTCACCTCCCAGACCGATGCTGACCGGTCGTTCCCTGCCATTTTCTCAAATCATCATTATACCACGTTGCCAGCGGCGGCAAGCCTGCATGGGCCGGCATCGGCGCGGTCGCAGGCGTGATCGCCGAGCCAGGCGCCGCCGACCCGCGAACGTCGGGGCAGCGTTCAGCCACTGGCGAAGAGAACGGCATAGGCGCCGAGCTCGACCGTCGGCGGCATGGCGGACGGCGGGCGGTCAAGCCAGGCCGGATCGCGGGCGGCGACCGCGCTCTCGGTGTCGAGGATCCACCCCTCGAGCTTGCTGGCGCTGACGAGGCGAACGGGTTCCGGTCCGAGATTGGCGACGAGCAGGTGGTCGCTGCCGCCCTGGCGCCAGGCGAGACCGGCGAGCGCGTCGCTGGCGATATCGAGCGGCCTGAGCTCGGCGCCGCTCGCCCGGCAAAGGACGGCCATGACATGATAGACGGGGCGGACCGTGCCGTTCTCGCCCAGCACGCCCGCGGGGCCGGCCAGGTGGTTCAGCGCCAAGCTCGCAACGCCGCCCACAGCCGTCCCGCCCTGGACGATCGCGGCGGCATAGCCGACGCTCCAGGCGGCAGCGAATAGGCCCTGCTGGCGCGGATCGGCCTCGGCCATGGCGACCCGCGTGCCCCCCGGGTTCGGGGCGGTGGCGGCGCCATAGGGGTTGTGGCGCATGGCGATCGCCGAGGGGCCAATATGCAGGGACTTGCCCGGTGCCATCGCGGCCATGCTGCGCAACACCGCCGGCAGCGCCTCCAGGGTCTCCATCACCGAGCGGTCGTCGGCGGCATGGACGATCGGCGAGGTGGTGCAGGAGATGGCGTCGATGGTGGCGGCGGGCGGGCGCTTGCGGTTGAGCTCGGTGAAGTAGCTGCACATGCCACCCAGCACTGCCGCATCCGGGAAGGCACGGCGCACCTGGTTGTAGATGTGGCCGAGATCCGAGACGTCGGGCCAGGGCCCGACCGGCTGGATGCTCTTCAAATAGGGGGCGGGGCAGGCGAGGACGCGGGTGGGGGCGAGGCCTTCGGTCTTGCAGGCGGCGGCCGCCGCATCCAGCAGCTCGGCCGGCGGCTGGCTCGGCGGCAGGATCAGCTCGAGCTGGACCTCGGCGCCGAGTGTCTCGGCCAGGGCTGCGTAATCGGCGAGGGTACTGGCGAAGTCGTCGGCATCGAGCTCGACATAGGCGGTGAAGAAAGCCGGCCGGAGGCTGGCCAGCACGTTGCCCGCGGCACCGGTGCCGGTGCGGTAGGCCGGCATCAGGCCGAGGCCGATCGCCGGCAGCCGGCCGCTGGTGCCCTCGCCGAAGCGCAACGTCGCCGGACCCGACGCGTCGACCTCGGTCGAGCGGGCGCTGCCCTCGAAGGTCAGGGTGATGCGCTGGCTGACCTTGGCCCCTTCGGCGATCTCGTAGGGCCAGGGGTCGAGCAGCGAGCAGACATAGGTCTTGTAGGAGGCGTCGGTCCAGTTCCGCTGATCCTCCATTTCGAAGATGGTTTCCGGATCATGGGGGAAGGCGGCTTCCATCCGGCAGGTGACGAAGAGCCCATCGGCCACCTCGTGCCTGAGCGCGCGGATGTCGAAGATCGGCTGGGCCGGGCTGATCAACTCGGGAAAGCGGCTCTCGGACGTGCTGCCGTCCTTGTGGGTCACGGTCACCGGCTTGCCGGCCACGTCCTTGATCGGATGCAGGACGACGAAGCCGGTGCGGTTGGTCATGAAGGTCGAGAGTGCTTCGGCCTCGGCTTCGACGGTGAGCTCGCCCTCGGCCGTGCCGGTAATCGAAAGCGTGTAGCGGTAGTGGATCTCGTCCTGGCGCACCTCGCCCTCGAGCACGGCCTGAAACCCGTCCGGGCCCTCGTCGAGCGAGCGCGTCGTCAGGGCCGCCGGGGGCGTGCGCCAGCTCGCATCGCGGACCAGGTAGTCGATGCCGCGAATGGCCTCGAAGCCGGAATGGCGGACATAGCGGATGGCGCCGTTCTCGAGCTCCAGGCTCAAGGGGCCTGCAACGAGGTGCCTCACCTCGGGCCGCGACTGCTCGGTGCCGTAGAGTGCCAGCACATCCTCGTTCGTCATGCAGTTCTCCCTGGAGCGGCCGCTTTCGGGTCAGCGGCGGCGTTCGTACTGGCGGTAGAGGTCGTTGGCCCGGGCGATGTGGTCGTGCATGGCCGCGGCCGCCGCCGCCTCGTCCTTTTTGGCAATGGCCTCGAAGATTCGCTTGTGCTCGGCGATGGTCAGGTCTTCCGAGCCCGGCAGGCGGACGAGATCGACGTAGAAGGCGCTGAGCCAGCCGAACATCGCCTCGATCAACGCCGGAAAGATCGGATTGCCGCTCATCGCCGCGATCTGGCGGTGGAACTCCATGTCACGCGGCAAGAACTCCTCGAGCCGGTGGCGAGCCTCGAGATGCGCGTCGAGACGCTGGCGCAGAAGGACCAGGCCCTCCTCGGTCGCATGGGCAGCGGCCATTCGGGCGAGGCCGGTCTCGAGGAACAGCCGCGCGTCCTTCAGATGATCCAGCGTGCCGGGCTCGACGGTCAAGAGATGCCGGGCGGAACTGGCCACCTGCTCGATCAGCGTGCCGGCCGTGGGCATCACCACCCGTGCCCGCTCGCCGTGGCTGATGCTGACGATGCCGTCACGCTCGAGCGCCTGCAACGCCTCGCGCACCGCCGGCCGGCCGACGCCGTAGGTGGTCATCAGCTCGCGTTCGGAGGGCAGCTGGTCGCCCGGCTTGAACTCGCCCGAGCGGATCCGCTCGATCAGACGGTCGAGCACCTCCTGAAAGAGCTTGCGGCGTTGGATCGGCGCGATTGTTGTCATGGCCTTCTTCCCTGTGGTCAGATCATGACATAAGTATGTGGTGCCTGCCAAGTGCCGGATCGGTGTGGCCGATCCTCGGCTGCTCGGGACAGGGCAGGGGTGTCGCGGTGAGCGAGCTCAGGTGTCTTCGGGACCGGCGCCCGGTCCGAACACCCTGGCCGCCCAGACGCGTTCGAAGGGGAGCTGCAGCCGCCGATTGGTGAGCCTGACCGATTCGGCGTCAGGAGCGGCGTAGAGGCAGATCATTCGCCGGCGGTCCTTGGCGAAGAACGTGCCGAGAAAGCGGACGTGGTGCTGATCCAGGCACCAGCTGCCCGCGTCTTCCAGCGCCTGGACCGCGGCGAAATCGACAGGGTCGGTAAATTCACGCTCGACCAGGACGAGCGCCTCGCGTCCGGCTGCCAAGCTCGCCGCCCGGGCGAGGTCCGTCACGTTACCAGTCGCGCCTTCGAGCGATGCCGTCCAGACGCGCTCGGGCGGCAGCACGCCGATTCGGGCCAGGGCCCGGCGCACCGACTCGGCATCGGGTGCCCGAAAGACGCAGCAGATGTGCGCGCCATCGAGGGCGAGGTAATGGGTGACCGGATGGCTGCGGTAGAGATCGAAGCAGAACCGTTGGGCCTGGCCGCGCTCGATCACCGCCTCGGGCGTGGTCGGCTCGGGGTAGCGGCCCTCGACGATGACGTGCTCCATCGCTGTCCTCCAATGCGCCGGCTGCCTCGCGCGCGGCTATTCCGCCACTGCTGCCCGCAGGTCGGTGAGCGCCGCCTCGGCGAGCTCGCGCGCATGGGCCGAGATATTGGCGGACAAAAGGGTCCGCAGCGCCGTTACATGAGCCTCGATCGACGCCCGTTCCGCTCTGGCGTCGGCGAGCCGGGCCAGCCGCACGTAGGCGATCGCGCGCTCGCTCGGCAGCTCGAGCAGCTCGGCCAGTCGCAACGCTTCGTTGGCCCGCGAGCGCGCCCGGTCGTGCCTTCCGTCCCGGAAGTCGAGAGCGGCCGCCTCGTTGAGCGCGAAGGCGAGGCGATGCTTGGCGTCCGTCACGGTGAGGGCGTCGAGGGCCGAGACGAGCTCGGCGTCGGCCAGGGCGTCACCCTCGGCCAAACGGCAAAGCGCATCGACCACCCGGGCGAACGGCAGCTCGCTGCCACACCGGAAGCGCTCGGCCAGGCGCCGCAGCTCGGCCGAGAGTGCCCTCGCCCGAGCGCAGTTGCCGCGGCGGATCTCCAGCTTGGTCAGATGCTCGAGCGCCATGAACTCGTTGCCCCGCTCGCCGTCGCGGCGGGCCGCGTCACGGGCGCGCTCGAAGAGGCCAGCAGCCTCGTCGAGGTCACCCTGCTGCAGCCGCAGCATGCCGAGCGTGTCGGCGATGCCGTCCGGCTCCTTGCCGTGGCGCTCTGCCATCGCCTGCGCCTCGAGCACCAATGCCTCGGCCTGCCCCGGGTCACGCTCGAGCAGGGTCAGGCAGCGGGCGGCCTCGGTCAGTCCGAGAATCCGCTGCCAGTCGTCGGCGGCGCGCGTCAGGATCTCGCCGCGCAACGAATTGCGCTCGGCCTCCGACCATTGACCCTGCTCCCAGCGCAGATGACTCAGCATGCGAAAGCCGCGCCGCGCATGCTCGATCAGTCCCAGATCGACCGCCCGCTCGGCAAGCTGCTCGATCTCCCGGATCATCGCCTCCGGTTCGGCCGGCGGCCGGGCGAGGATTTGGACACGCAGCGAATCGATGACGAACCGGGTCCGCTCGGGTTCCTTCAAGCGCTCGGCGTGCCGCCGCCCGCGCAATGCCAGGAGCTCCGCCTCGGTGCCGGCCAGCAACCGGAGACACCGCCGGCCGGCGGTGATGCAGGCCTCGGCCGCGAGCCGGTCGTCGCCGGCCAGGGCCGCGTGCTGGGCGAGCTCGAGCGCCACCGCCTCGTCCAGCGGCTCCTGGGCGCGCATCAGCTGGGCGATCTTGAGATGCAGGAGGCGCCGGCGCGGCTCGGACAAGCCCGAATAGACGGCCCGGTGGATCAGCTCGTGGCGAAAGGCGAAGCTCGCGGGCGCACTGCCCGGGCGGAGCAGCGCGTGCCGCTCCAACACTTCCAGCGCCTCGACCACGGCCGTCTCGTCGAGCAGCAGGAGCCGTTCCAGGCAGTCGATATGAAAGCTCGGGCCGAGCACGGCCGCCGTCTGCAGGATCTCGGCGGCCAGGCTCGGCAGCCGCTCGATCCGGTCGCGGACCAGAGCCTGCAGCGTGCGTGGTACGCCCTCTGTCCCGGCACCCAGGGCTTGCGCCAGCTCCTGGGCGAGCAGCGGGTTGCCGCCGCTTTCGGCGGCGACGCGGCGGCCATCGATGCCCGGTGCCACGCGGCCGGCGAGCAGGGCGGTCTCGCCCGGCGACAGCGGAAGCAGCTCGAGCTCCTCGAGCTGGCGGTCGTGACGCAGACCGCGCAGGAGACCCAGGATCGGCGGGTTGTCGGGCAGCTCACCGTCGCGCGCGGTGAGAAGGACCAGCAAGGGCAGCTGGCGGAGGGCCCGCAGCGTCTGGGCGAGCAGTGCCGCCGACGCCTCGTCGAGCCAGTGGATGTCCTCGAAGACCAGCATCAGCGGCGGCCGGTCGCGGGCGAGGGCCGAAAGCTGCTCGGTCACCGCCGCATAGAGCTGCTCGCGGGCGAGGCGGCGATCGTCGTAGCGGTCGAGATCGGGCTCGTCCGCACCGCTCGGAAAACCGCACTCGAGCCCGGCCAACGCCTCCTGCCACGGCGCGAACGGTTGATCCCGCTCGGCCTCGGCCGCATGACCCTGGAGGACCGCGCCGCCGGTGCCCGACGCAGCCTCGAGGAACGTCTCGATCAGCGTCGACTTGCCGAGGCCGGGCTCGCCGGTCACCAGCACCACCTGCGCCTTGCCCGCTACCGACCGGGCGAGGGCCGCGAGCAGCGCCTTGCGCTCAGGCATGCGACCGATCAGCGACGGGTGCGGCGCGGCTGTCGGGGTCGGCGGCTCGACTGGCCGGGTGAGGCCCTCGGCTGCCGGCGTCGGCTGCGGTGCGGGCGGCTGGACGGGCGCCGGGACCAGCGGTGCCTGCCGAACCAGCTGCAGCCGACGCCATTCGGCGCTCAGTGCCGCCGTGTCGCCGCCGGCCTCACGCAACAGGCGAAGACCGGTCTCGACCTGCTGTTCGGCCTCGCGCTTCCGGCCGGCGGCGACCAGGAGGCGGAGCTGCGCGATCCGGGCATCGAGGGCGTAGGGGTCGATCTGCACCAGCCGCCGCGCATGGCCCAGCGCTGCCTCCGGCTGGTCGCCCAGCCGCTCCACCAGGGCCGTCAGAACCTGCGCCTGCAGCCGCCTGGCATCTTCCCGCTCGGCCACGCACCAGGCCTGAAAATCGTGCAGGTCGGGCAAATCCTGGCCTTCGAGCAGCTCGCCCTGGAACCGGGCGGCGAGCGCTTCGAGATCCCCGATGGCCAGTCCGTCGACGCCGCCGGCCAAAGCGCGGCGGACAGCCACCACGTCGATCTCGGTGTCCCGGTCGGCAAAGCCCACGACCTCGCGATCAGCCTGGATGCGGGGTAGCTCCGGGTCGTCGACCAGCGGCCGCAGTCGGCTCAGGCTCCAGCGCAACGCGCCGCGCGGATCGTGCGGCAGATCCCAGAAGAGCGAGCACAAGCGGTCGCGGCGATGTGGCCGTCCGGTCAGCGCCAGATAGGCCAAGAGCGCCCGCGTCTTCTTCGACGGTGGCAGCGGTTGCACCTCGCCGCCCCGACTGATCGCCATTTCTCCCAAGAGCCGGATGGTGAGCACAGTCCCCTCCGCTCTGGCAATTATGCAAAAGGTCGGTGGCCGACTTCAACGATTATTACACGTTCGTTCACACGCCATTGCCAACGCGGCGCGGGCATGGTCGGCTGACCGGGATGGCCAGGGAGATCCGATGCGCACGACCACGTCCGACGTCAGGACTCGCTCGGCCAAGCGCCGCTCGATCGCGGCCTTGATCGCAGCCCAGGTGCTGGCCTTGGCCCCCTGGTTCTCGGGCAGCGCCGTCCTCCCCGCACTGCGCGCGGAGGTGGTGATGAGCGACCTGCACGCCACGGCGCTCACCAGTGCCGTGCAGGCGGGCTTCGTCCTGGGCGCCCTGGTGAGCGCGGTGCTGGGCCTGGCCGACCGCTTCGAGCCGCGGCGCTTCTTCATGGTGGCTGCGCTCACGGCGGCGCTGTGCAACGCGGCACTGCTCTGGGTCGATCCGGCGAGCCCGTGGGCCCTTCTGCTCCGCCTCGCCACCGGCGCCGCCATGGCCGGCATCTATCCGGTCGGCATGAAGCTCGCGGCCGGCTGGGCAAAAGGCGATCTCGGCCTGCTCGTCGGCCTCCTGGTGGGTGCTTTGGCCCTGGGCTCCGCCTCGCCGCATCTCTTCAAGGCCCTGGGCGGTGTCGACTGGCGGCTGACCATCACGCTGACCTCGCTCAGCGCGCTGGCCGCAGCCGCCGTCATTCGCCTGGCCGACATCGGCCCGGCCACGGCCCCGCCTCGGCGCTTCGTGCCCGGCGCCGTGGCGCTGGTCTGGCAGGACCGGCCGCTCCGCCTCGTCACCCTCGGCTATCTCGGGCACATGTGGGAGGTCTACGCGCTCTGGGCCTGGCTCGCGATTTTCCTCGACGCCAGCTTTCGCGTCCACATGGCCGCTCCCGCCGCCGGCTTTTGGGCCGCCATCGCCACTTTCGCCGCGATCGGGCTCGGTGCTGTCGGCTGCGTGCTGGCCGGCCTCGCCGCCGACCGCATCGGCCGCACGGCGGTGACGACGCTGGCGCTGGCCATCAGCGGTGCTTGCGCGCTCCTCGCCGGTTTCAGCTTCGGCGCGGCACCGGCGCTGACCATTCTCCTCTGTCTCGTCTGGGGGACCAGCGCCATTGCCGATTCGGCGCAGTTCTCGGCGGCCACCACCGAGCTTTCGCCACCCGATTATGTCGGCACCATGCTGACCATCCAGACCTGTGCCGGCTTCTCGCTCACCCTGGTGTCGATCCACCTCTTGCCGGTGCTCGCCTCGGCCCTGGGCTGGCACCTGGCACCGGCCGTCCTCGCGATCGGACCGGCTCTGGGGATCTGGGCGATGCTGGCGCTCCGCCGCCGGCCGGAAGCGGTGCGGCTGGCGCATGGCCGCCGCTGAGCGGCAAATTCCACGCTTCGGCACCACAATTTCCACGGCACTTCCGACGCTGCCGCAAACGCGGGCTCTCTAAACCTTCCGTCGCCCCGGCCGAGCAACGGTGCTTCGGCCAACCCATCAGGGATGAAGGAGAGATCGATGAGCATGACCATGACGCAAGAAGCCCCCGCCAAGGTCCGCCAGGCACCCATGCCGCGGCACGGGGTCGACACGCCCAAGCTCTTTGCCACGATCGACGTGGTCAGGGGCCAGCCCGAACTCGCCCAGTTCCAGTTCCGCGCCACCAGCCGCTGGCTCGAGGGCACGCATAGCCGCTCGACCATGGCGGGCTTCACGGGCGCCGGTGGCGAGCACAGCCATGTCGCGGCCTACAAGGCCGACAGCGACCATCCGGCCGTGCTCTGCGGCCAGGACCAGGGCCCCACTCCGGTCGAGTACCTCCTGGCCGGCCTCGCCGGCTGCATCACGGCCGGCATCGCCAACATCGCGGCCGCCCGGGGCGTGACCCTCGATGCGGTCGAGGCCGAGGTCACGGGCGACATCGATCTCCAGGGCATTCTCGGCATCGCCGATGACGTGCGGAACGGCTTTTCCGGCATCCGCGCCACCTTCCGCGTCGAGGGCGACGCGCCCAGGGAGAAGCTGGAGCAGATCGTCGAGCAGGCCCGGGCCCGCTCGGCCGTCTTCGACGTCATCACCAACGGGGTCCCCGTCTCGATCGAAATGGCGAACTGACCCACGCGGAACGCCGCCGGTTGCTCGTTCGGGCAGCCGGCGGCAGCCGAGGAGCCAAGCCTATGAACCGCACCACTGCCGTCGTCATCGGTGCCGGCCAGGCCGGCCTCGCGATGAGCCACTGCCTCGGCCGCCACGGCATCGACCATGTGGTGCTCGAGCGCGGCCGGGTGGCCGAGCGCTGGCAGAGCGAGCGCTGGGACAGCCTCAGGCTCTTGACCCCCAACTGGATGACCCGGTTGCCCGGCCTGGTCTATGCCGGCGCCGAGCCCGACGGTTTCCTCTCCATGGCCGAGGTCACCGGTTTTCTCGCCGACTACGCCCGGATCAACAAGGCCCCGGTCGAGACCGGGACCACGGTCCGAAATGTGCGGCGCCTGGGCGACGGCTACCGGATCGAGACTGAGCGCGGGACTTGGCTCGCCGCCGTCGTCGTCATCGCCACCGGCTATTGCGACAAGCCGTTCGTGCCGGCGATGGCCGCGGCATTGCCGTCCGGCGTCTTCCAGACGACCCCTACCGCCTACCGCAACCCGGCCTCGCTGCCGGCAGGTGGCGTCTTGGTGGTCGGCGCCTCTTCCTCGGGCGTCCAACTCGCGGACGAGTTGGCGCGTAGCGGGCGGCCCGTCACGCTCGCCGTCGGCCAGCATATCCGCCTGCCGCGCCGCTACCGCGATCGCGACATCATGTGGTGGCTGGACCGCACCGGCATTCTCACGAAGCCCGCGGCCAAGGTCGCCGATCTGGTGGCCGCCAGACGCGAGCCGTCGCTGCAACTGGTGGGCTCGTCCGAAGGTGAGAGCATCGACCTCGAGAGCCTGCAGAAAAAAGGCGTCCGGCTGCTCGGTCGCCTGGTCGCCATCGATGGGACTCGGGCGAGCTTCGCTGGCGATCTGGCGGCCACGACCGCTGCCGCCGAGCACCGCTTGCAGCGGCTCCTGGCCAAGCTCGACCGGACCGCGCTGAGCCTGCAGCACTGCGTGCCGATGGAGCGCGTGCCGAGCATCCGGCTCGACGCACCGGCGACCACGTTGAACCTCGCGGCCGAAGGCATCACCAGCGTCGTCTGGGCCACCGGCTTCCGGCGCGACTATGCCTGGCTCGACGTGCCGGTGCTCGATGACGCCGGCGAGATCGTCCACGAGGGCGGCGTCACGGGAGCACCCGGGCTCTACGTCCTCGGCCTCAACTTCATGCGCCGCCGCAATTCCAGCTTCATCGCCGGTGCCGGTGACGACGCTGCCGAGCTGACCCCGAACGTCCTGGCCCACCTCGCGGCCCAGCCGCGACAGGCCGCCTGAGTTCGAAAGGACCGACCATGTCCGCCAACGAAACCGTCGACGTCCTGGTGATCGGCGCCCGCGCCGCGGGTGCTGCTACCGCCATGCTGCTGGCCCGGCGT
>JAABSG010000084.1 GCA_011390475.1 Geminicoccaceae bacterium | reverse complement strand
CAAGGTCTACGACCAGATGCCCGAGCCGCGCTACGTGCTCTCGATGGGCTCTTGCGCCAATGGCGGCGGCTACTACCACTACAGTTATTCGGTCGTCCGCGGCTGTGACCGGATCGTGCCGGTCGATATCTACGTCCCGGGCTGCCCGCCGACGGCCGAGGCGTTGGTCTACGGCATTCTGCAGCTGCAGAAGAAGATTCGCCGGACGGGCACGATCGAGCGCTGAGCGGCTGGCGCGGGCCCACGGGCGGCCGCGCGGTCGATAGAGGAGGGAACATGACGGCAGTGCCGCGGAGCGAGATCGACGAGGTGCTGGGCGAGTTGAAATCCTTGATCGAAGGGCAACTCGGCGACGATCTCCTGGTCGCCGACGTGGCTCACGGCGAGCTTTCGATCACCGTCCAGGCGAACACGCTGCCGCGCGTGCTGCAGTGGCTGCGGGACGACCCCAACACGCTGTTCAAGGAACTGGTCGACGTTTGCGGCGTCGATTATCCGGACCGCCCGCAGCGGTTCGACGTGGTCTACCATCTCCTCTCGATGCACCACAACCAGCGGATCCGGGTGCGGGTGCTGACCGACGAGGCGACCCCGGTGCCGTCGGTGACCGGCCTCTTCCGTTCCGCCGGATGGTTCGAGCGGGAGGCCTGGGACATGTACGGGATCATGTTCGCCGATCACCCCGATCTCAGGCGCCTGTTGACCGATTACGGCTTCGAGGGGCATCCGCTCCGGAAGGACTTTCCGCTCACCGGCTATGTCGAGATGCGCTACGACGAGGAGCAGCAGCGGGTGATCTACGAGCCCGTGAAGCTACGCCAGGATTTCCGCAATTTCGACTTCCTCAGCCCCTGGGAGGGGGCGCAGGACTTGTTGCCCGGCGACGAGAAGGCCGAGGAGCCGGCCGGCTGATGCGCCGTCGGTCGTTGTCGCCAGCAGAATCGAGAACCCGATGAACGAAGTCGATCTCCGGAGCTTTACCGTCAATTTCGGCCCGCAGCATCCAGCGGCGCACGGCGTGCTGCGGCTGGTGCTGGAGATGGACGGCGAGGTGGTCGAGCGCGCCGACCCGCATATCGGCCTCCTGCATCGCGGCACCGAAAAGCTGATCGAGTATCGGCCGTATCTGCAGAACATCCCGTATTTCGACCGGCTCGATTACTGTTCGATGCTCTGCCAGGAGCACGCCTATGTGCTGGCGGTCGAGAAGCTGTTGGCCGTCGACGTGCCGGAGCGCGCCCTTTATATCCGCGTTTTGATGGACGAGATGACGCGGATCTTGAATCATCTTCTCAACATCGCGACCATGGCGCTCGATTGCGGGGCGATGACGCCGTTGCTCTGGATGTTCGAGGAGCGCGAGAAGCTGATGACCTTCTACGAGCGGGTCAGTGGGGCGCGGATGCACGCGAACTACTACCGCTTCGGTGGGGTCAATCGTGATCTGCCGGCCGGCTTCGCAGAGGACGTGCTCGCCTGGTGCGACCAGTTCGAGCCGTTGTTCGCGGACATGGACCGGCTCTTGTCGGACAACCGCATCTTCAAGCAGCGCACCGTCGATATCGGCGTCGTGAGCGCCGAGGACGCGCTCAATCTGGGCTTTTCGGGGCCGATGCTCAGGGCCTCGGGCGTCGCCTGGGATCTCAGGAAGGCCGAGCCCTATGCGGCCTACGAGCGGCTGGATTTCGACATTCCGGTCGGCAAGAACGGCGACTGCTGGGACCGCTATCTCGTGCGCGTTCTCGAGATCGGCGAATCCTTGAAGCTGATGCGCCAGGCGATCCGCGAGATGCCCAAGGGGCCCGTTCGCACCGACGACAAGAAGATGACGCCGCCGCCGCGAGCCGAGATGAAGCGGTCGATGGAGGCGCTGATCCATCACTTCAAGCTCTATACCGAAGGCGTGCACGTGCCCGCGGGCGAAGTCTATGCCGCCGTCGAGAGCGGCAAGGGCGAATTCGCCGTCTATCTCGTCGCCGACGGCACCAACCGGCCCTATCGCTGCAAGATCCGCTCGCCCGGCTACGTGCATCTGCAGGCCTTGGACGAGATGTGCAAAGGCCATCAATTGGCCGATGTGGTCGCGGTGATCGGCTCGATGGATATCGTTTTCGGGGAGATCGACCGGTGAGCTTTGCCCCGGACGTCGAAACCTTCAGCTTTCCGGACGAGCTTCGCCCGGAGATCGATCGAATTCTGGCGAAATATCCCGAAGCCAGAAAGCAGTCGGCGGTGATGCCGCTGCTCCATCTGGCGCAACGGCAGCACGGCGGCTGGCTGCCGAAAGCGGCCCTCGACCATGTCGCCGAGTTCCTCGAGATGCCGAAGATCCGGGTCTACGAGGTCGCGTCTTTCTACGACATGTACAACACCAAGCCGACCGGGCGGGTCCAAGTGCGAGTCTGCACGACCACGCCCTGCTGGCTTTGCGGTTCGGACGATATCGTCAGGGCGGCGAAGGACACGCTCGGCCTCGAGATCGGCGAGAGCAGCGAGGACGGGCGGTTTTTCCTGCGCGAGTTCGAGTGCCTGGGCGCCTGCTGCAATGCGCCGATGATGTGGATCGACGACGACTATTACGAGGATCTCGATTACGCCAAGGCCGTGGCGGTGCTGGAGGCCTTGAAGCGCGGCGAGACACCCGAGCCCGGGCCGCAATCGGGGCGGAAGGGCTCGGAGCCCAAGGGCGAGCGCAAGACGTTGGTCGAGGCTGGACGAAGCA
Source organism: Geminicoccaceae bacterium (assembly GCA_011390475.1). Classification (GTDB taxonomy): domain Bacteria; phylum Pseudomonadota; class Alphaproteobacteria; order Geminicoccales; family Geminicoccaceae; genus SLRI01. Next base: position 12,985 of record JAABSG010000084.1, on the reverse strand, counting down.
GCCGAACCCCGAAGCAGCCCGAGGCCGCGACGCAGCCGAGCAGCGCGCCCGTGCCGGACGAGACGCCGGTCAGAAAGGGCCGGCCCGAGGATCACCAGCACGAACCGACGGACCCGATAGCCGAGGCGGCCGACGAGCAGGTCGGCAAGGTCAAGAACGGCAGCCTCGGCGACGAGGCCGTGGCGATCGACCCCGAGCCGGGGCGAACGACGACGACCAAGAAGGACGCGGACTGAGCCATGCTGCAGGACAAGGACCGCATCTTCACCAACCTCTACGGCGATGACGGCGTCGACCTCGCCGCTGCCAGGGCGCGGGGCGATTGGGACGGCACAGCGGGCTTCATCCAAAAAGGCCGTGAGTGGCTGGTCGAGCAGGTCAAGGCGTCGGGCCTCAGGGGCCGGGGCGGGGCCGGCTTTCCGACCGGCCTCAAATGGTCCTTCATGCCCAAGCAGGCGAACGGGCCGGTCTATCTCGTCGTCAATGCCGACGAGAGCGAGCCCGGCACCTGCAAGGACCGGGAGATCATGCGGCACGAGCCGCAAAAGCTGATCGAGGGCTGCCTGATCGCCGGGGCCGCCATGGGCTGCACGGCGGGCTACATCTACATCCGTGGCGAATACGTGCGCGAGGCCGAGGCCTTGGAGCGGGCGCTCGCCGAGGCCTACGCGGACGGCCTCTTGGGCAAGAACGCGGCCGGCTCCGGCTTCGACTACGAGCTCTATCTGCACCGCGGCGCTGGCGCCTATATCTGCGGCGAGGAGACCGGGCTCATCGAAAGCCTGGAGGGCAAGAAGGGCCAGCCGCGCCTCAAGCCGCCGTTTCCGGCCATGGTCGGCCTCTACGGCCGGCCGTCGACGGTCAACAATGTCGAGACGATCGCGGTCGTGCCCACGATCCTCCGGCGGGGTGCGGAGTGGTTCGCCGCGATCGGCCCGGAGCGCAACAGCGGCACCAAGCTCTTCTGCGTCTCGGGCCACGTCAACAACCCCTGCAATGTCGAGGAGGCGATGGGCATCCCGCTCAGGGAGCTGATCGACAAGCATTGCGGCGGGGTGCGGGGCGGCTGGGACAATCTGCTGGCGGTCATCCCTGGTGGCTCGTCGGTACCGATGATCCCCAAATCGGTCTGCGACGACATCAAGCTGGATTTCGACAGCTTGAAGAATGCCGGCACCGGCCTCGGCACGGCGGCCGTCATCGTCATGGACAAGAGCACCGATATCGTGAAAGCGATCGCCCGGCTCTCCAAGTTCTACATGCACGAGAGTTGTGGTCAGTGCACGCCTTGCCGTGAAGGCACGGGCTGGCTCTGGCGGATGATGACCCGGATGGCCGAGGGCCGGGCGCGGCCCGAGGAGATCGATCTCTTGTGGGACGTCACCAAGGAGATCGAGGGCCACACGATCTGCGCCCTGGGCGACGCCGCGGCCTGGCCGGTGCAGGGCCTGATCCGCCATTTCCGCCCGGAGATCGAGCGGCGGATCGAGGCCTACACGGCGAGCCAGCGGCTCGCGGCGGAGTAGTTGGAGTAGTCATGCCCAAGCTCACCATCGACGGCCAGGAAATCGAGGTGCCTGCGGGCTCCACCGTGCTGCAGGCCTGTGAGGCGGCGGGGCGGGAGATCCCGGTCTTCTGCTTTCATCCCCGGCTGCAGATCGCCGGCAATTGCCGGATGTGCCTGGTCGAGATGGAAAAATCGCCCAAGCCCATTGCGAGCTGCGCGATGCCGGCCGGCGACGGCATGGTGATCAAGACCGATACGCCGCAGGTGCACAAGGCCCGCAAGGGTGTGCTCGAGCTCTTGTTGATCAACCACCCGCTCGACTGCCCGATCTGTGATCAGGGTGGCGAGTGCGATCTGCAGGACATCACGCTCTTTTATGGCCCGGACAGCTCGCGCTTCGCCGAGAACAAGCGGCCGGTGGCGGACAAGTATCTGGGCCCCCTGATCTCGACGCACATGACGCGCTGCATCCACTGCACGCGCTGCATTCGCTTTCTCGACGAAATCGCCGGCGTCGAGGAATTGGGCGCCTGCGATCGCGGCGAGCACATGGAGATCACGACCTGGATCGAGAGTGCGCTCACCTCCGAAATGTCGGGCAATATCATCGATTTATGCCCGGTGGGTGCCTTGAATTCCAAGCCTTACGAGTATCGGGCGAGGACCTGGGAGCTGCGGAAGACCGAATCCATCGACGTCATGGACGCGGTGGGCTCGAACATCCGGGTCGATGCCCGGGGCAGCGAGGTGATGCGTATCCTGCCCAGGCTGCACGAGGACGTGAACGAGGAGTGGATCTCCGACAAGACGCGGTTCGCCTATGACGGGCTGAAGAAGCGCCGGCTCGATGTGCCGTTCGTCAAAAAGGACGGCAAGCTCGCCACCTCGACCTGGCGTGCGGCCTTCGCCGCCATCCGCGACGAGCTGAAGGACGTGCCGGGCAATCGGATCGGCTTCGTCATCGGCGATCAGGTCGATTGCGAGACCATGGTGCTGGTCAAGGACCTCGCGACGGCCCTGGGCAGCCCCAATGTCGATTGCCGGCAGGACGGCACGAAGCTGACGGCGGCCGCGCGTGGCGCCTATCTCTTCAACACCACCATCGCCGGGATCGAGCAGGCGGATGCGTGTCTCCTGATCGGCACCAACCCGCGCCACGAGGCGCCCCTGGTCAATGCGCGGCTCAGAAAACGCTCGCGAATGGGTGGGTTCAAGGTGGGCCGCATCGGCGAGCCCTTCGATTTGACCTATCCTGTGACCGATCTGGGTGCCGGTGGGCAGACCTTGCGCGAGTTGTCGGACGGCAAGCACAGCTTCGCCGAGGTGCTGGAGAACGCTTCCCGGCCGATGCTGATTCTCGGGCAGGGGCCGCTCGCCCGCGCCGATGGGGCAGCGATCCTGGCTCTGGCCGGCGAGGTTGCCGAACGATTCGGCATGGTCGGCGACGACTGGAACGGCTTCAACGTGCTGCACACCGCGGCCTCCCGGGTCGGCGGGCTCGACCTGGGCCTGGTGCCCGGCGAGGGCGGGCTGGACGTTGCCGGCATGCTGCAACCAGGGGCCTTGGACGTGCTCTTCCTGGTCGGCGCCGACGAGGTCGAGGCCAAGGGGCTTGACGGCACGTTCGTGGTCTACATGGGCACGCACGGCGATCGGGGCGTGCACGGCGCGGACGTGATTCTGCCGGGTGCGGCCTTCACCGAAAAGCACGGCACCTATGTCAACACGGAGGGCCGCCCGCAGCGGGCGAAGCTCGCGGTTTTCCCGCCCGGCGAGGCCAAGGAGGACTGGAAGATCCTGCGTGCCCTCTCCGAGGTGCTGGGTCTGACGCTGCCCTTGAACACCATGGGCGACGTGCGGCGGCGGATGGCCGAGATCGCGCCGTCATTGGCCAGGATCGACGAGATCGAGCCGGCGCCGTTCGGTGGCTTCGGCGTGGCCGGCGATATCGGGGCCGAACCCTTCGCCTCGCCGCTCCGGGATTTCTATCTCACCAACCCGATTGCCCGGGCGTCGAGCGTCATGCAGGAATGCTCCACACTCTTCGTTCAGGGCGGCAGCACGGGGGCGACCGGGACCCATGGATAGTCTCTGGACCGGCACGATCTGGCCCTTGGCGGTCATCGTCTTCTACATTCTCCTGATCGCCGTGCCGCTGATGGTTGCCATGGCGTACCTGACCTATGCCGAGCGCAAGATCATCGGCGCCATGCAGTTGCGCCAGGGGCCGATGACGGTCGGGCCTTATGGCCTGCTGCAGCCGATCGCCGACGGGGTGAAGCTCTTCTTCAAGGAGACGGTGATCCCGACGGGGGCGAACAAGATCGTCTTCGTCATGGCGCCGATGGTGACGTTCATCCTGGCGCTGGTCGGCTGGGCGGTGATCCCGTTCGGCGCGGGGATCGTCTTGGCCGACATCAATGTCGGCATCCTCTATCTCCTGGCGATCAGCTCCCTGGGCGTCTACGGCATCATCATGGCCGGCTGGGCGTCCAACTCGCGCTACGCCTTCCTCGGCGCCTTGCGTTCTTCGGCGCAGATGATTTCCTACGAGATCGCGATCGGCCTGATCATCATCAGCGTGCTGATCACGGCGGGTTCCTTGAACCTCTCCGAGATCGTCATGGCCCAGGACGGGCTTTGGTACATCATCCCGCATTTCCCGATGTTCATGATTTTCATGGTGGCCATCCTCGCCGAGACCAATCGCCACCCGTTCGATCTGCCGGAGGACGAGTCGACCCTGGTCACCGGCTACAATGTCGAATACTCGTCGATGACGTTCGCCCTGTTCTTCTTGGGCGAATACATGAACATGATCTTGATGAGTGCGATTGCCGTCATCCTGTTTCTCGGTGGCTGGCTGCCGCCGCTGAATATCTTCCCGCTCACGCTGATCCCGGGGCCGATCTGGTTCATCCTCAAGGTCTGCTTCGTGCTGTTCTGCTTCATCTGGGCCCGGGCGACCCTGCCGCGCTATCGCTATGATCAGTTGATGCGGCTGGGCTGGAAGATTCTTTTGCCGTTCTCGCTGCTCTGGGTCGTTTTGACCTCTGGCTTTCTCGTCTATTTCGACATGCTGCCGCGCTGAGTCCTCGGAGGACAAACGATGCTCGCCCTCGACCGTGTCGCCCGCAGCTTTCTCTGGCAGGAGCTGATCACCGGGTTCGGCCTGACGCTGAAATACATGTTCAAGCGGAAGGCGACGCTCAATTACCCTTACGAAAAGGGGCCCTTGAGTCCGCGCTTTCGTGGCGAACATGCGCTCCGCCGCTATCCCAACGGCGAGGAGCGCTGCATTGCGTGCAAGCTCTGCGAAGCGGTCTGCCCGGCCCAGGCGATCACCATCGAGAGCGAGGCCCGGGCCGACGGCAGCCGGCGCACCACGCGCTACGACATCGACATGACCAAGTGCATCTATTGCGGCTTCTGCGAGGAGGCCTGCCCGGTCGATGCGATCGTCGAGGGCCCGAATTTCGAATTTGCCGCAGAGACGCGCGAAGAGCTCTTTTATAACAAGAACAAGCTGCTCGCGAACGGTGATCGCTGGGAGCGCGAGATCGCCCAGAACCTTGCAGCCGACGCGCCCTACCGTTAATCCATCCCTGGCCGCGTGACATAGGCGGCCGGGAACGTCGTGCGTCGGGGGAGACCGACGCCGGGACCGCGCAGAAGAAGCGCCGCTGCTGTCGGATCAGAGTGCATGACACCTCATTTGCTGCTTTTCTATCTCTTTGCCACGGTCGCCGTGGCGGCAGCCGTGATGGTCGTCTCGGCGCGGAATCCCGTCCATTCCGTGCTGTTCTTGATTTTGACATTCTTCAACGCCGCCGCGCTCTTCATCCTGATCGGTGCCGAGTTTTTGGCAATGGTGCTGGTCGTCGTTTATGTGGGTGCCGTTGCCGTTCTCTTCATGTTCGTGGTGATGATGCTGAACGTCAATTTCGTCCGCATGCGACAGGGCTTCCTGCAGTATCTGCCGGTGGGCGGGCTGATCGGCGTGATCCTCCTGGTCGAGCTGATTTTGGTGGCCGGCACCTGGGTCGTGGCGGACACGCCCGAGGCCATCGAGCCACGACCGACCACCGCCGGGCTGACCAACACCGAGGCTTTGGGCAACGTCTTCTACACCGAGTATTTCTACCTCTTTCAGGCCGCCGGCGTCATTCTCCTGGTTGCCATCATCGGCGCCATTGCCCTGACACTCCGTGATCGCGGCAATATCCGCCGGCAGGATATCGGCGAGCAGGTTCATCGCGACCGGGCAAGCGCGGTGCAACTCCGCAAGGTCAAGTCGAGGGCAGGCATCTGATGGTCGTACCCCTTACCCACTACCTGACGCTGGCCGCCATCCTCTTCACGATCGGTGTCTTCGGTATTTTTCTCAACCGCAAGAACGTGATCATCATCCTGATGTCGATCGAGCTGATCCTGCTCGCCGTCAACGTCAACTTCGTCGCCTTCTCGGCCTATTTGGGTGACCTGGCGGGGCAGGTCTTCGCCATGTTCATCCTCACCGTGGCTGCGGCCGAGGCCGCCATCGGGCTCGCCATCGTCGTCGTCTATTTCCGCAATCGCGGCTCGATCGAGGTCGAGGACATCAATCTGATGAAGGGCTGAGATCGCGGCCATGCTCTACGTCATCCTCGTCTTCGCACCGCTCGTGGGCGCCATCGTCGCCGGGCTCTTCGGCCGACAAATCGGCGACCGGGGGGCCCAGATCGTCACCTGCGGGCTGATGGGTCTCTCGGCCTTGTTCTCGGTCATCGCCATTTTTTCGACGGTGGGTGCCGAGCCCTTCCGTGTGCCGCTCTTCACCTGGATGAACGTCGCGACCTTCGAGGTCGACTGGGCGCTCAGGATCGACGCTCTTTCCGGCGTCATGATGTTCGTCGTCAGCTTCATCAGCTTTTTCATCCACGTCTACTCCGTGGGCTATATGAGCCACGACAAGAGCATCCCCAGGTTCATGAGCTATCTCTCGCTCTTTACCTTCGCGATGCTGATGCTGGTGACCTCCGACAACCTCATCCAGCTCTTCTTCGGCTGGGAGGGTGTGGGTGTCGCATCATATCTCCTCATCGGCTTCTGGTACACCAAGCCCTCGGCTTGTGCGGCAGCGATCAAGGCCTTTCTCGTCAACCGAGTCGGTGACGTCGGCCTGATGCTCGGCATCGCCGTCTGCTACCTCCTTTTCGATTCGGTCCAGTACGACGTGATCTTCGCCGGTGCGGCGGCCATGGCGGATGCCACCGTCGTGGTCTTCGGTGGCGAATTCCACGCGCTGACCGTCGTCGGCATCCTTCTCTTCATCGGGGCGATGGGCAAATCGGCCCAACTCGGCCTGCACACCTGGCTGCCGGACGCCATGGAGGGCCCGACCCCGGTCTCCGCCCTCATCCATGCCGCGACCATGGTGACGGCAGGCGTCTTTCTCGTGGCCCGGTTCTCGCCCGTCTACGAATATGCGCCCGTGGCCTTGGCCATGGTCGCCTTCATCGGTGCTTCGACCGCGATCTTCGCCGCCACGATCGGTTTGACCCAGTTCGATATCAAGCGGGTGATCGCCTATTCGACCTGCTCGCAGCTCGGCTACATGTTCTTCGCCTGTGGTGTGGGTGCCTATTCGGCCGGCATCTTCCATCTCTACACGCACGCCTTCTTCAAGGCGCTGCTCTTCTTGGGTGCCGGCTCGGTCATCCATGCGATGTCGGACGAGCAGGACATGCGCAAGATGGGCGGCATCTGGCGCAAGATCCCGGTCACCTATGCGATGATGTGGATCGGCACGCTGGCCCTCGTGGGCTTTCCCTTTACCGCGGGCTTCTATTCCAAGGACGCGATCCTCGAGGCCGCCTGGGCCTCGACCAACAGCTTCCACCTCTATGCCTTCTGGCTCGGCATCACGGCCGCCGTCTTGACCGCCTTCTACTCGGGCCGGCTGATCTTCATGACGTTCCATGGGCCATGTCGCGCCGACGAGCATGTGCAGAGCCACATCCACGAGAGCCCCAAGGTGATGACCATTCCCCTGGGCGTGCTCGCTGCCGGTGCCCTGCTCGCGGGCTTTTTCGGCTACGGCATGATCGCCGAGGACGGCTCTTGGTGGGCGGGTGCGATCTTCAGCCACCCGGACAACACCGTGCTGCACGACCTGCACTACGTCCCGCTCTGGGTGAAGCTGTCGCCGATCGTCGCCATGGCGGTCGGTCTCGGCCTCTCCTACCTCTTCTACATGCGGATGACGGAGATGCCGGGCCGGGTCGCATCGGCCCTGAAGCCGCTGCACACGTTCTTCTACAACAAGTGGTATTTCGACGAGCTCTACGACCGCATCTTCGTGCGGCCGGCCAAGGCCTTGGGGCTCGGGCTCTGGCGCGGCGGTGATCAGGCGATCATCGATCGGTTCGGCCCCGACGGCGTGGCGGCGGCGGCCTTGGCCACGGCGCGCCGGGCGTCCCGGCTGCAGACCGGCTTCGTCTACCACTATGCCTTTGCCATGCTGATCGGCGTCGCCTTTCTGGTCAGCTGGTACATGATGGTTGGGCGGGGTTGAGGCGATGAGTGATTGGCCGCTGCTCTCGCTCGTCACCTTCCTGCCTTTGGTCGGTGCCGCCTTCATCCTCCTGATCCGCGGCGAGGCCGCGATCGTGGCGCAGAACGCCCGCGCCGTGGCGCTCTGGACCTCGCTCGTCACGTTCCTGTTGTCGCTCCTGATCCTCGCCAATTTCGACAGCAGTCAGGCCGGCTTTCAGCTGGTCGAGCAGCGACCCTGGCTGCCGGGCTTCGGCATCGACTACCACATGGGCGTGGACGGCATCTCGCTCTGGTTCGTGCTGCTCTCGACCCTGCTCACGGTGGTGGTCATCATCGGCTCCTGGCACTCGGTGCAGACCCGGGTCAAGGAGTACATGATCGCGTTTCTGGTCATGGAAACGTTGATGGTCGGCGTCTTCTGCGCCCTCGACCTCGTGCTCTTCTATGTCTTCTTCGAGGGCATCCTCATCCCGATGTATCTGATCATCGGGGTCTGGGGCGGGGCCCGGCGGATCTACGCCTCGTTCAAGTTCTTCCTCTATACGCTGATCGGCTCGGTGCTCTTTCTCGTCGCCATCCTGGTCATGTATCTGCAGGCCGGGACCACCGACATCCCCACCTTGATGGAAACCACCTTCGACGAGAACCTGCAGCGTTGGCTCTGGCTCGCGATGTTCGCGTCCTTCGCCGTCAAGGTGCCGATGTGGCCGTTCCACACCTGGTTGCCGGATGCGCATGTCGAAGCACCCACGGCGGGCTCGGTGCTGCTGGCCGGCGTGCTCTTGAAGCTCGGCGGCTACGGCTTCTTGCGCTTCTCGCTGCCGATGCTGCCGGACGCTTCGCTCTACTTCGCGCCCCTGATCTACGCCCTTTCGGTCATCGCCATCGTCTACACCTCCTTCGTGGCCCTGATGCAGACCGACATGAAGAAGCTCATCGCCTATTCGTCGGTGGCGCATATGGGCATCGTCACGATCGGCATCTTCACCCCCAATGCCTTGGGCATCCAGGGCTCGATCATCCAGATGCTCTCGCACGGGATCGTCTCGGGCGCCCTCTTCATGGTGGTCGGCGTCGTCTATGATCGCATCCACAGCCGCGAGATCGCGCGCTATGACGGCCTCGCCGAGCGGATGCCGTCTTATGCGCTGGTCTTCATGATCTTCATGCTGGCCTCGGTCGGCCTGCCGGGCACCTCCGGCTTCGTCGGCGAGGTCTTGATCCTGGTCGGCATCTTCCAGACCAATTCCTGGGTGGCGCTGTTTGCCGCCTCGGGCATGGTCCTGGGTGCGGCCTACATGCTCTGGCTCTACCGGCGGACCATCTTCGGGTCGCTCACCAAGGACGACTTGAAGCTGATCAAGGACATGCGGCCGAACGAGGTGATCGCCTTCGCGCCCCTGGTCGTCCTGGTCTTCTTGATGGGCGTCTATCCCTCCTTCTTCCTCGACCCCATGGCGGCGTCGGTGGACAATCTCCTCGTCCAGATCGGTGCGGCAGAATCGCCCGCGTCGCTGGCCCAGCGCTGAGGCCTAACGATGACGGAAGCCCTTCCCGCCTTCGATATCGTCCCGGCACTGCCCGAGGTCTTTCTCCTGCTCGCCGGCATGGCGCTCCTGGTCGTAGGCGCCATGCGCGACAAGGACGCGTCACGGGTCGTTACCCCCTTGGCGGCCCTGGCGCTCCTCGTGGCGGCGCTCTTCGTGATCGGCGCCGACAAGACGGCCGATCCGATCTTCAGCGGCCATTTCGTCTTCGACAGCTTCGCCGCCTTCCTCAAGGTCGTGATCCTCGCTGGCTCCGCGGTGAGCATCGTGCTGGCGCAAGGCTATCTCGAGGATCAGGAACTCGACCGGTTCGAGTTCCCGCTGTTGATCCTCTTTTCCAGCCTCGGCATGTGCATGATGGTCTCGGCCAACAGCTTCCTGGCCCTCTATATGGCCTTGGAACTGCAGAGCCTGCCGCTCTACGTGCTGGCCGCCTTCAACCGCGATCAGTTGCGCTCGACCGAGGCCGGGTTGAAATATTTCGTCCTGGGGGCTCTGGCTTCCGGCATGCTGCTCTATGGCTGCTCCCTGGTCTACGGCTTCACCGGCACGATTCTCTTCGACGATCTGGGTGCGATGCTGCTCGGTACCGAGAACGGGACGCTGGAGCTGGGCATCGGTGCCCTGGTCGGCCTCGTCTTCATCGCCGCCGGCCTCGCCTTCAAGCTCTCGGCCGTGCCGTTCCACATGTGGGCGCCCGACGTCTACGAGGGGGCTCCCACGCCGGTCACCGCCTTCTTCGCCGCCGCCCCCAAGGTGGCCGCCGTGGGCCTCACCCTTCGCGTGCTGATGCAGCCCTTCGGGCCGGTCGCGGGCGAATGGCAGCAGATCATCGTCTTCATCGCCATCGCCTCGATGCTGCTCGGTGCTTTCGCCGCCATCCGGCAGACCAACATCAAACGGCTCTTGGCCTATTCCGGCATCGGCCATATCGGCTTCGCCCTGGTCGGACTCGCGGCCGGCACCGAGCGCGGCATCTATGGCGTGCTCATCTACATGACCATCTATCTCGTCATGACCTTGGGCACCTTCACCGTGGTCTTGATGATGCGCCGGCAGGGCCGCTACATCGAGACCATCGACGATCTGGCCGGGCTCTCCTCGACCCGGCCGCTGATGGCGGCGGCCATGGCGATCTTCATGTTCTCGCTGGCCGGCATTCCCCCGTTGGCCGGCTTCTTCGGCAAGCTCTACGTCTTCATGGCGGCGGTCGAAGCGGGCCTGACCCCGTTGGCGGTGCTGGGCGTGCTGGCGAGCGTGGTCGGTGCCTACTATTACCTCCGCATCGTCAAGCTGATGTATTTCGACGAGCCGGCCGAGGCGTTCGACCGGCAGGGCCGGCTGGAGCTGCAGGCGATCTGCGCCGTGAGCGCGGTGCTCGTCCTCGGCTTCATCCTGATCCCCGGGCCCCTGCTCGCCACAGCGCAAGCCGCCGCCGCCGCCTTGATGCCGTGACGGCGCGGGCCGCGAAGGTGCGGGGGCGTTGATCGCGTTTGCCGTCGAGACGCTGCCCGCCGTCGGCAGCACCAACGACGTGGTGCGCGAGCGGGCCCTGGCGGGGGCTGCCGAGGGTCTGGTGGTTCGTGCCGAAGAGCAATTGGCGGGGCGCGGCCGGCACGGCCGGACATGGACGTCGCCGCCGGGCAATCTCTACGTTTCGATCCTGTTTCGGCCCAGCTGCCCGCTCGCCGAGGCTGCGACCCTCTCGCTCGTCGTCGGGCTCAGCCTCGCCGACACCATTGCGACCGCGGCGCGGCCGGGGCACGACCTGCGGCTGAAGTGGCCGAATGATCTTTTGGCCGGTGGGGCGAAGATCGCGGGTATTCTCTTGGAGAACGTATCGGCCGACCCGCTGCGGCCGGCGATCGTGACCGGGCTCGGGGTCAATGTCGAGGCGGCGCCGGAGGGGCTGCCCTACCCGGCGACGACGCTCCGGGCGCTCGGCCTCGAGATCACGCCCGAGGCATTGCTCGAGCAGCTGCTGGCACGGTTGGGTGGTGACTACGCGCTCTGGCAGGCGGGTGGGTTCGCGGCGCTCCGCGAGCGCTGGCTGGCCCGGGCGCAGGGGTTGGGCCAGCCTGCTGGTGTTCGGGTCGGCGAGCGGACGATCAGCGGCCGCTTCGTCGATGTCGACGCGGCCGGGCATCTGGTTTTGGAAGGCGAGGCGGGAAGGATCCGGCTCAATGCGGGCGAGCTCTTTTTCGCGTCCGAGGTGGCGGCGCGATGGTAGTGCTCCCCGGGCGGCATATATGTCACTTCATGTGCCTGCCGTCTTGCCGTCCCTTCGTCGCCACGAGCCTTGCTGCCGCCCGAGTTCCGCCCGAGTCGAGGTGCTAGGCCATGCTGCTCTTGATCGATGTCGGCAACACCAACACCGTCTTTGCCCTTTATGACGAGCGCGAGCCCAAGGGCCAGTGGCGGCTCTCCACCGCGCGCGAGCGAACCGCCGAGGAATATGCGGCACTTCTGATCCAGCTCTTGAGCATCGGCGGCTTCGCGCGGCAGGACGTGGGTGCGGTCATCATTTCCTCCGTCGTGCCGCAGACCGTTTTTCCGCTTCGGCTGATGAGCCACCAGTTTTTCGCCTGCCGAGCCTTCGTGGTCGGCGAGGACGTGCCGATTCCCATTCAGAACAAGCTGCTCAACCCCAGGGAGGCAGGCGCCGACCGCCTGGTCAACGCCCTGGCCGCCGTGCGCCGCTATCCGCCGCCGCTGATGATCGTGGACTTCGGCACGGCCACCACCTTCGACATCGTCGACGACGAGGGTGCCTTCATGGGTGGCATCATCGCCCCCGGCATCAACCTCTCGATCGAGGCATTGCATCTGGCTGCCGCCAAGCTGCCCCGAATCGCCGTCGAGCCGCCGCCCCAGGTGATCGGCCGCTCGACCGTCCAGGCCATGCAATCCGGCGTCTTTTGGGGCTATGTCGGCCTGATCGAGGGACTTGCCCAGCGGGTTCAGGCCGAGTACGGCAAGCCCATGACGGTCATCGCCACAGGTGGCCTCGCCCCTTTGTTCGCCAGACACTGTACAACGGTAGAGCATGTCGACCGCGATCTGACGATGATCGGCTTGGTCGAAATCTACCTCGAAAATCGCGATCTCATTCGCTCCGGCAAGAAAGAAGACCAGTGACCAAATCCTTACGCTTCGTCGCCCTCGGTGGGATCGGCGAAATCGGCATGAACCTCTATCTCTACGAGCTCGACGGCCAGTGGTTGATGGTCGATTGCGGCATCGCCTTCGCCGACGACCGCCACCCCGGCGCCGATATCCTGATGCCCGACATCGCCTTCATCGAGGAGCGCCGCGAGAAGCTCGCGGGCATCGTCATCACCCATGCGCACGAGGACCATATCGGCGCCATACCTTATTTGTGGGAACGGCTCGG
>JAABSG010000083.1 GCA_011390475.1 Geminicoccaceae bacterium | reverse complement strand
AGCCCTGAAAACCGGCTCGAGGGAAAGCGCTCGGCCATGGCGAGGAGGGCCTGCCCACGCCCACAGCCGGCATCCAGGACGTCGATCCCGCGTTCCAGCGCGTCGATCAGGCCCGGCGCCAGGGGCAGCAGCGTGTCGAACAACTGGGCGACGACGGTCTGCCCCGAATCCTCGGCCATCACCTCGTGAAAGCAGGGATACTGCTCGTAGCGCGACCCCTGACCAGTCTTCAGGCACTCGACCACGAGATTTTCAGTGGCGCCCATCATCGCGACGAAGCGCGCCGGCACGGCGAAATTGCCCAGAGGCGCGTTCCGGGTCAAAATCGCCGCGTGTTCCGGGGGCAGATGGTAGGTTGTCGTGGCCGGGTCATAGGTGACGATCCGCCCGGTGACCATGCAGGCGAGCCACTCGCGCACGTAGCGCTCGGCGAGCCTAGCCCGCTCGGCGATCGCGGCGCTGGTCGAGGGCGGCAGGCCGGCCATGGCATCGAAGAGGCGGGTGCGATGGCCGATGGCGCACATCACGGCAACGGCACCGCCGTTGAGCATGTCGACGAAGCGCTCGGTGAAGCGGTCGGCGGCGGCCGGATCGAAGGCGAGGACGGGGGGCGAGAGGTCGGTCATGAACGATATCTCCACAAAGCTCGGCGTTCAGCGATCGCGTCCAGATGCCAGCACGGGATCGCCGCCAGTAGCGGCGAAAACGCCCGAATCGGGGCAGTCCGGACAGGCCGCCGAGCCGGCCCGCCGGATCAGCGTCGCCATCGTGGCCCTGCCCGAGAGCACGGCCTACGTGCTCTTCGGGCTCAAGGAGGTGCTGGAGGCGGTGGGCCCGGTCTGGGGCATGGTCACCGGCAATGCGCCGGCCGATCCCCGCTTCGACGTGGCCGTGGTCGCATCCTCCACCGAGCCCTTCGCGTGTGCCGGCGGCGCCTGGGTGCAGGCCTCGACCACCTTCGCCGGCAACCAGCATTTCGATATCGTGCTGGTCACCGACCTCACCATCGAACCCGACGCCGACCACCGCGGGCGCTGGCCCGAGGCGATCGCCTGGCTCGCCGCCCACCATGCCGAGGGGGCCGTCATCGCCTCGATCTGCTCGGGCTCGGTGCTGCTCGCCGAGGCCGGCCTGCTCGACGGCAAGGAGGCCACGACCCACTGGGCCTTCGCCGAAGGCTATGCTCGCTGCTATCCAGCCGTCACCTGGCGGCCCGAGCGCATCCTCTGCTTGGCCGATACCGAGGAGCGGCTGGTCACCGCCGGCGGTGCCGCCTCCTGGGAGGACCTGATGCTCTGGCTGGTCGCCCGCTTCGTCAGTCCGGCCGAAGCCGTAAGGCTCGCCAAGATCTACATTTTCGGCGACCGCAGCGAGGGCCAGCTGCTCTATGCCGCCCTGCGCCGACCGCGGCGTCACGAGGACCGGGTGATCAGTCAATGCCAGGATTGGCTCGCCGGCCACTACGCCGAGCCCGACATCCTCGCTCGGCTGGTCGACCGCTCGGGGCTCAGCGAGAAGAGCTTCACGCGGCGCTTCAAGGCGGCGACCGGCCATGCGCCTCTCGACTACGTGCAGCGCCTGCGCATCGAGGAGGCGAAGGAACTGCTCGAGACAACGGCCGAGCCGGTCGAGACCATCGGCCGCAGCGTCGGCTACGAGGACTCGAGCTTCTTTCGCCGCCTGTTCAAGCGCCAGACCGGCACCACCCCCGCCCGCTACCGCCAGCGCTTCGCCGGCATCGGCCGGACGCTTCCCCGACCAGAGTCCCAGGCCCGACCAGAGTCCCAGGCCCGACCAGAGTCCCAGGCCCGACCGGAGTTAGAGCCATGCGCCAGATCACGCTGATCCAGGGCCACCCCGATCCCGCCGGTGGTCATCTCGACCACGCCCTCGCCGATGCCTACGCCGAAGGCGCCGGCGCCGGCGGGCACCAGCTGCGCCGGATCGAGATCGCCGGCCTCGACTTTCCGCTCTTGCGCAACAAGCAGGAATTCGAGCACGAGGCCACGCCGCAGGCGCTCGTGCCGGCGCAGGAGGCGATCGCCTGGGCCGACCACCTCGTCTTCGTCTACCCCCTCTGGCTCGGCGACATGCCGGCCCTCGTGAAGGGCTTCCTCGAGCAGACGCTGCGTCCCGGCTTCGCCTTCGACTACCTCGACGGCGGCAAGGTGCGAATGAAGCTGAAGGGCAAGTCGGCCCGCCTGATCGTGACGATGGGTATGCCGGCCATGGCCTATCGCTGGTTCTACGGCGCCCACAGCGTCAAGAGCTTCGAGCGCAACATCCTGAAATTCGTCGGCATGAAGCCGGTGGCGCGCTGCCTCTACGGCATGGTCGAGGGGGTCGACCAGACGCAGCGCGCGCAATGGCTCGACGAGCTGCGCGCGCTCGGCCGGGATGGCGCCTGAGGCCCTCGAACGTTCACGCAATCGAGCGACAGACCGGCCCGCGGCCAATGGCCTTTCTCGGCTATCGCGATGCCCGCCGCTGGGCCATCGGATCGGCGTGCAGCGTGCGCCAGAGGGCGATGGCGGCGGCGACCAGGAGGGCGGACATCGGCAGGCCGAGGCTGATCGCCGCGTTGCGGATCGCCGTGAGACCGCCGAGGATCAGGAGAGTGACCGCGGCCGCGCCCTCGGAGATCGCCCAGAAGACCCGCTGCGCCTTGGGCGGATGCGGGTCGCCCCCCGCGGTCACCATGTCGTCGACCAGCGAGCCGGAATCCGAGGAGGTGACGAAGAAGAGGGCGATGACCAAGGTCGCGATCACGGTGCTGATCCCGGCCAACGGCAGCCCGGCGAGCAGCGTCTGCAGCGAGGTCGAGACATCGTCCTCGACCGCCGCGAGGATCGCCGTCTCGGTGGTCCGCTCGAGCCAGAGCCCGGTGCCGCCGAAGACCGCGAGCCAGAAGAACGTGACCAGTGTCGGCACCAGAAGGACGCCCAGGATGAACTCGAGCACCGTGCGGCCCCGGGAGACCCGGGCGACGAAGATGGCGACGAACGGCGACCAGGAAATCCACCAACCCCAGTAGAAGAGCGTCCAGGTCACCTGCCAATCGGCACCGGCACTGGGGTCGAGAAAGAAGCTCATCCGCGGCAATTGCTGCACATAGTAGCCGATCGAGGAGACGAAGAGCTCGACCACGTAGAGTGTCGGGCCGGCAAGGAGAACGAAGAGCAGCAGCAGGCCGGCGAGGCCGATATTGAGCTCGCTCAGCCGGCGCAACCCCTGATGCACGCCGGCCACCACCGAAATCGTGGCAATCGCCGTGATGACCCCGATGATGGTCACCTGCAGCCAGGTCGTGCTCGGCCAGCCGAAGAAGACGTCGAGACTGGCGTTGATCTGCATCGCACCGAGGCCGAGCGAGGTGGCGACCCCGAGCAGCGTGCCGACCGTGCAGAGAATATCCACCCCGTCACCAATGGGGCCCTGATAGTGCCGGCCGATCAACGGCTCCAGCACCGAGCGCGGCGCCAGCGGCAAATCGCGATTGTAGTGCGCATGGGCAATCGCCAGCGCCAGCACGACGTAGACGGCCCAGGCGTGCAGCCCCCAGTGGAAATAAGCGATTGCCATCGCCTCGAACATCGCCGCGTCGCTGCGCGGCTCGGCGCGCAGCGACGTCGCATAATGCAGCAAGGGCTCGGCGACGCCGAAATAGACGAGCCCGATCCCCATGCCGGCAGCGAACAACATGGCGAACCAGCCGAAGAGTGAAAATTCGGGCTCGGCCTCGCGCCCGCCCAGCCGGACATGGCGAACGCGCGACGCGAGCAGGGCCAGGGCCAAGATCAGAAAGCCGGTCACCACGAGAACATAGTACCAGCCAAAATACTCCGCCGTACCTTCCTGCGTTGCCTGAAAGAAAGCGGCAGCGCGCTCGGTCAACAGACCACCAGTGAGCACGAACATCACGACGACCAGTGCCGAGCCGAAAAACACTGCCGGCTTCATATGCGCGGTGAGGCGGGCCCAAGCGCCGTTCGCTTGCTCGCTCGTATTCATGACAAGGCCCCTTGTGTCTTCAATCGACTCCAATACTACGATGGTGGCCCGCCGAAACGGACGACCCTAGCGACGGGACTTTGGGGCTGCGCTGCCATTTGCAACGCCGAGGTCTGAAAAACACGGGCTCGAGAGTCTCGCAGCGGCTCGGGAACGCCGCGCGAACGCAAGGCCGAAAAGCCCACTGGTTCAGCGCGCCGCTTCTTGCCACCTGCTGAGCCAGTCGAGCGACAGCGTCGGATCGTGCCGCGAGAGCTGGGCTGTCGCCGTGTCCGCGACGAACTGGTCGAGGTCCTTGATCAGCCGGTTGCCGATGATGATGCCGAGCAGCGTGCCCTCCGTGTCATCGCCCGGGAAGGTGTTGATGGCGCGATAGAAGCCGATCCGCGAGAGGGTGAAGGTGTTGAGGTAGTCGGCGTGGGTGGGCGTGCCGAAATGGTCCTCGGGCCAGACCGCGGCGAGGCCGAGCCAGCTCTCGCCCAGAAACCCCACGATGGCGGCATTGGCCTCGTGCATCTCGGCGGTGACCCCGTGCTCGCGGGCATGCGCATGCGCTTCCTGCACGGCAGAACGCGCGGCCGGCAGGTCCTCGATGAAGGCCAGGTGGTCGGCACTCCCGACGTCCACCGACGTCGCCCGTGAGGGCAGCGACACCAGGGCCAGAACGAGACAGACAACGACGCTCAGCACGGTTTGCGACATGACGGACGGAGGCTTTCGGCTCGGGGTTACCCAACCCGAAATGGCGCGCCTGCTGCCGATCGCCACCCACGAAAGCCACGCCCCGCCACACTTCGCCGCTGCCGCATGCTCTCCGGCTTTCCCGCCGCCGACGGCTGCGCTAGGCAGTGCCCAGCGAGGAGGAGCGGGTGCGCTATTCGATCATCAACGTTCTGAAGCAGGGCCTTGCCGGCCAAAAAGGCTGGCAGGCGGCCTGGCGCGACGCCACCCCGAAGCCGCAGTACGACGTGGTCATCGTCGGCGGCGGCGGGCACGGGCTGGCGACCGCCTATTACCTCGCCAAACTGCACGGCATCACCAATGTCGCGGTCCTGGAGAAGGGCTGGATCGGCAGTGGCAATACCGGGCGCAACACCACCATCGTCCGCTCCAACTACCTCCTGCCCGGCAACGAGCCCTTCTACGAGCACAGCCTGAAGCTCTGGGAGGGGATGAGCCGGGACCTCAATTTCAACGTCATGTTCAGCCAGCGCGGTGTCTTGAACTTGTGCCACTCGGACGCCCAGCGCGACGCTTATGCCAGGCGCGGCAACGCCATGCTGATGATGGGCGCCGATGCCGAACTCCTGGACGCAGACCAGGTCCGCCGCATGGTCAGGGGCCTCGATTTCCAGAACCCGCGCTTTCCGATCACCGGCGGCCTCCTGCAGCGCCGCGGCGGCACCGCCCGGCACGACGCCGTGGCCTGGGGCTATGCCAGGGCCGCTTCCGAACTCGGCGTCGACATCATCCAGAACTGCGAGGTGACCGGCTTCGTCCGTGACGACGACCGGATCACCGCCGTCGAGACCAGCCGCGGGCGCATCGCTGCCGGCAAGGTCGGCCTCGCCGTTGCCGGCCACAGCTCGCTCTTGGCCGAAATGGCCGGCATTCGCCTGCCGATCGAAAGCCATGTGCTGCAGGCCTTCGTCAGTGAGGGACTCAAGCCCTGGATCGACACCGTCGTCACCTTCGGCGCCGGCCACTTCTACATCAGCCAGTCCGACAAGGGCGGGCTGGTCTTCGGCGGCGACATCGACGGCTACGCTTCTTATGCCCAGCGCGGCAACCTGCCCGTGGTCGAGCACGTGGCGGCCGGGGCCGTGGCGCTCTTCCCCGCCTTGGGCCGAGTCCGCCTGCTCCGCAGCTGGGGGGGCGTGATGGACATGACGCCGGACGGCAGCCCGATCATCGGCAAGCTGCCTATAGGGAATCTCTACATGACCGGCGGCTGGTGCTATGGCGGCTTCAAAGCGACCCCGGCCTCGGGCTGGTGCCTGGCGCACACCATCGCCAACGACGCGCCGCACGCGCTCAACGAGGCGATGAGCCTGGAGCGTTTCGCTCGTGGCCGCGCCATCGACGAGCGCGGCGCCGGGCCCCGGCCGAATTTGCACTGAAAGCCGAACACCAGTCATGCGGATCACCTGTCCCTATTGCGGCTCGCGCGGCAGCGAGGAGTTCACCTGCCTCGGCAACACCCCGCCGGCCCGGCCCGCGGACGATGCGCCGGTGGCCGCCTGGGTCGACTTCGTCTACCTCCGCGACAATCCGCGCGGCCCCGTGACCGAGCTCTGGCAGCACGTCCAGGGCTGCCGGACTTGGCTGATCGTCACCCGCGATACCAGGACGCATACGGTCGCGAAGGTCGAACTCGCCAGCCGGGCCACGGGCCGATGACCGGCGCGCGTCGCCTGCCCGAGGGCGGCCGGATCGACCGCGGCACCAGCCTCGCCTTCACCTTCGACGGCAAGCCGCTCCAGGGTCATCCCGGCGACACGCTGGCCTCGGCGCTGCTCGCCAACGGTGTCACCGTGGTCGGCCGCAGCTTCAAGTACCACCGACCGCGGGGGCTGGTGGGCTTCGGCGTCGAGGAGCCCAACGCGCTGGTCACGCTCGGTCCTGGCGCTCGTACGCTGGCCAACACCCAGGCGACGATGGTCGAGCTGCACCAGGGCCTGGACGCCCGCTCGCAGAACCGCTGGCCGTCGCTCGCCTTCGACGTCATGGCGATCAACGGCTGGGCGTCGCGGTTCCTCGCCGCCGGCTTCTACTACAAGACCTTCATGTGGCCACCCGAGGCCTGGACCGCGTTCTACGAAAAGGTGATTCGCCGAGCCGCCGGCCTCGGCCGCGCCAGCCACGAGCCCGACCCGGACCACTACGCCAAAGCGCACGCCTTCGCCGACATCCTCGTCGTCGGCGCCGGCCCCGCCGGCCTCATGGCGGCCCTCGTCGCCGGTCGCGCCGGCGCTCGGGTGATCCTCGTCGACGAGATGCCGGCCCTGGGCGGCCGGCTCCGCCACACGGCCCGCGCCATCGACGGCAGTGCCACGACCCTCTGGCTCGAAGCGACCCTGCAGGAGCTCGAGAGCCTGCCCAACGTCCGGCTCTTGCCGCGAACGTCGGTCTTCGGCGCCTACGACCACGGGATCATGGCAGCCGTCGAGCGCGTCTCCGACCACCTGCCGGCCGAGACCCGAGGCGCCCTGCCTCGCCAGCGCTACTGGCAGATCCAGGCCAAGGCCACGATCCTGGCGACGGGTGCGATCGAGCGCGGCATCGCGCTTGCCGGCAACGACCTGCCGGGCGTCATGCTGGCCTCGGCCGCCAGGGCCTATCTCCACGAGCACGCCGTGGTCGGCGGCCAGCGGCCCGTGGTCTTCACCACCAACCCTTCGGGCTACGTGACGGCGCTCGAGCTGATGCGCGCCGGGGTCGACGTACAGGCCGTGGTCGATCCGGGCCCCCGCGTCGACAACGAGACGGTCGTCGCCCTGCACGAGGCCGGCGTGCAGCTCTACTGGCACAGCACCATCGAGCAGGCCAAAGGCCGCGGCCGGGTGCAGGGCGTGGTCATGGCCGACGACGTCGGCGGCCGGCGTGAGATCGCCTGCGACCAGCTCTTGCTCAGCGGCGGCTGGAACCCGACCCTGCACCTCACAGCACACCAAGGCTTTCGCCCGCACTGGGACACCAAGCTCCAGGCCTTCGTCCCGCCGGCCGACGTCGGCGACATCACCGTCGTGGGGGCAGCTTCCGGCCGCTTCGAACTCGAGAACTGCCTGGCCGACGGGCTCAACGACGCGGTCGCCCTTTGCCGCAAGCTCGGCTTTTCGGCCAAGACGCCGACGTTGCCGAAGCTCCAGGAGAACGTGCCCTACACCACCACCGCCTGCTTCGCCGTCGAGAACGCCAGCGGCGGCAAGGCCTTCGTCGACCTGCAGAACGACGTCACCGTGGCCGATCTCGAGCTCGCCGTGCGCGAAGGCTACAAGAGTGTCGAGCACGCCAAGCGCTACACCACCCACGGCATGGCGACCGATCAGGGCAAGACGACGGGCGTCGTCGGCCACGGTGTGCTGGCCGAAATCCTGAAACGCCCCGTGGGCGAGATCGGCACGACCGGCTATCGGCCACCCTACACGGCCGTCGCCATCGGCGCTTTGGCCCACCACCACCGGGGCCAGGGCTTCGCCCCGGTCCGCCGGACCCCGCTGCACGACGTCCAGGCCAAGCATGGCGCCGTTTTCTTCGAGACCGGCCTCTGGCACCGCGCCCGCTATTTTCCCGAGGCGGGCGAAGACATGGCGGCGGCCTCGAGGCGCGAGGTCGAGGCCATCCGCTCGACGGTCGGGATCGCCGACACCACACCCCTGGGCAAGATCGAGCTCATGGGCCCGGATGCGCAGGCCTTCATCGAGCGCCTCTACTGCAATGGCTTTTCCACCCTGAAGCCCGGCCGCGCGCGCTACGGGCTGATGCTCCGCGAAGACGGCATGGTCATGGACGACGGCACCGTCTGGTGCTTCGCCGAGGGCCACTTCATGATCACCACGACCACCGCTAACGCGGCGGCGGTGATGAGCCACATCGAGTTCTACCACCAATACTATTGGCGCGAGCTCGATGTCGCCTATGCGTCCGTGAGCGAGCAGTGGGCGGGCGTCGCCATCGCCGGACCCCGCTCGCGCGAGCTCCTGCAAAAGCTCGTCGACAAGCCCGACCTCTCGGATACCGCCTTCCCCTTCATGGCCGTGGCCGAGGGCAGGGTGGGCAAGGTCGTCTGCCGGATCGCCCGGATCAGCTTCTCGGGCGAGCGCGCCTTCGAGATCTACGTGCCCGCCGGTTATGCCGCCGACCTCTACGATCGGCTGATGGCCGAGGGGGCGCCTTTGGGCATCGTGCCTTACGGCCTCGAGGCCATGGGCACGATGCGGATCGAGAAGGGACACGTCGCCGGCCCCGAGCTCGACGGCAGGACGACGCCGGCCGATCTCGGCCTCGACCGGATGCAGAGCCGGAAAAAACCGCATATCGGCCATGCGCTCCGGGACCGCGAGGGGCTCCTGGATCCCGCCCGCCCGGTTCTGGTCGGCCTGAAGGTGGTCAATGCCAAGCACCGCCTGCGCGCCGGCGCCCATCTCGTCCCCCGAGGTGCGGAGCCGATCCAGTCCAACGACCAGGGCCACGTCACCTCGATCGCCTTCAGCCCGAGCGAAGGCCGCTATATCGCCTTGGCCCTCCTCGCCCGCGGCACCGACCGCCACGGCCAAGAAGTCGACGCCGTTTTTCCCTTGAAGAAGGAGCGGGTTACCGTCGAAGTCTGCGCCCCCTGCTTCGTCGATCCAAAAGGAGCACGGCTGCGTGGCTGAGACCCTGATCGACCGCCCGGCGCTGGTCGCCACCCGTCCGGTCGCCGCCGGCGGCAGCGGCGTGCGCCTCCACGAACGCGCCGGCCTCTGCCTCCTGCAGGTGATCGCCAGACCCGGCCAGACGCGCGAGACCGGCCGCGTTCTCGGCCTCGACCTGCCGGACGAGCCCAACACCACCAAGACCGTCGAGGCCATCCAGATCTTCTGCCTCAGACCGCGCGACTGGCTCATCGTGATGGAAGACCCGGAGGGCCGGGCTGGTGCGGTGGCGGTCGAGGCCAGAGCACGGCTGGCCGGCCACGCCGCCGCCATCGACCAGAGCCACGGCCGCGTCGTCCTCGGGCTTGCAGGGGAGGGGTCTCGCGATCTCCTCCAGCAGGGCCTGAACGTCGATCTCCATCCTTCTGAATTTCCAGCAGGATCACTGGCGCAGACGGGCCTTGCCGGGATCGCCGTCATGGTGCATTGCACGAGCGCCGAGTGCTTCGACCTCTACGTCGCCCGGAGCTTCGCCGCCAGCCTCGCCGCGTGGCTGGTCCACCACGGCGCCACGCTCGAGGCAGGGCCAGTGCCATGACCGACCGCTTCGACTACGTCATCGTCGGCGCCGGCTCGGCCGGCTGCGTGCTCGCCAACCGCCTCTCCGCCGATCCCGCTAGCCGGGTGCTGCTGCTGGAGTCCGGGCCCAAGGACAGCAATCCCTGGATCCACGTGCCGATCGGCTACTACCGGACGATCTACAACCCGGCGACCGCCCGCACCTTCACGACCGAGCCCGAGCCCGAGCTCGACAACCGGCAGATCCCCTGGCCCCGGGGCCGGGTGCTGGGCGGTTCGTCCTCGATCAACGGCCTCGTCTACGTCAGGGGCCAGGCCGAGGATTACGATCACTGGCGCCAGCTCGGCAATCCGGGCTGGTCCGCCGAAGACGTCCTGCCGGTCTTCAAGGACCTCGAGGACACCACCCTGGGCGATCCGGCGCTGCGTGGCCGGGGCGGGCCCTTGGCCGTCACCGCCCCGATCTACACCTCCGCCCTCACCGACGCCTTCATCGCCGCGGCTGAAGCCGCCGGCATCCCGCACAACCCGGACTATAACGGTGCTGCCCAAGACGGCTGCGGCTACTTCCAGCTCACCGTCAAGAACGGCAAGCGCTGCAGTGCCGCCGTGGCTTACCTTCGCGAAGCCGAGAGCCGCCCCAATCTGGAGATCCGCACCGGCTGTTCGGTCACCCGCATCCGCCTCGAGAGCACCCGCGCCGTCGGTGTCGACTACACCCGGGACGGCGGCGACCATTCGGTCGATGCCGCGGCCGAGGTGATCCTGGCGGCCGGCGCCCTGCAGTCGCCGCAGCTTCTCCTGCTCTCCGGCATCGGCCCCGGCGACGAGCTCCAGGCGCTCGGGCTGACCCCGCACCACGACCTCCAAGGCGTCGGCAAGAACCTCCAGGACCACTTCCAGACGCGCTGCGTCTACCGCTCGCCGCTGCCAGTGACCCTCAACGACGTCAGCAACAGCGTGGCCAGGCGCGGCCTCGCCGGGCTGCAATGGGCGCTCTTCAAGACCGGGCCCTTGACCGTGGGTGCCGGGGTCGTGACCCTCTTCTGGCGTACTCGGGAGGAGCTCGCGACCCCCGACGTCGAATTCCACGTCATCCCGTTCAGCGCCGACAAGGTCGGCCAGAGCCTGCACGACTTCTCGGGCTACACCGTCTCGGTCTGCCAACTCCGACCGGAAAGCCGGGGCGAGCTGACCCTGCGCTCCGCCGAGCCCATGGACCCACCGGTCATCCGCGCCAACTACCTCCAGGCGGAGACCGACCGGCAGACCATGCTCGACGGCCTCAAGCTGATCCGCCGCATCATGGGCCAGGCCCCGATGCGCCCCTATCTGGCCGAGGAGGTCATGCCCGGGCCGGAGGCCACGGACGACGCCGCGCTCATGGCCTATATCCGCGCCACCGGCGGGACCATCTTCCACCCGTCGGGCACCTGCAAGATGGGTCCCGCAACCGACGCCATGGCCGTGGTCGACCCGCGGCTTCGCGTGTACGGCATCCAGGGCCTGCGCGTCGCCGACGCCTCGATCATGCCGACCGTGGTCTCCGGCAACACCAACGGCCCGACGATCATGATCGGCGAAAAGGCCTCGCGCATGATCCTCGAGGACAGGCGCGGCTGAGGCCATGGTCACTGGCCTGTGAACGGCCGTGCGTCGCGCTGGCCGCCGGTCTTCGCTAACCACTGGCGGATCGACCAACCGGGAGACCGTTCATGCGACCAGTCGT
This sequence comes from Geminicoccaceae bacterium, assembly GCA_011390475.1. GTDB lineage: Bacteria > Pseudomonadota > Alphaproteobacteria > Geminicoccales > Geminicoccaceae > SLRI01. Next base: position 4,065 of record JAABSG010000083.1, on the reverse strand, counting down.
CATCGCCACCGCCCTCGTCCTCTTCAGCACCGCGGCCAGCGCCGAGATGCCGAAGACCCTCGAGGGCTTCGCCATCCACCAGAGCGTGCACGACTACCCGACCCTGGTCGAGCGCCTGGACGAGGCCATCGACGTCAGCCCGCTCAACAAGCTCTCCGCCGCCAGCGCCACGGTGGGGGCCCGGAGCCTCGGGCAGGAAATCCCCGGCAACATGGTGGTCCACGCCTTCGCCCCGACATTCGCCGTCCGCATGCTGGAGGCCAGCACCGCCGCCGGCTACGAGGCGCCACTGCGCTTCTACATCACCGAGAACGCCGACGGCACCGCGACCCTCGCCTACAAGCCCGCGAGCGTCGTCTTCGCACCCTATGACGATGGCGGCCCGGCGCTCGAGGCCCTCGCCTTCGAGCTGGACGCCATCCAGGATGCGATCGCTCTTTTTGCGGTGGACGAGTAACCCACGACGAGCAGCCCCGACTGGGCGCCCGGTCACTGATGATGAGCGGGTGGACAGCGGCCGATAACGAAGCCCATGAGCCTGAGCTGCGCCCGCAAGCCCTCGGGCCAGTCGAAACCGTGCTGGTCGAGATAGTCCACTTGCAGGAAATAGGCCGGCCGCTCCAGTGCCGCCGGACATTCCGCATAGTCGAATGCACCGTTGATCAGCTGCATGAAGTGCACGAGCTCATGGACCAGCGTGCTGCGCTGCAACAGGTCGCTCGCTTCGAACTCGTCGGACAGATAGATGGTGACGCGCTCGGTCAGAAAGCAGGCATCCACAGCCTGCCAGTAATCGACAGTGCGACCGGGGTTGGCCAACCGAGCGAGCTCGGCCGCCGGCACCAGCTCGATCGTGGGGGTGAAGTGGTCGACGAATTTATAGCGGCTGTTGTCGGCGATCCACTGCATGAGGCTCGTGACTAGCGGATCAAAATGGGCCTCGCCTCTCCCGGAGCAATCGAGCGCGCGGGACGCCGTTGCCGGCATCGAGAGCGCGACGCAAAGGACGAACACGAACGAACGAAACAGCATGGCGCGGCGCTCCCGAAGACGACAAACTATCATGCTTAGCATTTGTCGGTGGCGCGTGTAACCCTCTGGAGTCTTCGGGTGAGCGGTAGTCAGGCCTTCGAGCGAAGCGTGACTGCCAGCGCCGCGACCGCAAACGCCAGCAGTGGCACGATCGCCATGGCGAAGCGCAGGCCGATCAGTTCGGCCACGAGCCCGATCAGCGGCGGTCCGGCCAGAAAGCCCGTGTAGGCAACGGTCGCCACCGCCGCGACTCCGACCCCGGGCTCGATGCCGTCGAGATTGGCGGCCCGGCGAAAGGCGATGGGCACGACGGCCGCAAAGCCCATGCCGACCGCGACGAAGCCGAGAATGGCCACCGGCGCCAGGGGAAAGACCAGGCCCATCGTCATGCCGATCCCGGCCAAGGCCGCCCCGCCGCGCAACAGCGCCAGATCGCCATAGCGGGCACCCAGCCCGTCGGCGATGAAGCGGGTGGCAACCAGGCCCAGGGAAAACCCGGTCAAGGCCAGGGCCGAAACACCGGGGGAGGCGCCGACCACGGTCGCCAGATAGACCGCACTCCAGTCGCCGGCCGACCCCTCGGCGAGAAATGAGGCCGCGGCGATCAGGGCCAACGGCCAGAGCGGCCCGTGCGGCAAAGCCAGCACCGGATCGCTGGCCGGCCGGGCCAGGGGCTTGTCGGCGAGGACCCGGCGCAGGCGAAAGAGGGCCAGGATGCCGGCGAGGCCGGCCAGCGGCAAGTGGACCGCCGGATCGACGGCGAGCCCGGCAAACAGGCTGCCGGTCGTGCTGCCGAGGAAGAAGCCCACCGCCCACATGCCGTGGAAGGCCGACATGATGCTGTAGGCAGTGGCCCGCTCGACGGCCGCGGCCTTGGCGTTCATCGCGACGTCCATCGCTCCGTTGGCGATACCGAGCAGGAAGAGGACGAATGCGAGGCTCCAAAGGCCGACGGCAAAGCCGGGCAGGGACGCCGTGACGGCCGTGGCGATCCCGGCCGAGAGCGCCAGCCGGCCGGCACCAGCGCGGCCGATCAGCCGACCGCTGAAGGGCAGGATCAGCGCCGAGCCCAAGGGCATGCCCAACAACGCCAGCCCCAAGGCGCCATCGCCCAGTGCCAAGCTCTCCTTGACCGCCGGGATGCGGCTGAACCAATTGGCCAGCGCAAACCCGTTGGCGAGAAACAGCAACGCCACCGCCCGCGTGAGCTGGGTCGCGGTCAAGGCGCGCAAGGAGTGCATCAGCATGGGGGGAGATCTCGGGCCGGCTTTATGCGAAAGCGCTCGCGGCTTAGGCTGCTTTCCGTTCGCTGACAACGGCCGCCTTTTGGAGACGTCATGCGCGAGGTGATCGATTTGGCCCCCGGCCTGTCCTGGGGCCTGGCCACCGGCCCGCTGCTCGAGGATGCGGGGGCAGCGGTCGCAGCCGAGGTCGGTGCCGAGGCCGCCACGCTGACGCACGGCTTGGCCGGTGCCGTCCTGCTCGCAGCCCTGGCCGTCCGACCCGAGGGCCGGCCGGTCGCCTATCTCGCCGCCCACGACATCGAGATCGCGGGCCCGCTGCGCGACCTCCTGCGCCTGGCCGACGCCCGGCCCGTCGCCATCGGCAGCGTCGATCGCGCCACCCGGCAAGACGTCGTGCAGGTCCTCACGACCGAGACTGCCGCAGCCCTCTGGGTCGCCGACGACCGCAGCACCGGCCGGCACCTGCTCGCTTTGCCGCCGTACCGCCACGCCGCTCATGCCCGAGGCATCCCGACGATCGTGCTCGCCCCCGAAGGCCACAACGTCGAGGGCCTGCTCGATGCCGGCGCCGATCTTCTCGTGCTCGCCGCGACGACCGCGCTCGCCGGCCCGCCGCTCGGCATCGTCGCCGGCCGGAAAGACCTCGTCGCCAACGCCCGGGCCGCGCAATCGGCCGGCAAAGGACGGTTGACGCTCCCGGCCCCGGACCATCTGGCAGCCCTCCTCGCCGGTTTCGCCACCGACCACGACGCGAGGCTGCAGGAGCGCCGCGCCCGCCTGGGCGAGAGTCTCGCCGGCCGGCCCGGCCTGCGCCTCTTGCCGACAGCCGCGGGCGTCGTCCTTCACCTCGATCCGCCGACCGCCGGGACGACGGCGCGCGACCTCGCCCAGGCACTCGCCACCGGCTGGCCGGTGTTGCTCACCGACGACCGCGCGGCCATGGCCGGCGAGCTCGCCCTCGACCTCCGGCGGCTGGACGACGATGCGTTCGAGACCGTCCTCCGGACGCTCGACCGCACCCTCGATCAGCCCATACCACCGGCCCCCTGGCCCTGATCGCCGGTCGCCTCGGCAGTTGCATCAGCCGGCCCGATGTTTCATCATTGCTGCAATTTTGAAACCAAGGCCACGCCCATGCTCTCCGTGACACCGCTGCCGCAGCGGCTGCTCGAGCACTACAACGCCATGCCCCGGGCCGAGCGGCGCCTCGCCGACTTGCTGCTCGAGGATGTCCGCGCGGTGATCGACAATTCCGCTACGGCGCTGGCCGAGCGCGCTGGAGTCTCCAAGGCCACCGCCGCCCGGCTGTTCCAGCGCCTCGGCTATCCGAGTTTCAAAGCCGCGCAGAAAGCCCTGAAGGAAGCGCGCGCCGAGCCCATGACGGTACGCTACGGCCCGGCGCTGCAGCGCCACGCCGGCCAGCGGCCGGAACTCGGCCAGCATCTGCAGACGGAGTTGCAGAACCTGGTGTCGACCATCGAGCAGCAGCGCTCGGACGATCTGACCAAGGCCGTCCGCCTCCTCGCCCAGGCGGAGAAGCTCTGGGTGGTCGGCTTCGGCGACAACTATTCATTGGCCCATTTCGCCCGCTCGCAACTGATCAAGGTGCGGACCGACATTCGAATGATCCCCCTGGGCGGCTTTTCCGTGCCCGAGGAATTCGCCTCGATCACCGAGAACGATGTCATGCTGGCCTTCGCCGTCGGTAGGCGGACGCGCTCCTTGCGCAACATCGTGGCCTCGGCCGCCGCCGCCGGCACACGCATCCTCTACCTCACCGACGGCCCCG
>JAABSG010000082.1 GCA_011390475.1 Geminicoccaceae bacterium | reverse complement strand
GACGCTCGCCCGGGCCCTGCACCGGATGTTCGACGAGCGCCTCGCCGAGCACGCCTTCGCCGTGCGACTCGGTCCGGACGGTCGCCTCGTCTGGCACGAGCAAACGCCGGAAGGCGAGGTCCGGCATGACCGCGAGCCCGATGCCGGCCTCTGGCGCAGTCTCGGCGCCGGCCTCGGCCGGCTCTTGCCCATCGATTGGCTGCTCTGACGCGCCGCCGGGCACGCCACTTGTCCGGAGGCACTACCTTGGCTACTCCTGATGGCCGGTGGGCCCGATCTCCCGGCGCGCTCGCCGGCATGCAGCGGGGTTCATGATCGCTATCGCCTCGGCCACCGATCGACGGATGGAGAACGGGGCCGCGCGAGACGCGCGGTTCCGGCTCCTAATCCTGCTCTTCCTCCCGCTGCTTTTGCTCTTTACCGCCTGTGCCGGCCGGCTGCCCGAGCTCGAACGGGAGCCGAGTTCGGCCATCGTGGACACCGAGACGACCGCCCTCGGTGCGACGGCTCGGCGCCTGACATCGGCCGCGCCCGGCCTCTCCGGCTTTCACCTCCTCGGCAACCCGCGCACCGCTTTCGCAGCGCAACTCGGCCTCGCGGCCGCGGCCGAGCGCTCCCTCGATCTGCAATACTACAGTTGGCACGACGACAGCGCCGGCTGGCTCGTCTTCCAGGCGCTGCACGAGGCGGCGGAACGTGGCGTTCGCGTGCGCCTCCTGCTTGACGACCTGCACACGGTGGGCCTCGATCGGGCGCTCCTGCGGCTCGATGCCCACCCGATGATCGAGGTCCGCCTCTTCAATCCGTTCCCCAATCGCTACATGCGCCTCTTCGATCTCGTCCTCGACTTTCACGGCAGCAACCGGCGCATGCACAACAAGGCCTTCATCGCCGACGGCACCGTGGTGATCACAGGCGGGCGCAATGTCGGCGACGCCTATGCCGGTCTCGCACCCGCCCAGAACTTCGCCGATCTCGACGTGCTGGCCATCGGGCCGATCGTCGAGCCGGTCGCGGGTCAGTTCGATGCCTATTGGAACAGCGTCTACGCCTATCCGGCAGCGAGCATCATCGACCCCTGGCTGCAGCCGACCGCGCGCTATCTGGCCGCTCGGTTCCGTCGCGAGCTCGCGGCGCCGAAGGTGGCGCGCTTTCTGGAGAGCCTCGACGAGAACGTCCGCGCGGCACCGCTCGAAGCGCTGGCAGTGGACTGGGCCGATGCCCAGCTCCTCGTCGATCCGCCCGAGAAGATCGACGGGACCGACGGGCTCGAGGAAGACCTCGTGATCCCGGCACTCGTCGCCGCCATGGGCGAGCCCGAGGCTCGGCTCGATATCGTCTCGGCCTATCTGGTGATGAGCCGCGGCTGGATCGACACCTTCGGCGATTGGGGCGATCGCGGCGTCGACATCCGCATCCTCACCAATTCCTTGGCCGGCATCGACGTGCCGATCGCTCATGCCGGTCACCTGATGCGCCGCCGCCCGCTGCTCCTGGCCGGCGTCGAGGTTTGGGAGCTGAAGGCCGACGGCGCCGACCCCCATTTCGGTGAGCCCGAACCGGGCCCGCCGGGCTCCGCCGGCACGCTGCACGCCAAGGCCGGCGCCATCGACGGCCAGCGCCTGTTCGTCGGCTCGCTCAACCTCGACCAGCGCTCGGCCTGGCTCAATACCGAGATGGGCATCGTCATCGAGAGCCCGGAGCTCGCCGAAACGCTGCATCGGTTCTTCGACGAGCGCCTCGGCGATCACGCCTATCGGGTGGTGATGGACGAGCGCAGCCGGCTCGGATGGATCGAAACGACGCCCGAGGGCGAAATCCGCTACGACCGCGAACCCGGGGCCGGTTTGTTCCGCTGGATCGGCGCCGGGCTCGCGGCACTCTTGCCGATCGACTGGCTGCTCTGAGCGCTGCGTGGCGCGTTCGCCATAGTCGCGCAATCTCTTGGCCGTCTCGCTTCACCCGACTTGTGAACTGGGGGCCGGGCGGTGTAGCGTTCCTACCAGTGAGCCACTATACGCGCACGATCTTACGCACAGCCGGCGGAGCCGGGCCTCATGAACGTCATCGCCTTCGTTACCCAGAAGGGCGGCAGCGGCAAGACCACGCTCTGCGTCAACCTCGCGGTCGCGGCCGAGGCCGCGGGTGCCCGCTGCCTGATCCTGGACATGGACCCGCAGGCCTCGGCCGAGGCCTGGTACCACGACCGCGAAGCGGCGAGCCCCAAGCTGGTCAAACTCGGGGCAGGGGAGCTCGAAGGGGCGATCGCTGCCGCCCGCCGGCAGGGCTTCAGCCACGTCTTCATCGACACGCCCGGCCGCGACGAGCCGTCGGTGGCGGCCGCCATCCGGATCAGCGATTTCTGCCTCGTGCCCTGCCGGCCGACCCCGGCCGACATGAAGGCGACGCCGGCCACCATCGCCACGATCAAGCGCCTGGCCAAGCCCGCGGCCTTCATCCTGAGCCAGACGCCCCCGCGCGGTTTTCGCATCAAGGAAGCCGAGATCGGCCTCGCCGTCCTCGGCCCGGTGGCGCCGATCACCGTCGTCTCGCGCAGCGTCTTTCAGGACGCCCAGGGGGCCGGCCTCGGCGTCCACGAATTCGAGCCGGGTGGCAAGGCCGCCCAAGAAATCAGCGAGCTCTGGGCCTGGCTCACCAAGAAAATGGAGAAGATGACCGATGGCGCGCAAAAGAACATCGCTTGAAGCCCTGCTCGACAGCCCGGAGCCGGTCGAGCCGACGCCGCTCCGGCCGCGGCAGAAGGCGCTCGCCACGCCCAAGCGCACCATCAACAACCGCCCGATCAAGCAGCAGACCGTCTACCTGCCGATCCCCGTCTACGAGCAGCTCCGCCGCCTGGCTTTCGACGAGCGCGAGAAGATGCACACGCTGATCATGGAGGGGCTCGACCGCGTCTTCCGCGACCGCGGGCTGCGCTCGCTGGCCGAACTCGAGCGCGAAAGCGCCTGAGCCGCAATAGGGCGCCGGACTTGAACCGGCACCCGACGCCGAAGAACGGTGGGGTGCGGGGCGGCTTGCTTCCCCACCTGTCTTCCCTTCCATCATCTGCCTTCTCTGCGATCCACCCCGCCGTGTCGGGCCGACCGCTGTCCAGCTTGCCAAGGCCATTGACGGCGCGGCTGGCAGATCGCAGGATCATCACCACCAACGAGGGCCGGCCTGATCGCGCCGGCCAATCCACAGGGAGGCAAAACACATGCAGCGACGTCATCTGATGACGGCCGTTTCGGCCGTCTTGGCGGCCACCATCGGCTTCGGCTCGGCCGAGGCGCAGGACAAGCCGGTGCTGGCGTTCGTCACCAACGCCGCCGCCGATTTCTGGACCATCGGCCGCGCCGGCGTGATGGCGGCCGGCGAGGAACTCGACGGCTACACCACCGAGATGCACATCGTCTCGGAGGCCACCGCCGCCGAGCAACGGCGGATCATCGACGATCTCTTGACCCGCGGCGTCGCCGGCATCACGGTCAGCGTGATCGATCCGGCGAACAGCCGTGACCTGCTCAATCGCGCGGCAGAACAAGCGGTGCTGTTCACCTCGGACAGCGATGCGCCGGATACCGACCGCATGCTCTATATCGGCACCGACAACGTCGCCGCCGGCGAGCAGGCGGGCGAGCTGATCAAGGCCGCATTGCCGGACGGCGGCGACGTCATGCTCTTCGTCGGCACCATGGGCGCCGCCAACGCCCAGGAGCGGGTCCAGGGCATCCGCAACGTGCTCGAGGGCGGCAACGTCAACATCATCGACGTTCGCACCGACGAGGTCGACTTCGCCCGCGCCAAGCGGAACGTCGAGGACACGCTGACCACATATCCCGACATCGATGGCCTCGTCGGCTTGTGGTCCTACAACACGCCGCAGATCGTCGAAGCGGTTCGGGCGGCCGGCAAGGTGGGCGAGGTCAAGGTCATCGGTTTCGACGAGGATCCGGTGACGCTGCGCGGCATCGCCGATGGCATCGTCGAGGCGACCGTGGTGCAGCAGCCCTACGAGTTCGGCTACCAGTCGATGATGCTGATGGCCCAGGCGCTCGACGGCGACACGTCCTTCATCCCCGAAAACGAGCTGATGATCGTGCCGACCCGGGTGATCGACGCCTCGAACGTCGACGACTTCCGCGCCGAGCTGCAAAAGCTCTTGGCACAGTGACGGCCGGGCGGGACGGTCGTCGGGCCGTCCCGCCTGCCTCTGCTCCGGTTTTCTCGGGAACCACCGCGTTGAGTGAGCCCTTTCTGCAGCTCTCGGGCATCGGCAAGACCTATCCGGGCGTCACGGCCCTGGCCGACGTCGACCTGGCCGTCGCACCGGGCGAGGTGGTTGGGCTCATCGGCGAGAACGGGGCCGGCAAGTCGACACTGATGAAGATCCTGGGGGGCGTCGTCGCCCCCGACAGCGGCCGCATCGTCATCGACGGACAGACCCACGATGCGCTAACCGTGCCGCAATCCCTGGCCGCCGGCATCGCCTTCGTCCACCAGGAGCTCAACCTCTTCGAGAATCTCGACGTCGCCGCCAACGTCTTCATCGGCCGCGAGCCGCGTAGCCCCTTTTTGAAGCTGATCGACCAGCGCCGGCTGCACGCCGCCGTCCGCCCGCTGCTCGAGCGCCTGAAGGTCGACTTCACCGCCGAGACCCAGGTCGCGACCCTCTCGATCGCCCAGCGGCAGATGGTCGAGATCGCCAAGGCGCTCTCCCTCGACGCCCGACTGATCATCATGGACGAGCCGACCTCGAGCCTGACCGTTTCCGAGACCGAGCGGCTCTTGGGCGTGATCGCCGAGCTCAAGGCCCAGGGTGTGGCCGTCATCTACATCACCCACCGCCTGAACGAGGTGAAGGCCTGCGCTGACCGTGTCGTCTGCCTCCGCGACGGCGTCCTCGCCGGCAAGCTCGCCAAGGCCGAGATCGAGCATGCGGCGATGATCCGCCTGATGATCGGCCGCGACCTCAAGGCACTCTACACCCCGCCCGGCCGCGCCACCTCGCCCGGCCTCGAGGTGAGCGGCCTGCGCACCATTCTCTTTCCCGACCGCGCGGTCGATCTCGAGGTCCGCCGCGGCGAAATCCTGGGTCTCGCCGGGCTCATCGGCTCCGGCCGCACCGAGCTCGCCCGGGCGCTCTTCGGCATCGACCCGCCTTTGGCCGGCAGCATCCGCCTCGACGGCAAGGCCATCACCGTGAACGCGCCCCGCCAGGCCATCGCCCAGGGCATCTACCTCGTGCCCGAAGACAGGAAGCGCTCGGGCCTGGTCCTCGAGTTCCCGGTGCGCGTCAACGTCACGCTCGCCGATGTCCTCGGCCATGCTCGGGGCTGGCTGATCAGCGCCAGCCGCGAAACGACGACGGCCGAGCGGCAAAAGCAGCGCCTGAACATCAGAGCACCCTCGGTCGAGACCGAGGTGATCACCCTCTCGGGCGGCAATCAGCAAAAGGTGGTGCTCGCCAAATGGCTGGCGATGGAGCCCGCCGTCGTCATCTTCGACGAGCCGACCCGCGGCATCGACGTCGGTGCCAAGAGCGAAATCTACGCCATCCTCCGCCAGCTCGCCGACGCCGGGGTCGCCATCCTCATGATCTCGAGCGACATGGAGGAGGTGATCGGCGTCAGCGACCGCATCGCGGTCATGCACGAGGGGCGGATCAGCGGCATCCTTTCGAGCCGCGACAGCTTCACCGAGACCAACGTCCTCGAGCTCGCCGTCAATTCACCGGCCCAGGCCGCAGCCCAACCGGCCGCCGCATAACATCAGAGCAATCGCCACCATGCAGAAGAAAGACCTCGGGCTCTTCGTGCTGATCCTCGTCGTCGGCGCCATTACCGCCTTCCTCAACCCGGTCTTCCTGTCGCCGGTCAATCTCGGCAACATGGCGAACCTGGTCGGGCTGTTCGGCATCTTCGCGATCGGCATCGGTGTCGTCATCATCACCGGTGGCATCGACCTCTCGGTCGGCTCGATGTTCGCCCTGATCGGGGTGATCTTCATCGACCTCATGACCAACCACGGCATGGCCTGGCAGCTCGTCCTGCCGGTCGCCATCGGGCTGGGCATCTGCTTCGGCGTCATCCACGGCGTGCTGGTGACGCGCTTCAACATGCAGCCCTTCGTCGTCACGCTTTGCGGTCTGCTGATCTACCGCGGCGCCGCCCGCTACTACATGAACGACGCCACCATCGGCTTCGGCTATGCCGGCGGCTTCGAAACGCTCGAATGGCTGGCCGCCGGCCGCAGCTTCGGCGTGCCGCACACCTTCATCGCCTTCGTCATCGTCGCCATCGTCATGGGCATCGTGCTGCACCGCTCGGTCTTCGGTCGCTACCTCTTCGCCGTCGGCAAGAACGAGGAGGCGGCGCGCTATTCCGGCATCCCCACCAACCTCGTCATTGCCGCCGCCTACGTCATCAGCGGCGCCTTGGCCGGCCTCTCCGCCGTCTTTCTCGCCTTCTACACCTTCTCCATCCAGCCCTCGGCGCACGGCAGCTTCTACGAGCTCTACGGCATCGCAGCCGCCGTCCTCGGCGGCTGCTCGCTCAGGGGCGGCGAGGGCTCGATCATGGGCATCGCACTCGGCACCGTGCTCCTCCAGGTCCTGCAAAACCTGGTCAACCTGCTCGGCATCCCGACCTCCCTCAACTTCGCCGTCATGGGCACCGTCATCCTCTTGGGCGTCCTCACCGACCAACAACTCCAACGCCGCCGCGCCCGCCTGCTCGCCGTCAAAGCCCACCAGGCCAAGACAGCGAGGCCCCAGCCCGCCGGTGCTTGAGGCGAGAGTCTGCCTCTGATCAGAAGACCAGGGAGGGTGACCCTCCCTGGACCCACCGAAATTCTGCCGAGGTTGGCGGTCGAGGTTGGCGGATTTGCGGGGGCTACGCCGAGTTGGTGCCGCGTCGGACCGGGCGCACCCCAGCCGTGCCGTCGCGGAGCGCGCTCATCATGCGGGCGTTCTCTATGGCGATGACGCTCTGGTCGGCGAAGGTCCGCGCCAGGGCCATGGCCGTCTCGCTGAAGGGCCGCACACGCTGGCGGTAGATTGTGAAGGCACCGACCAGCCGATCGCCGGTCAACATCGGAATGGCCGCGAAGGATCGCGCCCCGCCCAAATCAGCGGTCGCCAGGCGCAGTGGATCGCCGCTGCGATACACCGCCTCCGCCCTGACATCGGCGATGTTCATGACCTCCCGCGCCGCCGCCATGCGGCCGAGGCCGGTGTCCGTGCCAGCGGAAAACAAACCCTGTTCGTCGAGCCATTGCCGAAAGGCGGTGGGAATGCCCCGGTCGAAGGTGGCGCGAAAGCGGGCGGGCGCCTCGTGCTCGAACAGGATGCCGAACTCGGCGTCGCAGAGCTCGAGCGCATGGCCCAGGATCGCGGCCATGACCGCCTCGAGGTCGCCTCGTGAGCGGCTGATGATCCGGAGCACGGCAGCCAGCGCCTTCTCCCGGCTCAGCGCCTCCTCGAGGCCGAGCGCCAACTCCGCGATCACGGCTGCATGATCCGTGGGCTCCAGCGGCCGGGAGGTGCTGCCGTCGAGCAGCGCGCGCAGCTCCAGCTTCGAGGTGACCTCGAGCTTGCGGTAGATCGTCGCCAGATGCGTGCGCACGGTGGATGGTGCGATGCATAAGCGTGTCGCGATCGCCTGGTAGGTGGCGCCACGCGCATAGTCCTCGGCGATTTCCAGCTCGCGCGGACTGAGAGCACCATTGTTCGCCACCGGCTCACCCCGCGCTCTGACGATGTTGCCTGGAAGTCTTCGGATCGCCCGCCCACCGCACGATCACGCAAATGCAGTAGTAGATTACGGCATCCACCGCCCGCTATTTCCTGCAGTTGTACGATACCACGCCATGGGGCGACGCCGCTAGCATCGACCCCTGTCGACCATCCGGCGTCGGCACTACCGGGAGGCGCTCTTGATGACCAACGAAGAGACCGCGCGCGCCTCTTTCGAGGCTTGTGAGACAGGCCAGGGTTGGGAGGTCTGCCGTAGCTGGTGCCTGGAGGGCGCCACCTTTTCGTGTCAGGCCGACGCCCTGGCCGAGACCACGACCCTGGCCGGCTATACCGAGTGGATGAAGGGGCTGTTGGGCCCGATCCCGGATGGCCGATACGAGCTCAGCGCCTTCGCCATGGATCCAGAGCGGGGCACGGTGATGGCGGCTGCTGTCTTCCATGGCACCCAAACCGGTGCCGGCGGCCCGGTCCCGCCAACGGGCAAGACCGTGGCGTCCGACTATGTCTACGTCATCGCCTTCGATGGCGAGAAGATCAGCCACATGACCAAGGTCTGGAACGACGCCTACGCCTTGCGGGCGCTCGGCTGGGCCTGATGCGCTGGCGCATCCTGGCGCTGTTGTTCCTGGCGCGCGTCGGGCTCGGCTTTCAGTTTCAGACCCTGGCCGCCGTCGGCGACAACCTCGTCGTCGCCTTCGGGCTCGACTATGCCGGGATCGGCCTCTTGATCGGCCTCTTCATGGCGCCAGGGCTCGTCCTCGCAATGCCCGCCGGATTTGCCGGGCGCTGGGCATCCGATCGCGCCCTGGCCGGCCTCGGTCTCTTGGCGCTGGCAATGGGGGGGATCGTCTCGGGCACGGCTGTGGATGGCTGGACCATCGGTCTCGGTCGGGTCCTGGCGGGCGCCGGCTTTCTCTTTGCCACACTCTACTTCACGAAGATGGCAGCGGACTGGTTCGTCGGCCGCGAGATCGCAACGGCCATGGCCATCCTCGTCATGAGCTGGCCCTTCGGCATCGCGATGGGCCAGGTCGGCCATGCCTGGCTCGCCGAGGCCTTCGGCTGGCGGCTGCCGTTTCTGGTCGCTGCCGGCTACTGTGCCCTGGCCGCGCTCGCCGTCTTCCTCCTTTATCGCCCACCGGCCGATCTGCCGATCGCGGCTCCCGGTGCTGCCCCGCTGCGCTTGTCGGGCAAGGAATGGCGGCTGGTGCTCTGTGCGGGCGCCGCCTGGGGAGTCTTCAACGCGGGCTACGTCATCTATCTCGGCTTCGGGCCGGCGATGCTGACAGCACAGGGTCACTCCCTCACCAGTGCCGCCGCCATCCTCAGCGTCGGCAGCTGGCTGATGATCCTCTCTGGCACACTTTGCGGGCAGCTCGCGGATCGCTTCGGCCGGCGCGAGTTCATCCTCGTGGTCTGCATGGCAGGCGCGGTCACTGCGCTCGCCCTGCTCTCGGTTCCAGGCGCCGGGCTGCCCGCGAGCCTGCTGTTCGGACTCGTCGGCATGGCACCGGCCGGGGTGATCATCGCCCTGGCGGGTGCCGCGATGGCGCCCGAGCGGCGCGCGTTCGGCATGGGCGTTTTCTATACCGTCTACTACGCGATCGTGACGGCCGCCCCGCCCGTCGCCGGTGCGATCTTCGACGCGACGGGCCATCCCCAGGGCCCGCTCGTGCTCGGCATGGTGTTGTTCGCCGCCGTGGTACCGGCAGCACTGCTCTTTCGCCACATCGAAATCGGTCGAGATTTCCGCAGCGCCGGTCTCGATGTGGCGAACTCGAGAGACTGGCGCGAAGGCTGAAATAGCGAGTCGAGAACCGTCCTCTGCCGCCGCGCCTGTCGGGGCCGTCGGTGCGTGACTGCACGACGCCTTGCGGCCGTCGACAAGTGAAAGCCAGGCCGCACGGCGGCGGACATCCCCGCATGCCTTCGTCTTCCACTATACGCCAGCCGTGAAGGTTACGCCCATGCTGTCACCCAGGGTGATCTCGCCACCGAGATAGTCGGTGCCGATCGGCGGGGTCCGCAGTGCCACGTGCCAGTCGACGTTCGGGAGGTTCGGGTGGTCGGTGGGGTCGAGGTCGAGCGCGGCGCCTTCGAGGTTGACGATGGTGTAGATGTGTTCGGTCCGGTCGGGGCTGGTGCGCAGTGAGCGGAGCAGCGTGTTGCCGTCGACGGGGTCCTGGTAGGTGAGCCAGTCGCCGTCGCGGTAGTTGCGGCGGAGCCAGGGACGGTCGGTGCGAAACCGGCGGAGCTGGTGGTCGAAGGTGATCAGCGCGGGGGAAAGGCGTTCGGTGTAGCGCTGGACGTTGCAGTAGTCGTGCATGTCGTCCATCCAGGCGCGGGCGACGGTCTTGATCGCGTCGACGTCGATCGGGGAAGGGCCTTCGAGCGGTGGGTCGCAGGCGCGAAGCAACGTGGCGATGGCTGCCATGTCGTAGTCGGTGGCTTCGACCAGAGCGGGCAGCAGGCGCATGAACCGGCGGAGGTCTTCGAGGTCGTGAAAGCCCAGTGCTTTCAGGCGCTTGAAGTTGGCGGGCAGATCGTAGGTGTCGGCGTCGACCTGCCAGTCGAGCGAGACGGCTTCCTCGGCCACGACCTTCACGCCGTAGCGGTCGTCCTGGTTCCTGATGAAACCCCAGGATGCACGCATGGCGGCGTTGAGAAAGTCCATGGGCACGCCCGGGAAGGCCACATAGGTCAAGAGATCGACGGCCGGGTTGTCGTAAGCCTTGTCCAGGATCTCCATGCGGGTGGTGCCCAGCCGCGTGTTGATGTTGAGCTTGGGGCTGACCTGGGTGCCGCGCCTGAGCGTGTCGTGGTTGGCGCAGCCGCTGATCCAGTTTTCGCCGACCGCCAGCATCTGTCTGATGCGCCACCATTTGGAGAGCCAGAAGCCGTAGATAAAGGGGGTATTGTGGGCAAAGGTCAGCGGGCCCCATTGAAAGACGTCGTCGTCGCGCTGGGCTTCGATCACCGCCCGATAGCTGGACGCGAGTTCCCAGTCCTCTTGTGGCCAGGGGCGGCCGTCCTCGAAGATCATCCAGGGCCGATAGCGGCAGCCGCAAACCTCCTGGACGAGGTCACTCATCGATTGCAGGTAGGCGTCGTCGTGGCGGAGCTCGCTCGCGTCCGCGTCGTACCACTTGAAGTCCTGCGCCCCGTCGATGCGCACGCCATCCGCACCATAATTGACCTTGCGGCGCTGCATCTCCAGCATCGAGGCGCGAACCCAGGGGTTCTTGTAGTCGAGATTCTGGCCGTACATATTGGGGCCGGCGAACCAGTGGTGCGGCAGGCAGCGGAGGCCCTGGTTGTCGCTGTGGCCGAAGACGACGTCGAGGATGAGCTTGATCGGCCGGCCCGGGAAGTTGTGCAGGGTGCAGGCGAGATCGGCCAGCTCGTCCGGCCTGCCGGACTCGAGCAGCGTGGGATTCACCGCGGCCGACCCGGCGATGACGACGTCGTAGCCCCAGTTGGTGGTGTCGGGGCGGCGGAGCTCGATGGCGATGGTGGCGGCGTGCGGATCCGCTTCCTCCTGCCAGAAGGCCGGGCCGGTCTCGTAGACGGTGGTCGGCTCGACGGGCAGCAGCTGGACGGCGTCGTAGCCGGTGAAGACGGTCTCGTCGGGGGTGAGGGACTGGCCGGCCTCGAGCTTCTTGGCGATCGCCTGAAAGCGGCGGTTCAGGCTCGCGAGCGTGCCGGCTGCCGTGGCCGTGGGCGTGTGGATCTGCAGGATGTGGTCGGCAGGGCCGAGCTTGGCGACCGCCGACGATGCCACAGTCTGCCAGTAGGCGCGGTCGGTGCGCTCGGCTTCGATGGCACCCAAGTCGTAGAGCTCACTCGGCGCCATGACGCCGAAGGGGGTCGAGTGCGCCATCGGGTCGAAGCGGCGCTGCCATCGGCCGTCGTGGTCGCGCCAGGCGAGCGCGTAGAAGCTGCCGAGCCGCTCGCGGGTGCCGAAGGTGAGGCCCTGGACGACGCCGAAGACGAGGTCGTCCTCGCGCATCAAGGGGAGGCGCTGGCGCTGGAAACGGCGGGTTTGCCTGGAGACGGCGAGGTCGAGCGGCGCCTCGGGCGCCAAAATTTCGAGGAAGATGTCGCCGGCGGGGATGTGCGCTTCGACCAGGTCGGGGGCCCAGAAGACGAAGGCAGCCTTGCCGCTGTTCGGGCCGTCGTCTGTCGGCAAGGCGCCGAGACGGCGGGCGATCGCGCTCGCCGCGGCGAAGCCGTCGGGGGAGAGGTTGCGGCGGTTGGCGAGATCGTCACCGAGCGTGCGACTGGCCCGGTCGTCGAGGATTGCCGGATCGGACATGGTCGGTCGTTCCCTGTTGCTCTGGACCTCGGGCGGCGCGGTCGGTCGCAGCTTCTGGCGGCGCGGGGGAAGTTATTCAGCGCGGGCTGGCATGTCGAGGCGTCCAGGGCGGTAGCCGTATCGTCGAAGGGGCGCACGCGCTGGCGGTCGATCGTGGCCAGATGCGTGCGGATAGAGGATGCCATGCACAGCCGTGCCGCAAGCACATGGTAGGTGGCGCCGCCGGCATGGTCCGTCGCGATCTCCAGCTCTTGCGGACCGAGAACACCATCGTTCGACACCGCACTATCCCATGCTGCCGCTGCAGGATGCCACGCCATCACGCGACACAGCTGGCTTCCGCCCATGCCGACCGTCCGGCGTCGGCACAACCGGGAGGCACTTTTGATGACCAGAGACCAGACGGCGCGCGCGCTCTTCGAGGTCTGTGCGGCCGGCAAGGGCTGGGAAGCGTGCCGCAACCAATCATCGCATTCGATGGTGCGAAGATCAGCCACATGACCGAGGTCTGGAACGACGCCTAGGCGTTGCGAGCGCTCGGCTGGACCTGACGCGCTGGCCCGTCCTGGTGCCCTCGTTCATCGCCCGCATTGCACTCGGGTTTCGGTTTCAGACACTAACTTCCCTCGGCGACGACCTCGTTCGTGCCGGCAAGGAGGGAGACGAGACCGACCTGAGGCGCTAAGAGTCGGGTCGAGCGTTCGCGCGGTCGAACAGGAGGTCAGCTACTCGAGGCCCCGCCGCTTCGAATCGCGATCAGATATCAACTACTGGTAAATTGCAGCGTGCAGGCCGTTTTCCCGACCAGCCGACCCAGGATCGGCTGGTCGGCAATTGTTCTCCTGAGTGTGGTCGTGTTGGTCGCTGGATGCGCGGATCCGGGCAACACGATTGCCCGCGGTTCCCAAAACGACCGGCCCAACGGCAGCTACGTCGGTGTTGGTGGAAGCGTGCATTATTGGACCGAGCAGAGCAACTCGGTCGACCTCGAATCCGGCTCGGAGGCGGGCTTCATGGGCGGTGTCGACGCCGGCATCCGCTACGCCGGAGGTCGCCTGGGAATCGAACTGTCGGGCCGGCGCGACAACGTCCACGGGATCAACGGCGAGCGAAATCGCGGTAGCGACGGACTTTGTCTCTATCGCAACCCCGATCAGACCCGCTGTCTCTCGAGTGGCGACGGCAACATGCTCTACAGCCTGACCTCGCACGGTATCGCCACCTACGAGCCCGTCGTCTGGCACGGCCTGCGCCCGTATGCCCTTGTCGGGGCCGGGGTCACGCTGCTGCACGGCCGCGCCGAAGATGTCGAATCCGGACGACCCGAGCTCGACGACACGGTCCTGACGCCGTCTGGGCAGGTCGGTCTCGGCATCGCCTACCAACTCTCGCCGCGGGTCGATCTCGATCTCGGCTGGCGCCGGCTCTACGCACGAAAGACCGAGCTCGACGAGCTCGACATTACCTACCGAACGAACGCGATCATGCTCGCGGCGCGCTTCAAGCTCGGCGACATCTGAAAGCCGGCGACAGTCGATGGACGATATTTGCGTCGATTTTCGTCGCTCAGCCGCGCTTCCTGATCTTCGCCACGCGATTGCTGGTTTGCAGGCGAAACTCGTTGGGCATGCCGGAGCCGAGTAGCGGGCGGAGATACATGTGGAACTGGTCGGTGACGCCGGTGCCGGCTTCGTCGATGAAGTGGTCGGGCATGGTTCGCGTCTTGGCGGCGACCTTGACCAGGGGGACGAGGTCGTAGTCGACCTGGTAGTTGCCGACCCGCTGAATCGTCACCGAGCCGTCGGTGTCGCCCCAGAGCGCGTATTTGACGGCCTTCTCGCCGACCTCGCGGGCCTCGCGCTGGTCGACGTCCGAAAAGCAGCCGACGAACGAGCGCTGCATGTAGCCGAAGGTGTCGGCGCGCACTCGCTTGATGCCGAGCCGGTCCTTGACGAGGTCGGCCAGGCGGTCGGCCAGGGCGCCGGTACCCGAGAGCTCGAGATTACCGTGCGCGTCCGTGGCGAGCGCCTTGCCGAGCTGGCCGATGATCGGCTGGCCCGAGGCATCGTGGATGCCTTCGGAGACGGCGACGATGCAGCGGCCGTGACGCTCGTAGGTCGCCTCGACGGCGGCGACGAAGGCGTCAGGGTCGAAGTTGCGCTCGGGCAGGTAGATCAGATGCGGGCCGTCGTCGGGAAACTTCTTGCCCAGCGCCGAGGCGGCGGTGAGAAAGCCCGCGTTCCTGCCCATCACGACCGCGATATAGACGCCGGGTAGCGCCTTGTTGTCGAGATTGATGCCCATGAAGGCCTGCGCGACGAAACGGGCGGCGGACGGGTAGCCGGGCGTGTGGTCGTTCTCGACGATGTCGTTGTCGACGGTCTTGGGGATGTGAATCGAACGCAGTGGATAGCCGGCGGCCTCGGCTTCCTCGGCGACGATCCGCACGGTATCCGAGCTGTCGTTGCCGCCGACATAGAAGAAGTAGCCGATCTCGTGCGCCTTCAGCGTCTCGAAGATCTCGCGGCAATAGGCGCGGTCGGGCTTGTCGCGGGTCGAGCCCAGGGCCGAGGATGGCGTTTCGGCGACCAGCTCGAGGTTCTGCGTGGTCTCCTGGGTGAGGTCGAGGAAGTCCTCGTCGACGATTCCGCGCACCCCGTGCAGCGCGCCGTAGATGCGCTCGATCTGCGGGAACTTGCGGCATTCGAGGACGACGCCGATGACGCTTTGGTTGATGACGGCGGTGGGTCCGCCGCCCTGGGCGACCAGGGCCTTGTTGTGCACCGTTGACTCCTCGGTAGTGCGCGTTGTCTCGGCGGATGGGGCCACCTGGCGGGCGGGTTGTCAATCGGTGATGGGCAGGACATTTCTGGCCGCCGCAGTGAAGGCACCCGCTGCCGGTCCAGCCGGCACCCGAGGCCCACCCGCATGTCTGGAAGTTGGGCGCACCTCGAGTCTCGTTGCTGACCTGCCGCCTCGTCGGCCTGGTCGAGACAGCCGCCGTGGTGGTCGGCGACACGGCACGAGCCCGCGAGATCGTGCATCTCGACCCGGCCGTCGCGGACGGTCACCCGTCCCCGCTCGCCTTCGCGTTGGTCACCAACGGCTGACCGAGGGCACCTCGCGGCGCCCTCTGTTGCAAATCACGCGCTGACGATCGGGTATGGAGCAAATACAGAACCTGTTGCGGCGCCACGCGATCAGCTCGGGCGATCGTTGCCACGGACACGCCGTCGAGGTCGGTTGCCCGACTTGTCGCCACGAGCGTCATCCCGCGGCAACCGTGAGGACGATCGGCTCATGCTGACGAAGGCGTCGCCCGGGTGAGGCCGGCCGAAATGCAGCGCTTCGTGCGCTGCCGAGGCCGACAGGGTCGGCGCCCGCCTCCTCCGGCGGCTTGCGCCGACGAAGGAGGTGCGCATGACGGCCGGCTAGGCCGCGGCGGGTTCGGCCGAGCCGTTCAGGAAGAAATCCACCATCGCGGCGGATGCATCCGGGCCTTGCGGGTCGGTGTAGGTGCCGGCAGCACTGCCGCCGGACCAGGCGTGTTGGGCGCCGTCGATGATCCAGCATTCGAGTGTCCGCGTGCCGTCCTCTCGCTCGGTCACGACCTTGCTGTAGCCGCGCGTGGCACCTGTCGAAGGCTGCTCCGATCGGAACGTTTGCCCGAGTGCTGCACCCTGGCTCGCGACGATGCGATCGGCAT
>JAABSG010000081.1 GCA_011390475.1 Geminicoccaceae bacterium | reverse complement strand
CCGGGCGCTGCAGCTGCTGGGCGGCTACGGTTATCTGAAGGACTACGCGATCGAGCGCTACTTCCGTGACACCCGTGTCCATCAGATCCTGGAAGGCACCAACGAGATCATGCGCCTCGTGATCGCCCGCCGGCTGCTCGACAGCCGAGCCTACTGAACGACGCTCGCGCGGACCCGCACCTGCCGCGACGGGTCGTTCTCGATCAACCGTTCGGCGAAGGTGAGCCGCCGGTCGCCGGCGTTCTGCTCGAGCCACTCGACCACCCGCTCGATGCGCCGCTCGGCCATCCAGGCATTGTAGCGCTGCGCTTCCTCGCCGCTGGCCCCGCGCACCGCACTGCTGCCGACAGCACCCAAGAGCTCGATCTCGACAGTCCCATCGGTCGGCAGGCTGTCGAGAAAGGCGCGCAGTTCGCGGCCGACGCCGGAGGGGAAATAGCTGCTGTTCATCTCGAAGGTGATGGCCAGCGCCGGCGCCCCCGCGGCCCCGGCGACCCGCGCCGTGTCCGGGTCGATGGCCGCCATGGTGGTCGACGGCTCTGCAGGCTCTGCGATCGGCACGGCCGGGCTCGTTGCAGCCTCGGCCGGTGCTACGGCAGCGGTGGCCAGGGGATCGCGGGCCGGTGGCTCGCTTCGGCCGGCCACGGTCGGCTCGGCTGGACTGGGGCTTTCGGTATCACCGTCCGAATCGGCCACCGCGCCGGCCACGCGCAATTCGCGCGGTGTGGCGGCTTGGGCCGTGGTGGCTGGTGTAGTGGCGGCGGGTGTCGGCCTGGGCTCGCTGGTAATCGATGACGCCGGGGAATCGACTGCCGCCACGGGCGTCGCCGTCGGCGTCTCGATGGTGTCGCCGTTGGCTGCGGCCAGCACCGGCTCGCCCTTCGGCAGTGGCGTGCCGTCGCAATCGTCGCCCTCGGTCAGACTGAAGACCCAAAGCGTGACTTGCGATTTTTGCAGCAGGAACTGCCAGTCCCAGACGCTCGCCACCGATGGTTGTGGCATGCCGAAGCCGGCCAATGCCGCCTGGATGGTGTCGGCGCGGGCTCGGGCGAGGCGGTGCGCCGAGAGCGTGTCACCGTCGCGGGTGATGCCGGGCGCTACATGGCCGATCGCCTGCGCCGTCAGGAAGCAGTCGGTCGCCAGTGGCTCGAACATGGTCTGCACGGTTTCGGCGGTGGCTGGGTCGAGCTCGGCCGCACCGATCTCGAAGGGAATGGCGTGGACCGTGACAGTGGCAATCCGTCCGTCCTTGAGCACCAAGGGCATGCCGTCGCCGAAGCGCTCATCGATCGTGGCGCTGGTCGCGAACGGCAGCGCCACCCCGAAGAACAGCGCCAAGCCGGCTGAGCAGCCGCGGCGCAAAGCCGAGCGGTGGACGGGGTGGGCACGACGATCGAGCGACAGACGATGGCGCAACGGCGAGCACTCCAGGCTATGCCGCGGGCCTGAGTGGCCACAGCACGGCATCCGGCGCGGTCGCAGACTTCAAAGCGACCAGCTATGCGCGGGATACTACCTGGAGTTTAATCTCTTGGCGAGACGTTAACGCGTCGGCGGCTGCAGAAATGCGCACCGCCGACAGCAGCCGCAGGCGCGGTGTTGCGCGCCTGCCGCGCTATTTGATCTTGGACTCGCGAAACTCGACGTGTTTGCGGGCCTTGGGGTCGTATTTTTTCAAGACGAGCTTCTCGGTGGTGGTCCGGGTGTTCTTCTTGGTCGTGTAGAAGAACCCGGTGCCGGCCGAGCTTACGAGCTTGATCAGCACGGTGGACGGCTTGGCCATCGTTGGATCCTCGGGTCAGAAATTCCGGAAGCCCGGAACATATGGAGTGCCCCGGCGCTGGTCAAGCGTCGCCGCGTCGCGCCCTGGTTGAAGCAGCGACTTGTCAGGGGCGCCGACCGTTGCCGACACCCCGATTGACGAACGCGAGCGTGTAGCCGTCCTGCCAGGGCAGGTCCGGCTCGACCGCTCCCCAGCTCACCGCATCCGCGAAGAATTGCGCCCAGCGCTCGTCCGTCATCGCTCCGATGCCGAGTTCTTCCGCATCGCCCGAATCGACGATTCCGTGCTTGCGCATCGCCTCGATCGAGAAGGCGATCTGTTCGGCCGTCATATCAGGGTTGTCCCGGAGGATCAGCGCATTGCCGGGGGCCGGATCACCGTAGAGATAGTCGACCCAGCCCAGGATCGAGGCGTCGACGAAGGCCTGGACGACCTCTGGTTGCTCCTCGATGAGCTCGGCCCGGGTCTGAATCAGGGTCGAATAGCTGTCATAGCCCGCATCGGCCATCAACAGCACCACAGGCTCGAACCCGCCCTCGCGGCGAATGGCGAAGGGCTCGGCCGTCACATAGCCCTGCTGGGCCGAGTTCTCGTCGGCGAGGAAGGGGGCGGCGTTGAAGGTGTAGGGGCGGATTTGCCCCTCGTCCAAACCGAAGCTGTGCGCCATCCAGGGCCAGAAGGTGAGCTTGCCGAAGGGCGCGATAAAGAGGGTCTTGTCGGCGAGATCGGCAAAGCCGTCCACCCCGGTGCCCGGGTGGGCCAGCATCGCTTGCGGATCCTTTTGGAAAATGGCCGCGACCGAGACCACCGGAATACCCTCGCGGAGGAAATCGAATTGGCCGAACATGTTGCCGCCCATGTAGAAATCCAGCCGACCGGCGGCGATCAGCTGGCGATGATTGACCTGCGGTCCGCCCGGGCGAATTTCGACATCGAGCCCGCGCTCGGCATAGAGCCCCGTGGCCAGCGCCTGGTAGAAACCGCCATGCTCGGCCTGTGCCTTCCAATTGGTGCCGAAGGTCACCGTCTCGGTGGCCAGGCTGACGATCGGCGCGAGGGCAACCACGAGGGCTGAGGCGAGGCAGCGTGCGATCGGCATGGCGATCTCCGGCAAAGGGAACGGTCCACCACTATCAAGGGTGTTGCGCCGCACCGTGATCTTCAAGCGGGCAACGCGAATAACGTAGCTGATGGCCGACCTCGCGAAAGCCCAGTCGGGCGTAGAGGCCGGTCACCCGCGCGTTCTCCGCGGCAAGCCAGACGAGACCGCCACCATCGGCGAAAAAGCGTGCCGAAAGAGCGCTCGAGACCGTCCGTGCAAAGCCCCGGCCGCGTGCCGGCGCGGCCGTCCAGACACCCGAGAGCTCGGCAACCGGGCCGCTTACGCCGGGCACATGGCCGATCCCGATCAAGTTCGCCCCGGCGACGGCCCGGCCGGCTTCGTCCGCGATGATGCCGATCCGGCAGCGCCCTTCGGCCAGCGCGCGTGCGAGGCTCGCCACATCGGCGTCACCGACACCAGCAGCTTGGTCCTGCGCGAACGCTACGTGCAGTGACTGGAGGTACGCCCGAAGGGCCGGCTCGGGGGTCGCAGGCGCCATCAGGCGAAACGAGCCCGAGGACGGAGCGGCTTCGCCCGCCACGTGCGTGGCGGGACCGCCGTCGTCGCTGGCCATGACCGTCAGCCGCGCCTCGCGGACGAATCCGGCTGCCGCCAATGCACGGCCCAAATCCGGCCAGCGCTCCTCCAGATACTCCAGCGCCGGCCGGCGCCAGCCACCGCCGAACGCTGCCGCCATCGCGGCGATCGCCGGGCCCCAATCCGGCGGCCGGGCGACGGGTACCGCGCCATTGCGATAGAAGGCATCGGCCACCGTCCAGAGATGGACGCGAAAGCTCGGCGTCTCGACGATCCGCTGAGCGTTGCCAGAAGCGGCGAGAAATTGCGCTTCGATGGCGGCCAGAAACCGATCAGACTCAGTCTTCATGCCCGAGAACGGCGCAGAAATCGCCCTGGTCGCGGATCGGCTGGCAGGCTGCTACGGCTGCGGACCGGCTCTCGAAGGGACCGCCGAGCACGCGATAAAAGACACCCTGACCGACGACCTCGATCCGCATCGGCTCGAGCTGGCCGATGTCGCTCGGCAGATCGAGTTGGTCACGCAAACGGATCCACTCCTCGGTGGCGCTCACCGGGCTGCGCACCGAGGCCAGATGAATGGCGAAACGCCCGGTCGACAACTTGGCCCAGCGCTGGCCGCTCGGGCGCGCCTCGGGCAGCGGCAAGACCATGGCGACCGCGTCTTCGACCGAGGTCTCGGCAGCGCCGGCGCCTGCCGCCGGCGCCACGTCCGTCTCGACCGGCGCTGCCGTGGCCACCGCGGCCGGCTCGGGCCCGGCCTCCGGCTGCGCGACCTCGTCGTCCGGCGCGGCAGTCGCCGGCCCCTCGATCAATGGCCATACGGTCGGCTCGGATGTCGTCACGGTCGCAAGCCCGGCTGCGGGCTCCGGCAACGCCTCGAACGCCGGCATGGGCGCCGCGTCCGGCGCTGGGGCGGCCAGGGGTGTGACGATGGGCGAAGCCGGCCGAGCTGCCGGCGGCAACACCAGCTCGGCCGGCGCGCCCGGGGTAGGGGGTGCCGCAGCCTCGGCAGCCTCGACCTCCAGCATCGCCTGCTCGGTCTGCCGTTCGCCGGCCACTGCTCGATCGGCCGGTGCTGCTGCGAGATCGGCGCTCACCCGCGCCAGGTTGCTGCTGATCTGTTGGGTGCTCGGATGGGCCGGACCGAGCGTGTCCTCGGCGATCATCAACGCGCGCTCGAGCAAGGGCTGGGCGCGCTCGTTCAACCCCATGGTCTCGTAGAGCCGGGCCAGATTGTTGAGGCTGCCGGCCACGTCCGGATGGCGCCGGCCGAGCGTGTCCTCGAGGATCGCGAGCGAGCGCTTGTGATCCCGCTCGGCCTCCTCGTAGCGGCCCTGGGCGCGGAGCAGGAGGGCCAGATTGTTGAGCGGACTGGCGAGGCCCGGATCGTCGGCACCGAGCCTGGCCTCCTCGATCGTCAGGGCTTGGCGAAAGAGCGGCTCGGCCTCGTCGTAGCGCTCCATCAGGCGGTAGAGTTCGGCCAGATTGTTCAGCGCCGTCGCGTGCTCGCTGGAGCCTTGGCCGTGCTGTGCCGCTGCCTCTTCCTCGGCGGTGACGAAATACGGCAACGCCTCCTCGTAGCGGCCATTGTGAAAAAGACGCATCGCGCGGTTGTAGGCGGCGGTCGCCGTGGGTCCAGCTGCGGCCTCCGCTGCAACCCCGGCTGCGGCCCCGGCTGCGGCCCCGACTGCGGCATCGTCGGTATCCTGCGCGACCACCGATAGCCGAGGGGTCCCCACGATCACGGCTGCGATCAGCATCAGGCCGACGAGCCGGCTATACCGGTGGCTCAATGCATGCATCTCGTTACGCCCCACTTGGCCTTTCCCCGGAAAAAGGCATAGGCCGAGGCGTCGGCGCCGTCCATGCACGAGGTGCCCCGCCAGTGTCCGCGACCATCGATGTGTGGCCTCGAGCCTGCTATGGCTCGCCTCGCCCGACACGACAGCCGGAGATCTCGATGAGCCGCACCATCCGTCTCGCCGCAGCCCAACTCGGGCCCATTCAGCGTGCCGATCCGCGCCGCGTAGTCGTGGCCCGGCTGATGGCCCTCCTGGAGCAAGCCGCAGGCCGGGATTGCGATCTCGTGGTCTATCCGGAGCTGGCGCTCACCACTTTCTTCCCGCGCTGGTACACCGAAGACGAGGCCGAGATCGACGCCTGGTTCGAAAGCGTCATGCCCGGTCCCGAGACGCAGCCGCTGTTCGACCTCGCCCAGCGGAGAGGTATCGGCTTTTCGCTCGGCTACGCGGAGAAGACGCCCGAAGGCCGCCATTTCAACACCCAGATTCTCGTGGACAAGACCGGCCGAATCGTCGGCAGGTACCGCAAAATCCACCTGCCCGGACACGTCGATTTCGACCCCGAGCGCGCTTTCCAGCACCTGGAGAAGCGGTATTTCGAGCCGGGCGATCTGGGCTTTCCAGTCTGGCGGGCGATGGGCGGTGTCATGGGCATGCTGATCTGCAACGACCGCCGCTGGCCCGAGGCCTGGCGGATGCTGGGCCTGCAAGGGGTCGAGCTCGTCATGCTCGGCTACAACACGCCCTCGGTGAACTCGCAAAAAGCCGACGAGGGCCCCGCCGACCGCCTCTTCCACCACAAGCTGGCGATGCAGGCCGGTGCCTATCAGAACAGCTGCTGGGCCGTGGCCGTCGCCAAGGCCGGCGACGAGGATGGCCACCCGCTGATCGGTGGGTCGGTCATCGTCGACCCGGACGGCAAGATCGTCGCCGAGGCCACGACCGAGGGCGACGAGCTCTTGGTCCAAGACATCGACCTCGACGCCACCCGCTTCGGCAAGGCCACCATCTTCGACTTCGCCCGGCATCGGCGGATCGAGCATTACGGCCTGATCACCGGCCAAACCGGCGCCGTGCCGCCGCCCGAGGGAGACGCCTGATGCAGCACCTCATGAGCGAGCTGAGCGGACCGTTGCGCTACAAGCTGCTCTCCGCCCTGGTCGTGCCCCGCCCGATCTCCTTCGTCACGACCGTGAACGAGAAGGGCGTCGTCAATGCCGCCCCCTACTCCTTCTTCAACGTCTTCAGCGAGGACCCACCGCTCGTCGTCATCGGCATCGGCCGCCGTTCCGACGGCACCTTGAAGGACACGGCGTTGAATATCGAGGCCAATGGCGACTTCGTCGTCAACCTGGTCGACGAGGCCATCGCTACGGCCATGAACGTCGCGGCTACCGACTTCCCACCCGACCAGAGCGAGATCGACCCCGCCGGGCTCGATCTCGTGGCCTCGTCCCTGGTCGCCCCACCCCGGATCGCTCAGGCCCCCGCGGCGCTCGAATGCCGGAACCACACGACGCTGCTGGTCGCCACCGACCGGCGCCTGGTGGTGGGCGAGGTCCTGGCCGTGCACACACGAGAAGGCCTAGTGGACCCCGGCAATCTCCGCTTGAATCTCGACGCCTACCGTCCTGTCGGCAGGCTCTTCGCCAATCTCTACTGCCGCACCAAGGACACCTTCGAGCTGGTGCGGATGAGCTACGCCGACTGGCTCAAGCAGAACAAAGAGCGCTGAAGGCCATGCCCACCGCCGCCTGTGTCGGATCGATCACCGGCAAGCCCAGATGCCCCTCGAGGCGCCGCCGGTAGCGGCTCATCCCGGCGCAACCGAGGATCAAGACATCCGCCTCGTCCCGCTCGCGGAGATCCGTCGCCACCGCGACCAGCCGCTCCCAGGTCCGCGCCTCGTCGGCCAACTCGTGTACCCGAAGCTCGAGCGCCCGCTCTCCGGCGAGTCGCCGGTCGATCCCGAGCCGCTCGATGTAGCGCAGATGGCGCGGGATCGAGGCCTCCAAAATGGCCACGACCCCGAACCGCCGGCCACGCGTCATCGCCGTGAGCATCGCACTCTCGCCGATCCCGAACACCGGCTTCGTGGTCGCGTGCCTGCAAACTTCGATCCCGGGATCGCTGTAGCAGGCGATGACGAAGGCATCGGCCGGATCCGCCCCGACCCTGGCCTCGAGCAGCGGGATCACCGCCGCCACATCCGCCTCGCTCTCGATCCCGAACGGCCCCTCCGGCAGCTCCACACAATCGATCGCGGGGCCGCCCGGCAGGACAAAGGAGCGGACGGCCTCCCGCAACCCCGCCGTCACCTCGGGGTTGGAGTTGGGGTTGATCACCAAAATCCCGCCGCTCGCCATGGCCGTCGTCGCATCCTGCTGCTAACCAGACCCGGACAGCTAAAGGGAGAAAGCCGGCATGGTCCACTGTGATCTGGTGATCAAGGGCGGTCTGGTCGCCACCGAGACGGGCGTCTTCGAGGCGGATATCGGCATCACCAACGAGACCATCGTCGCGATCGCCTCCGAGCTGCCGATGGGCCGCAACGAGATCGACGCCCGGGGCCGGATCGTCACCCCCGGCGGCGTCGACAGCCACTGCCATATCGAGCAGCTCGCGGCCTCTGGCCTGATGAACGCCGACACGTTCGAGTCCGCGACCCGCTCGGCGGCCCTGGGCGGGACCACCACCGTCATCCCGTTCGCCGCCCAGCATGTCGGCATGAGCCTGAAGGCGGTGGTCGAGGACTACCACGAGAGGGCCGCGAAGGGGGCCATCGTCGACTACGCCTTTCACATGATCCTCGCCGACCCCCGGCCCGAGATCCTGAAGGACGAGCTCCCGGCCCTGGTCGAGGCCGGCCACAGCTCGCTCAAGGTCTTTCTCACCTACGACCGGCTCCGGGTCGAGGACGAGCAGTTCCTCGACGTCCTCTGGGCCGCCCGTGAGCACGGCTGCATGGTCTGCGTGCATGCCGAAAACCACGGCATGATCAGCTGGATGGGCAAGAAGCTGATCGAAAAGGGCCTGACATCTCCCAAATACCACGTGCCGAGCCACCCCCGCCTGGCTGAAGCCGAAGCCATCAACCGGGCGATCGCCATGGCAGCCTTCATCGACCAGCCCTTGATGATCTTCCATGTCAGCACCGCCGAGGGTGCGGCCACCATCCGCCGTTGGCAGGGCCAGGGTGTGAAGGTGTACGGCGAAACCTGCACCCAATACCTGACCCTGACCTCGGCCGACCTCGACAAGCCCGGCATCGAGGGGGCGATGTGGATCTGCAGCCCGCCCTTGCGTGACCCGGCCGACCAGGAAGCGCTCTGGCAGGCCCTCGCCAACGGGACGCTGACCACCATCTCCTCCGACCACGCCCCCTACCGCATGGACGAGACCGGCAAGCTCGCAAAAGGCCCCAACCCGACCTTCAAGGAAACCGCCAACGGCCTCGCCGGCCTCGAGCTCCGGCTGCCCGTCCTCTTCGATGCCATGGTCAAAAAGGGCAGGGCGGGCCTCGCCGACTTCGTCCGCCTCACCGCCACCGAGCCCGCCCGGATCTACGGCCTGGCGCCGAAGAAGGGTACCATCGCCATCGGCAGCGATGCCGACCTCGTCATCTGGGACGCCGAGAGACGAACAAAAATCACCCACGAAACCACGCACGACGATTCCGGCTACACCGCCTATGCCGGCCGCGAGATCGAAGGCTGGCCCTCCCACGTCGTCCGCCGCGGCCAGATCATCGTCCGCGACGGCGGACTCGAGGCCACCCCCGGCAGCGGCCGCTTCCTGCCCCGCCCCGGCGGAAGCTATGCGCTGCCTACCGGCAACCGGACGCCGGAGGTGGCCCTCCTCGGCGATTAGCGCCGCTGCTCGAGCAGCCCGTCGACCGTCTCGCGGATCATCGCCCGGCTGAGGCCGATATCGGCGAGCTGGCGGTCGTCGAGTGCTTCGAGGTCGCGGAGCCCGGCGATCCGCCGGCGATGCCGCCGCCACGCCCGAAACCGCTCCTTGGCGAAGCTGACGAAAGCCCGAATCGCCGCCGACCGCGCCCGGTGCGCCGCATCCACGTACTCCGCATAATCCGGCCGTATCGCTCGCAGGATGTTGTCGTTCGACATCGCTCGATCCTCCAGAAGAGCAATGCCACGGCTGAGATATCCTAGAACTTGCCCCGCAGCATTGCATTCCCATGTCCAGAGGATCGGCCGACGAGCCGTCCGTCACAAACGAGTAGTTGTCGTGCGATCGTTTAGCTGAGGTAATCTATTGGGAGGATCGGATGGCCCGCCGCCTGCCGCCCTTGAACAGCCTGCGCGCCTTCGAGGCCGCAGCCCGACATCTGAGCTTCACCAAGGCTGCCGACGAGTTGCACGTCACCCCGGCGGCGATCAGCCACCAGATCAAGGCGCTCGAGGATTACTGCGGTGCGCCGCTGTTTCGCCGGATGACCCGGGCCCTCGCCTTGACCGAGAACGGCAAGGCGGCGCTGCCGCTGCTGCGCGAAGGCTTCGACCAGCTGGCGGAAGGGGCCAAGCGGCTCGGGCACGATCCCGACAGCGGGCTCCTGACGGTCAGCGTCGCCCCCACCTTCTGCGCCAAGTGGCTGGTGCCGCGGCTCGATCGCTTCCGCACCGCCCATCCCGCCTTCGACATCCGCATCGATGCCTCCGATGCGCTGGCGAGCTTCACCGCCGACGGGGTCGACGTGGCGCTCCGCTATGGGCAGGGCGACTATCCCGGCCTCGTCAGCGAGTGCCTGATGGGTGAGGTGGTCTTTCCAGTCTGCAGCCCGGCCCTGCTCGACGGCCCGCAGCCGCTGCGCACGCCCGCCGATCTCGCCCACCACACCCTCTTGCACGTCTACTGGAAGATGGCCGACGACAAGGCACCCTCCTGGCGGATGTGGCTCAAGGCCGCCGGCATCACCGACGTCGATCCCGAGCGCGGGCCCCGCTTCAATGTCGACAGCCTGGTCGTCCAGGCCGCCATCGCCGGCCACGGCGTGGCACTGGCCAACGGGGCGCTGGTCGGCGACGATCTCGATTCCGGCCGTCTGGTCCGCCCCTTCCCCCCGGCAAAGGAGGAGCCGACCGCGTTCTGTTACTACCTGGTCTATCCCGAGGACCACGGCCGGAATCCCAAGGTCCGCGCCTTCCGCGACTGGGTGATGGCCGAGGCCAGCCGCGGCTGAGGGGGCCGGCCGCGGGCAGAAGGGCCGAACCGATCACGCTCCTGTCACGAAATCGTCGTCATTCGCGCCTAATCGACCCCCGTGACCAGAATATCGGCCGGCTCGGTTCGCGGAGGACATTCATGCAGAAGACCACCATCACGCTGTTCACGGCAGCGCTGCTCGCCTCGACGGCACTTGCAGCACAGGCGGAAAGCTTCAACCGCATCGCCAGCTTCCCGGTGTCCTTGAACCTGCCCGAAGGTACGGACCCGCTGACCGAGACCTCGCCCGAGATCATCGCGGTGAGCGGGGACGGCATGACGCTGGTCTATTCCGACAGCCCGCTCGGTGCTCTGGGCTTCATCGACATCACCGAGCCCCGGTCGCCACAGCCGCTCGGTGCGGTGATGGTCGAGGGCGAGCCCACCGCCGTCGTCACGCTCGGCGGCACCGCCTTTGCCGGGGTCAACACCTCGGCGAGCTTCACCGAGCCCGCGGGCCATCTGGCGGTGATCGACATCGCCAGCCAGGCGCTGACCCGGAGCTGCGATCTGGGTGGCCAGCCCGATTCGCTCGCCATGGCACCGGACGGCTCGTTCCTCGCGGTCGCCATCGAGAACGAGCGCGACGAGGACCTCGGCGATGGAGGCCTGCCGCAACTGCCGGCGGGCAGCGTCGTCATCGTCCCGCTCAACGATGGTGCTCCCGACTGCGATGCCCTGATCACCGCCGACGTCACCGGCCTCGCCGAAGTGGCACCCGAGGACCCCGAACCCGAATTCGTCCATGTCAACGGCCAGGGCGAGATCCTGGTGACGCTGCAGGAGAACAACCACCTCGTGATCCTGGCGCCCGACGGCTCGGTCATCAGCCACTTCTCCGCGGGATCGGTCGACCTCGACATGATCGACACTGCCCGCGACGGGGCCTTGACCTTCGCCGGCAGCCGCTCGGACGTCCCACGTGAGCCGGACGCCGCGAAGTGGCTCGACGACGACCGCTTCGTCACCGCCAACGAGGGCGACTGGAAAGGCGGCAGTCGCGGCTTCACCATCTGGTCGAAGACGGGCGAGGTGCTCTACGAATCGGGGCCGTCCTTCGAACATGCCGTGGCCACCATCGGCCACTACCCGCTCAACCGCTCGCACAGCAAGGGCGTCGAGCCCGAGGGCCTGGAGGTCGCGACGTTCGGTGATGAGACCTACATCTTCCTCCTCTCCGAGCGCGGCTCGATCATGGGCGTCTACCGCGACACCGGTGCTGTGCCCGAGCTTCTCCAGCTCCTGCCGTCCGGCATCTCGCCCGAGGACGCGGTCGCGATCCCGGCCAGGAACCTCATCGCCACGGCCAACGAGGCCGATCTCGGCGAGGATGGTGCTGCCCGGGCGCATGTCATGCTCTACGAGCTCGAGGACGCCGAGCCCGCCTATCCCACCCTCGTCTCCGGCATGCAGGAAGACGGCCGGCCGCTGGGCTGGGGTGCCCTTTCCGCCATGGTCGCCGACGCCGAGGTGCCGGGCCGGCTCTATGCCGTCAACGACAGCTTTTATGGCATGCAGCCCTCGATCTTCGTCATCGACGCGACTGAGCAGCCGGCGCGGATCACCGATGTCATCCGGGTCACCCGGATGGGCCAGCCGGCGCAAAAGCTCGACCTCGAGGGCATCACGCTCGACGGCAATGGCGGCTTCTGGCTGGCGTCGGAGGGCCGCAGCGACCGGCTGATTCCGCATGCCCTCTATCAGGTCGACGGCCAGGGCCAGATTCGCCAGGAGATCGCCTTCCCGCCCGAACTGGTCGCCCACGAAATCCGTTTCGGTGCCGAGGGTATCACCAAGATCGGCGACGTGCTCTGGATCGCCATCCAGCGCGAATGGGGCGACGATCCCAAGGACATGGTCAAGCTCGTGGCCTACGACACAGGCACCAAGGAGTGGGGAGCCGTGCACTACCCACTCGAGAAGGCCCTGACCGGCTGGGTCGGCCTCTCCGAGATCACCGCGCACGGCGACCACGTCTACATCGTCGAACGCGACAACCAGATCGGTGCGGCAGCGAAGCTCAAGTCGCTCTACCGCGTGCCGCTGAGCCAGATGGCAGCGGCGCCGCTCGGCGGCGAGTTGCCGCTGGTCGAGAAGGAACTGGTGCGCGACTTCATCCCCGACCTCGCCCTGTGGGGCGGCTACATCGTCGACAAGGTCGAGGGCTTCGCCGTCGACGCCGAGGGCACCGCGTACGTCGTCACCGACAATGACGGCGTCGACGACAGCTCCGGCGAGACCTTCTTCTGGTCGATCGGCAAGCTCTGAAGGGTCGGTCCTGCGTGGGGCCGCGGTCGGTGCCGGCTCAGATCGGCACCGACCAGCGCGTCGCCGCCGACCTGCCTGACCGCCGGCCTCACCGGCGGAACTCGACCGTCTGCCCAGGCTCAGCCGAGCGGCTCTTGTCGCATCGACCAGCACCGATTGACCTGGCCTGCGGCTTGTGGTCGAGGAAAGGCTGGCGGCGGCAAGCGGTCTCGAAGGGCTCCCGGGGGAGGCTGAGCGCTTCGAGGGGGGTAACGTGCTGCCGCCGCCAGCCTTGCCTCGACCGGCCGGCTCAGGCCGGCACCGACTTGAGGGCGCGGATCGCCGCCGCGTAGTCCGGCTTGCCGAAGATCGCCGAGCCTGCGACCAGGACATCGGCGCCCGCCTCGATGACCAGGGGCGCCGTCGCGGCATTGATCCCGCCGTCGACCTGGATGTGAATGCCGCGGCCAGCGGTCATCGCCTTGATGCGGCGGATCTTCTCGCACATCGCAGGGATGAAGCTCTGCCCGCCGAAGCCGGGGTTGACGGTCATCACCAGCACCAGATCGAGCTTGTCGAGCACGTATTCGATGACGCTTTCGGGCGTCGCCGGGTTGAGCGAAACGCCGGCCATGATACCGAGGCTCTTGATCAGCTGCAGCGAGCGGTCGAGATGCGGGCAGGCCTCGGCATGCACCGTCAGCACCTCGCAGCCAGCTTTCGCGAAGGCTGCGATATAGGGGTCGGCCGGCTCGATCATCAGGTGACAATCGAAGCGCTTCTTGGTGCGCGGCCGGACGGCCTCGATGATCGCAGGACCGAAGGTGATGTTCGGCACGAAATGGCCGTCCATCACGTCGAGATGGATCCAGTCGGCCCCGGCCCGGTCCACGGCCTCGATCTCCTCGCCGAGGCGCGAGAAGTCGGCGGCCAGGATGGAAGGGGCGATGAGGATAGGCTCGGTCACTTGCTCGGCTCCACGCGCTCGGCCTCGATGCCGCCCGAAAACACGCGGCTGGCCAGAATTTCCGGCGCCTCGATGGTCTGCAGATCCTCGACCGTCAAGGTCCGATCGGTCGTCTCGAAGAGCCGCGTCGCCTGCCGGAGGCGCGCCCGATCCAAGGCGTTCCTGACCGAGCGCGCATTGGCGAAATGCGGCTGGCCCATGCGCGCCTCGACATAGGCCTTGAACGCCTGGGCCGCCTCCGGGCTGAAGCGGTAGTTCTGCTCCTTCAGCATCAGCTCGGCGATCGACCGCAATTCGTCCGGCGTATAGTCGGGGAAATCGACATGATGGGCGATGCGCGAGCGAAAGCCCGGGTTGGACGCGAAGAAGCGGTTCATCCGATCGGCATAGCCGGCCAGAATCACGACCAGGTCATCCCGCCTGTTCTCCATCACCTGGAGCAGGATCTCGATCGCCTCCTGCCCATAGTCGCGCTCGTTCTCCGGCCGATAGAGGTAATAGGCCTCGTCGATGAACAGCACGCCGCCCATCGCCTTCTTCAAGGCTTCCTTGGTCTTGGGCGCGGTGTGACCGATATACTGGCCGACCAGGTCGTCGCGGGTGACCGTGACCATGTGGTTCGAGCGGATGTAGCCCAGCCGATAGAGGATATCGGCCATCTTCATGCCGACCGTGGTCTTGCCGGTGCCGGGATTGCCGGTGAACG
Source organism: Geminicoccaceae bacterium (assembly GCA_011390475.1). Classification (GTDB taxonomy): domain Bacteria; phylum Pseudomonadota; class Alphaproteobacteria; order Geminicoccales; family Geminicoccaceae; genus SLRI01. The sequence goes on along the minus strand of JAABSG010000081.1, from coordinate 1,457 downwards.
ACATGTGCAGGGTCGGAGTCTCGCTGCCGAGCCCGTGCTCGACCCTGAGCTTGTCGACCAGGAGCAGGGCCGCGATCTCGCGAATCCGCCGCTTGACCGGGGCGAGCCCCACCAGCTCTCGGTCGAGCTGGTCGAGCACCTCCTTGATCCCCGACTCCTCGAAGGTCGCCTTTAGGTCGATGGTTTTCGGGTCGCTCATCCGTAGCGCTTACCCTCGGGCTGCCGGGCGGCATAAGAGCGCGTGGTGTAGACCTGCTGCCTGCCGGCCGTCTCGGTCCGCTCTAGCGCGAAGCCGGGCTCCTCGGCCGGACGATTGACGATGAACGACAGCCTGACCGATTCCCAGCCATGGCTGGCATCGAAGGCGGTCATCCGAATATAGCGGTCGCCGAACACTTTCCGGCACTCGGCGAGCTCGTACATGATGCCGGCCGGATCCTTCAGATCGAACATCGGCGTGCCCCACATGTCCCAGTAGGTGTTCCGGGGATGCGGGTCGTCGGTGTGCTCGAGGTTCACCGCCCAGTCGTTCTTCAGGCAATAGCGCACCTGCGCCTCGATCTGCTCGTCGGTGAGGTCGGGCAGGAACGAGAACGTCCCTTGGGTCAAACGCATCGGTTGTCCTCCCAAAAATTGCGGCAAGCGGTCAGGCAGCGGTCACGGTGGGGACGAAATCGGGCGTGTCGGTCGAGGCGTAGTCGAAGGTCACGTCCTTCCAGGTCTCGAGCGCCTGCGCCAAAGCCGTGCAGTTGCGCGCGGCGGCGGCGAGGATGTCCGGCCCCTCGTTGACAATGTCGCGCCCCTCGTTGCGGGCCAGGATCATCGCCTCCAACGCCACGCGATTGGCCTCGGCCCCGGCCTGGATGCCCATCGGATGGCCGATCGTCCCGCCACCGAACTGCAGCACGCAATCCTCGCCGAGAAGGTGGAGGAGCTGGTGCATCTGCCCTGCATGGATGCCACCCGATGCCACCGGCATGCACTTGTTGAGGCTGGCCCAGTTCTGGTCGAAGAAGAGCCCCTTCTCGAGCTGCATCGGCGTGAAATCGTCCAACAGCGTATCGTAGAAACCGCGCACGCTGTTGGGGTCACCCTCGAGCTTGCCGACCACGGTACCCGCATGGATGTGGTCGACACCCGCCATCCGCATCCACTTGGCGATGACGCGGAAGCTCACCCCGTGGCTTTTCTGCCGTGTGTAGGTCGAATGCCCGGCGCGGTGCAGATGCAGGATCATGTCGTTCTTCCTGGCCCACTTGGCCATCGACTGGATCGCCGTATAGCCGATCACCAGATCGATCATGACGATGACTGAGCCAAGCTCTTTGGCGAAGTCGGCGCGCTCGTACATGTCCTCCATGGTGGCCGCGGTGACGTTCAGATACGTCCCCTTGACCTCGCCGGTCGCGGCCTGCGCCTTGTTCACCGCCTCCATGCAGTAGAGAAAGCGGTCGCGC
>JAABSG010000080.1 GCA_011390475.1 Geminicoccaceae bacterium | reverse complement strand
CGCCCTACGGCATCCTCACCGACCTCGAGGGCAACAAGGGCGAGCAGGAATACGGCGGCTGCCACGTCTTCCGCTTCGATCCGAAGGACGGCAGCCTCGAGGCCGTCGCCACCGACTTCGTCAAGCCCAACGGCCTGGCCTTTTCCCCCGACGAAAAGTTCCTCTACATCGCCGACACCGGCGCCTCCCACGACAGCCAAGGCCCGCGCCACATTCGCAAGTTCGACGTCGGGGGCGACAACACCTTGGGCGGCGGCGAGGTCTTCGCCATCTGCCACAACGGCCTCTTCGACGGCTTTCGCTGCGATACCGAAGGCCGGATCTGGTCCTCGGCCGGCGACGGCGTGCACTGCTTCGACACCGACGGCACGCTGCTCGGCAAGATCCACGTGCCCGAGGTCGTCTCCAACGTCTGCTTCGGCGGCAAGAAGCGCAATCGGCTCTACATCTGCGGCACCACCTCCCTCTACGCCATCTACCTCAACGTCAACGGCGCCCAGCGTCCCTGACCCAGCAGCCCTGACCCAGCGGCCCTGAGCCTCCCCAGTAAGCGGGCGAGCCCTTGACCTTCCTGTTGACCAAGCTCGCCTGGCTCGTCCTGCAGCCGAGCAACCTGCTCGTTTTCACGCTGGCCGCCGCCACGCTGTTCGGCTGGCGGCGGCTGGCCATGGCGATCGTCGCGATCCTGGCGCTCGTCATCGTCCTGCCGATCGGCCTCTGGCTCACCGCCCCGCTCGAGGATCGCTTCCCCCGCCCGGCAGCCCCCACGGGCCAGGTCACCGGCATCATCGTCCTCGGTGGCGCGCAGGAGCCACACGTCACCAAGAGCCGCGGCGTCGTGGCGCTGAACCGTTACGGCGAACGGCTGATCGAGGGCCTGGCGCTGGCCGAGCGCCACCCCGAGGCCAGGCTCGTCTTCAGCGGCTGGAGCGGCCGCCCCGGTGGCCGCGGCGGCAGCGAGCAACTGGTCAACGCCGCCTTCATCGAGCTGATGCGCTTCGACGAGACCCGCGTCGTCTACGAGGAGCGCTCCCGCAACACCTGGGAAAACGCCCTCTTTACCAAGGATCTCGTGCAACCGACCCCGGCCGATACCTGGCTATTGGTCACCTCGGCCGCCCACATCCCCCGCTCGATCGGCATCTTCCGCAGCATCGGCTTTCCCGTCACCCCCTGGCCCGTCGACTACCAGACCGCGACCCCGTTCGGCTGGCCCCGCCACTTCAGCGTCGCCGCCCGCCTCACCGACCTCGATTTCGCCGCCCGGGAATGGCTCGCCCTCGTCTTCTACCACCTCCGGGGCCGAACCGACGCCCTCTTCCCGGCTCCCTGAAACATCGCGCGCCAGGGAAAGAAAGCCTGCCAGGGAGGATGATCCTCCCTGGACCCACCGGGATTTTGCTGTGCTTGCGATTTCAGCTGGCGCGTTCGCGGCGGCTGACGTCGCGGGGCCGAGTCAGAAAGCGCAGACGACTTTCGTGTCCCGGATTTCGGCCACGCTCGGCGAGACGGCGCAACACTTGCGGATCGAGCCGAATGATCATCCTGTCAACTCACCCCAATCCACGCCTCCCTGAAAGTCCGGAGGGTGCAGGGAGGCTAGCCTCCCTGCGTCGCTTCCTTTCCTACCTTCTTCCTCTTCCGCTCCGGTGCGAGCTTGGCCGCGAGGGCCAGGAGTGCGGCGAGGACCACGACGGCGGCGATTTGCGACGGGCGGCCGGTGGGCCAGATGAGGAAGATGCCGGTGAGGAAGATGGGTGGGCGGAGCCAGTGCGGGACCGGGTGTTCGGCGTGGCCTTCGAAGCCGGCGGCCAAGGCGTAGATGCCGAAGGCGGCGAACAAGGTGATCTCGAGGCCGATCAGCCAGTCGCCCGAGAGAAAGGGCGTGTAGGCGAAGAGGATGGGGACGATGTAGAGGCCCTTGGCGATGCGCCAGGCGGTGAAGCCCGTCGCCATGGGCGGGGTCTTGGCGATGGCGGCGGCGGCGAAGGCGGTCAGGCAGACAGGCGGGGTGACGTTGCTGTCCTGGCTGAGCCAGAAGATGATCATGTGGGCGGAGAGCAGCGTCGTGGTCAGGACGGCGGGGTTCAGCGCCTGCTGGAAGAGGGTCGAGGAGAAGTCGGCCGGCACCAGGGCGTAGAGCGCCTCGGCCTCGGCCATGGACATCGGCCCTTGCAGCTTCGTCAGGGCATCGGGGTCGGCGAGCATGAAGACGGCATGCGCCGCTTGCGGCAGGGTGCCCGCCGCGATCATGTCGATGACGGCGGCGTTGTTGATGAGTTGGAAAAGCGCCGGGGCCGAAAGCGTGGCCAGGACGATGTAGGCGGCGGTGACCGGCAGGCCCATGCCGAGCACGAGCGAGGCGAGAGCAATCAGGACCAGGGCGATGATCAGGCTGCCGCCGGCCCACTCCGCCAGCATCAGCGAGAGGGTGTTGCCGATGCCGGTGGTCTCCACGACCATGACGATGAGGCCGACGGAGACCAGCAGCATGGCGGTCATCACCATGTTGCGGGCGCCCAAGGCCAGGGCGTCGATGATGGCCAAGGGCCCCATCGGCGTCTTCGAGAGCCAGGACGAGGCGATGACGGCGAGGATGGCGAAGGAGGCGGCGTAGGTCGGCGTGTAGCCCACCATGAGCATGCCGATCAGCACCGCCATGGGCACCAGGAAACTGACGCCGCCCCGCCTCAGGATCTCCATGAAACCCGGGGTGTCCTCGTCGGTCCCGGTGATGTCGTGCTTCTTGGCCTCGATCCTGATCCAGACGGCGACGGAAAAGAAGTAGAGGATGGCCGGCAGGACCGAGACGGCGACGATGGTGAGGTAGGGGATCTGCGTGTAGGTCGCCATGACGAAGGCGCCGGCCCCCATGATCGGCGGCATCAGCTGCCCGCCGGTCGAGGCCGAGGCTTCCACACCGGCCGCGAACTTGGCCGGAAAGCCCGCCTTCTTCATCAGCGGGATGGTGATCACGCCGGTCGAGACGGTGTTGGCGACGGCCGAGCCGGTGACCGTGCCGGTCAAGGCGGAGCCCAGGACCGCGACGAAGCCCGGCCCGCCGACGAGCCTGCCGGCGGCGGCGCGCGCCAGGTCGATGACGAAGGCGCCAGCACCGGAGCGGACGAGAAAGGCGCCGAAGAGGACGAACATGAAGACGAAGGTGGCGCTGATCCGGGCGATCGAGCCGAACATGCCGTTGAGCTCGTAGAAGGCCCGAAACAGCGTGGTCTCGAGGGTGAGCCCGGGAAAGCGGAACATGCCGGGGACATGGGCACCGCCGCCGGCGATGTAGACGAGGCAGAGGATCGCGAGGACGGGGATGAACCAGCCGGCCGTCCGCCTGGCCATCTCGAGCGCCAGGGCGATCGCGGTCAGGGCGACCACGTAGTCCAGCCAGACCAGGCGCACGCCGCGCTTGTAGACGAGGTCGGCGGCAAAGATGACGTAGACGGCGCAGGCCACGGCCAGCAGGCCGAGAACGAGGTCGAGCCAAAGGGTCTTCCTGCCGGCTCCGGGATAGGCCGGGTAGAGGAGCGCGCAGAGGAGCGCGAAGCCGGCCCAGTGCAGGCTCGTGAAGGTCAGATCGTCGAGTCTGGCGATGCTGTTGGCGTAGATGTGGAAGAGCGAGACGACGACGCCGAGGACGAGCACCGCCTTTTCGTAGAGGGGGCCGGCGCCGGCGCGCTGCGGCATGGTGAGCTCGCCGGTCGAATCGGTCTTTTGCGCCATACGCGCTCCCAAAAACGCGGAACGGCGGGGTCACCCCCGCCGTTTGCTCGCCTGTCGGTCAGTTCGGCAAGAGGTGCTCGGGGATGTCGACACCGACTTCCTGGTAGTAACGGACGGCACCCGGGTGCAGCGGTGCCGGCAGGCCGGCGAGCGCCGCGTCGAGCGACATCTCGTTGGTGGCGGGGTGGATGTTCTGCAGGAAGGCCAGGTTCTCGAACATCGTCTTGGTGATCAGATAGACCGCCTCCTCGTCGACGTCCTCGTGCACGCCGAGGAAGTTCGGCTGAGCGATGGTCAGGGCGTCCTCGTCCTGGTTCGGGTAGCTGCCGGCCGGGATGGTGTAGGGCACCCAGAGCTCGCCCTCGCCGCCATTGGCGCGCTCGACCTGGTCGGGCGTGAAGTCGAGGATCTTCAGGTCATCGCGCGCGGCGAAGGCCTGGGTGACGCCGGTGACCGGCACGCCGCCCGGCATGTTGGCGCCGACGATGGTGCCGTTCTGCAGCGCCTCGGCGGAGGGACCGTAGCCCTGGAAGACCAGATCCATGCTTTCCGGGTCGATGCCGAGGCCGGCCATGATCTCACGGCCGGAGCCCTCGGTGCCGGAGTTCCTCGCACCGATCGAGAAGGGCTGGCCCTCGAGGCCCCCGAGGTCGTCGATGGTGCCGGTCTCGGCCAGATCCTCGGTGAGGATGAAATGCTCGACATTGCGCCAGAGCATGCTGACGGAGCGCAGCCATTCCTGCGGCCCCTCGGCCTCGAGCGGCCCCGAGCCATTGGCGGCGTAGCGGCCGAAGAGGCCCTGGAGGATGCCGAACTGCGCCTGGCCGTCGCGCATCAGGCCGATGTTCTCGCCGGAGCCGGCCGAGCTGATGGCCGCCATGTCGACGCCTTCGCTGTTCATGAGGCGGACCTTGACCAGGGTCGCAATGGCGACGCCCACGGGGTAATAGGTGCCGCCGGTGGTGGCGGTGGTCAGGATGTAGGAGCGGTCCTGGGCCAGTGTCGGGCTCGCGGTCGCCAGCATGGCGGCCAAGGCCACGGTGCCGAAAAGGGCGGTGCGTCGGGTGCTTGCCATGGGCTTTCTCCCTGATGGTGACTGTGAGCGCAGCATTACCGCCCGAGCGGCGCTTGACAAGTCCGCCAGGGCAAATGCGGTCGCAACGCCCCCTGCGAGGCGATGAAAGTAGAGGAAGGAAGATGTGGAGAGGCACGCCCCTCCACGCCTCACCGGGCTTTCGGATAGTGGCTCGTCCGGGCGGCAATCGAGCTTCTCAGCGGGGTCTGCCCCCCTCCCCTCGACTTCGCCCGCCGCGACCGCACCACTCCAGCCACCACGGCGGTCAAATGCCGGTGGGTGCAGGGAGGATCGTCCTCCCTGGCCTTTCGTCAGTCGACCTATCCCGCCTGACCGCCGGCCGGCCGCCAGGCCCGGAGCAGCGCGCCGTCGGCGCCTTCGACCGGATCGCTCGCCGGCAGCGGCACCGCGGCAGATCGCGCCGCCGCGTCCGCGCCACCCTCGCCGCCGCTCAGAATTGCCGGGCGTTCCTGGCCCTCTGGATAGCCGCCGATGACCAGGAGGTCGGCGCTCGACGAGAGGCGCTTGTGGCCGGTGCCGGCGGGCAGCACGACGACATCGCCGGCCTCGATCGTCACCTCGGGCCCGGCCTCGCCACCGAGTTGGACCAGGGCATGGCCGGCGGCGATGCCCAGGACCTCGTGCGCATCGTCGTGGAAGTGATGGTAGGCGAAGATGCCGTTGCGCCAGAGCCCGCGCCAGCCGTTCTCGGCGAAGCGTCGCTCGAATTGGGTCGCCAGGTCCGGCCCGGACGGCAAGGCGGCCCGATAGAGCACGACGGGCAAGGCCGAATTCGGCACATCGCTGCCCGGCGCCAGTGCCAGCGTCTCGACTTTTCCCATCGACCGACCTCCCTCGAAAGACATTGCCGACAGCTTAGCCGGAAAACCATGCCGCCGCGAGACCGGACGAAGGCTCACGACGTTCCGATGGCCGCAAACCTCTGCGGCCGTTACCCGTCATATACCGACTGGGCTCGCGAGGGCTATCGGCGCCGCCTTCGACGACGAGCGCTCGATCCGCTGTCATGGCTGTCACGCCTTGGGGAAACCGTAGAGCCGGGCCGGGTTGTCGCTCAGGATCAGCCGCCTCGTGTGCGGGTCGGGGGCCCAGTCGAGCAGGGTGTCGAGGAGCATCGCCTCGTCCTTGGGGAAGTGCCCCGGATGCGGCCAGTTGGTGGCCCAGAGCATGCGGTCCGGCGCCTGGCGGATCAGCATCTTCGCCAGCGTGCCGATGTCGTCGTAGGTGGGCGGCCCGACCTTGGAGGTCTCGTACGGGGCCGAGAGCTTGACGTAGGCGCCTTCGTGGACGAGGCGCTCGAGGCAATGGAAGGCCGGGTGGTCCGGCTCGACCGGGTCGAGGAACTTGCCCGTGTGGTCGATCACCAGCTGGATATCGAGGTCCTCGATGAAATCCAACCGCTCGATCAGCTCGCGGCCGTCGAGCTGCAACTGCAAGTGCCAGCCGAAGGGGCGGACCATGTCGGCGAGCGCCGGGACATCCGCCCAGTCGTAGATGCCGCCATCGAGCATGAAGACCCTGAGGCCGCGTGCTCCGGCGTCGGTCAGCCGCTGCAGTTCGGCCTCGGGCGTGCCCAGTGGGACCACGACCACGGCCCGCGCGGTCTCGCCAATGGCCGCGACATTGGCCATGGTGGCGGCGTTGTCGAAGCCGTAGCCCGCGGCCTGGACGACGACGACCCGCTCGAGCCCGAGCCGGGCCTGGACCTCGCGGTAGGCGGCGAGCAGGGCCTCGGGCGCCCGGCGCGCGGCATCGGGCGGAAAGGGATAGCGATCGAAGGGACCGTAGAAGTGCATGTGCGTGTCGGTGGCGCCCTTGGGCACCTGAAGCTTCGGTCCGGTCATCGGGTCCCTCCCCTGGCGTGGCCCGACGATCTAGCCGAAGCGAGGGCCGTACAGGAAGCGCTACGCCACGCGGTGGTGGAAAAACCGCCCGCCGGCTTCCAGCCCCGCCGAATCGCCGGCATCGACGTGCACTTCAGCCGGGGCGGCGAAACCGCCTTCGCGGCTGCCGTCAGCCTCGATGCCCGGACCCTGGAACTCCTGGAGAGTGCCCAGGCCGCCCTGCCCGCGGCCTTTCCCTATCGCACCGGCTTTCTCTCGTTTCGCGAGGTACCCGTGGCCCTCGCGGCCCTGGCCATGCTGAACGACCCGCCCGATGTCGTCATGGTCGACGGCCAGGGCCTGGCCCACCCCAGGCGCTTCGGCTTCGCCTGCCATTTGGGTGTGCTCCTGGACCTGCCGACCATCGGCGTCGCCAAGTCTCGCCTGCTCGGCCGCTTCGCCGAGCCCGGGCCGTTGTCCGGCGACTGGACGCCGCTCGAGGACAAGGGTGAGATCGTCGGCGTGGTGATGCGCAGCAAGCCCCGCTGCCGCCCGCTCTTCGTCTCCATCGGCCACCGCATCGACCTCGCGACCGCCATCGCCACGGTCCAATCCACCCTCCACCAACACCGCCTCCCCGAACCCACCCGCCTGGCCGACCACCTGTCACGCGCCCACGCCTGACCCGCACCGAGCGCCAAAAGACCGGAGGGGCCAGGGGAGGCGCTGCCTCCCCTGCCTACTTCTCGCCATCACCCCCCACCGAGCTCCGGTTCACCGCGCCGGCAGCGCTCGAGGGCCATCAGCGCCCGGTCGCGCCAGGCGGTTCGGCTTCGCCACGCGTCGAGCGGCAGTAGCGCCCGGCGCTCGGCTGCGACCCGGGCGATCAAGGCCTCGTCCCAGGGATCGTTCTGGCCGCGTTCCGCCCCCATCCGGGCGTAGGCCGGGCCCATTCGGGCGGCGTGCGCCTCGATGCCGCCCTCGACGTTGAGGTCGGCCGTCTCGAACGGGCCGATGACGGCCCAGCGGCGGCCGAGGCCCGCCCGCATGACGGTGTCGATGGCCTCGACCGAGGCCACGCCGTCGCGCACCAGGCAATAGGCCTCGCGCAGCACCGCCCCCTGCAAGCGGTTGAAAACGAAGCCTTCGACCTCCTTCTCCAGGCGCACCGGCAGCATCCCCGCAGCTTCGAGGAGGGCGGCTGCGGCGTCGACAGTCGCCGGTGCCGTGAAGGGTGCGGGCACCAGCTCGGCCAACGGCAGGAGGTAGGGCGGGTTACCCGGATGCACGACGAGGCAGCGCGCCCGGCCGGCCAGCTCGGCCGCTACGGCCGAAATCGGGATCGCCGAGGAGGCGCTCGCCAGCACCGCCGCCGCGGGCGCCAGGCGATCGAGCTCCCGGAAAACCGCCTGTTTGACGGCCAGATTTTCGGGCGCGCATTCCTCGACGAAAACGGCATCGGCCAGGGCGGCCCCGAGGTCCGACTCGGCGGTCACCCGAGCCGCGATCGCCGCTGCCGGCTCGTCCAGGAGGCTGAAGGTGGCGAGATCGGCCAGCCGCTGGTCGAGGGTGGCCAGGGCAGCCTCGAGGCGCTCGGCATGGACATCATGCAGCCGCACCGGATGCCCGGCCCGGGCGAAAACCAGAGCGAAGCCCGTGCCGATGCTGCCGGCACCGACCACTGTCACCGGCTGACGCGACCGATCGGCCATGCGCGCGCCCCTTCCAGGCTTCATGGATAGACGCGCGAGCTTGGAAGACGCCGCCGCGCGCTGTCAAGCCGCGGTCTTCGGGCCTCACGCATCGGCGCGGCGCGCCCTCACCTCCACCGGCAGAGCCAGTTCGACCCGCACCTCGGCGAGGCCGGTGTAGTAGAAGCCCAGCGCCTTGGCCGCGGCCTTCGAGACATCGATCACCCGATCGCCGATGAAGGGGCCACGGTCGTTGATCCGCAGCCGGGCCTCGCGGCCGTTGGCGAGATTGACCACGACGACCTCGGTGCCGAGCGGCAGCACGGGGTGTGCCGCCGTCATGTCCAGGGGATCGAAGATTTCGCCGCTCGCCGTCGGCCGACCGGCGAAGCCAGGGCCGTACCAAGAGGCTGTGCCGGTCTCGAGGACGGCGCGCTCTGGGCGCGTACGAGCCGCCTCGACGGCCGCCAGGGCTGCCGCTGGTGGAGTCGGCGCCAAGTCCGGTATGGCGGCTGCCCGCAATGCCACGCCCCTCCGGGCCGCGGCCGCCGCCCCTGCCCTCGAGGGGGGCGGGATGGGGTGCAGCTCGGCTGGCCGCGGCAGGACTGCCGGCTGCGGCTCGAGGACGGCCTGACAGGCGCTGACAACCAGGGCCAGGGCAGCGACCAGGAGGGCGAGCGGCAGCTCGTGTCGGCCGATCCGCGACAAGGCCGGTTCCTCCCCCAGGCTCGAGACAGTGGATGGAACGACCTTAGCGATCGGAGATTAAGACTTCGTGAACGGCCGAGCGGTGGGCGGGATTGCATCGAGCGGTGCACGATGCCAATCTCGACCGATCGTGCAGCATGCTCTAGGAAGCGCACGCCAGCGGAGAAGACGGCATGGCCATCGACAACGACCAACCCGTCCCGATGGGCGCCACACCGCATGATGGCGGCACCACGTTTCGCGTCTGGGCACCACATGCCGATGCCGTCTCGGTCGTCGGCTCGTTCAACGACTGGGCGACGGACGCGGCACCCATGGCCCGCGCCGACGACGGCACCTGGCATGCCGAGGTCGCGGGTGCCGGGCCCGGCGACGAGTACCGCTATCTCTTGCAAACCGCCGCGGGCGAGCTCTCGCGCATCGACCCGCGTGCCCGCGCCGTCACCAACTCGGTCGGCAACGGCATCATCACCGACCCGGCACACGATTGGCACGGCGATGCCTTCACGCTGCCGCCCTGGAACGAGCTGGTCATCTACGAGCTGCATATCGGCACCTTCAACCGCACCGAGGAGGACACGCCCGGCACGTTCACCGAGGCGATCCAGAAACTCGATCACCTGCAGCGCCTGGGCGTCAACGCCATCCAGATCATGCCGGCCATGGAGTTCGCGGGCGACATCTCCTGGGGCTACAACCCGGCGCACATCTTCGCCATCGAGAGTAGCTATGGCGGCCCCGATGGATTCAAGGACTTCATCGAGGCGGCGCATCAGGCCGGCTTCGCCGTCATCCTGGACGTCGTCTACAACCATTTCGGGCCGTCCGATCTCGACCTCTGGCGCTTCGACGGCTGGTCGGAGAACGACAAGGGCGGGATCTATTTCTACAACGACTGGCGGAGCGAGACCCCTTGGGGCGACACCCGGCCCGATTACGGCCGCGAGGAAGTCCAAAACTTCATCAAGGACAACGCGCTCTTCTGGCTGGAGGAATACCATCTCGACGGGCTGCGCTTCGACATGACCCTCTATATCCGCAACGTCCGGGGCGACGAGGGTGACCCGGACGACAGCCTGAAGGAGGGCTGGGGCGTCATGCGCTCCGTCAACGACGAGGTCCGCGAGCGGTTTCCCGGCCGCATCACCATCGCCGAGGACCTGCGCAACAATGCCGCCATGACCCAGGACGACGGCGCCGGCTTCGGGGCACAGTGGTGCGCCCAGTTCGTCCACCCGGTGCGCGAGGTGCTGCTGCAGCAGAATGACGAGGATCGCCACATGGCGACCTTGGCGCATGCCTTGCGCCACCACTACAACGGCGACCCGTATCAGCGCGTGATCTATACCGAATCGCATGACGAGGTCGCCAACGGCCGGGCACGCATCCCGTACGAGATCGCCCCTGGTGACCCGGACAACTGGGCGGCGCAGAAGCGCTCGACGCTCGGCGCCGCGCTGACGCTGACGGCCCCGGGCATCCCGATGCTGTTCCAGGGCCAGGAGTTCCTCGAAGGCGGCTGGTTTCGCGATACCGTGCCGCTCGACTGGGACGAGGCCGAAGAATTCCACGGCATCACCAGGCTCTACCGTGACATGATCCGTCTCCGGCTGAACCGCGGCGGCACCAGTCGCGGGCTTTCGGGGCGAGGCATCGACGTGCACCGAATCGACGAGAGCCTGAAGCTCGTCGCCTACCACCGCTACGACGAGGGTGGCCCCGGCGACGATGTCGTGGTCGTGCTCAATTTCCATCACGAGCCGCGCCATGCCTACCGGCTGGGCTTCCCGCGGCAGGGCAGCTGGAAGCTCCGGCTCAACACGGACTGGCGAGGCTACAGCGACGATTTCGGCGATTTCGCCAGCCACGATGTCGATGCTGAAGCCGGCGAGCATGACGGCTTCGGCTTTTCCGCCGAGTTCGCCATCGGCCCGTACAGTGCCTTGGTCTACTCGCAGGATCGCGGCTGACCCGGTCTCTGCTGCTGGTCAACTAACGGCTTCATGAACACTACGGCGTTGTGTACGCTCGGGCGAAGATCGGCCGCAGCGCTCGCTTCAGGTGGGCGCGGCTAGCGCCCTGGGGCGAGGAGGAGCGATGGCGGGTTCGGGGCAGGGCCAACGGGGCGCGCCGTCGCGGACGCTCGTCGTCTGTTGCGACGGGACGTGGAACGACCCGAAGGACCAGACCAATGTCTGGCGGACCTTCGTCTTCCTGCGGGACCACTGCGCGGTGCCGGCGGCGACCCCGGACCCGCTGACCGGATCGGTGTCGTTCGCGAGCGAGATACGGGTCACCCTGCCCGAGGGCGACGAGGCCGACATTCCGCTCTTCGCCTTCTACGACAAGGGCGTCGGCGAGGAAAAGGGGGGCGGGGCTTTCGGGGTCGGCCTCGGCACCAATGTGCGTCAGGCTTATGCCTTCGTCGCCCGGCATTGGCGACCGGGCGCGAGCATCTTCATCTTCGGCTTCTCGCGCGGCGCCTACACCGCCCGTTCGCTGGCCGGCATGCTCAACGCCGTGGGCATCGTCGATGCGGACGACCGAGAGGCACTCGATGTCGCCTGGGCACATTATCGTCTGCCGCCGGCCGACCGTGCCGCCGAGCGGCCGCGCCTCGACGCCTTGCAGCGGCCCGGCGCCGGGCGCGGCACCGTGGTGCGTTTTCTCGGCGTCTGGGATACGGTCGGCTCGCTCGGCGTGCCGGTGCCGCGGCTGCGCTGGGCCAGCGATCGCTGGTTCGGCGACCACTACCGCTTCCACGACACCGCGCTGGGCGCCAATGTGCTGAATGCCTGCCAGGCGTTGGCCATTCACGAGCGCCGCGGCGCGTTCAAGCCGGTGCTCTGGACCAGGCGGCACGACCGGGTGCGCGACGAAGAGGGCAACGAGACCCGCCAGCGTCTGCTGCAGGTCTGGTTCACCGGCAGCCACGGCGACGTCGGTGGCGGCTATCAGGGCGATCGTCGGCTCGCCGACATCGCGCTCACCTGGATGCTGCGCCGCGCCCTGGAATGCGGCCATCCCCTGGTCGAGACCGCCTGGGTCGAGCGGTGCGAGCCGAACCCTTTCGCTGCGCGCAACGACTCCTCGACACGTTGGTGGCGGATCGTCGCCGGTGAGCCCTCGGCCTTCACCGACGTTTTCCTCGCCGAGCTGCCCTTCGTCGGCCGCTGGCTGGTCAAGGCGCACAAATACTTCGCCGTCGGCAATGTCGACCGCGCCATCGGCGGCGAGTTTCCGACCGACGACGGCCAGTTCGTGGTCGGACTCGGCGAGCGGCTGCACGCCTCGGTCACCCAGCGCTACCGCGGCGAGCACATGCCGACGGCCGTCAAGGTGGCGCTCGCCGCCGGTGTCCCCACGTTCCAGGAGCGCGCCGCCCCGCGCGAGCCTGCAGCCGCCGAGACGGCGGTGATGGTCGATGACGACGAGGCCGTTCTGATCGACCGCTCGAAGGCCGGAATCGGCATCGAGGGCGTGCCCTGGCTGCAGGACAACGCCCGCTGCAAGGTCGCTTTCGACGGCGAGCGGTGGGGCGCGCGCGTCGCCTGGATCAGCGGCAACCGGGCGGGCCTGGCGCTGATGTACAAGCTGCGCCGGCCGGCCGCGCAGCGCCCTGCCCTGGACTGACGCTGCTCAGTGGATCTCGGGCTCCGGCAACCGCTCGGTGCCGGCGAGGAAATCGAAATCACAGCCGTCATGGGCCTGCTGAATGTGCGCCGCGAACATCCGCTCGTAACCGCGCGCCGCCACCGGCTTCGGCCGCCAGGCCTCGCGCCGTTTGGCCAGTTCTGCGTCGCTGACGTGGAGATGGATGGTGCGGGCCGGGACATCGACCTCGATCAGGTCACCGGTCTCGACCAGCGCCAAAGGGCCGCCGATGCCCGATTCCGGCGAGACGTGGAGGATGCAGGAACCGTAGGAGGTCCCGGACATCCGCCCGTCGGAGATCCGCAGCATGTCGCGGACCCCCTGCTTCAACAGCTTTTGCGGGATCGGCAGCATGCCCCATTCGGGCATGCCGGGAGCACCGATCGGGCCCGCGTTCTTGAGCACCAGCACGGAATCGGCGGTGACCTCGAGCGCCGGATCGTCGATCCGGGCCGCCATGTCGTTGTAGTCGGCGAAGGCCACGGCCGGGCCCTTGTGCTGGAGGAACTTGGGGTCGGCCGCGGACGGCTTGATCACACAGCCGTCCGGCGCGAGGTTGCCGCGCAAGATCGCCGTTGCCGCTTCCTTCTTGATCGGCTGGCTCAACGGATGGATGACGTCCTCGAGGTGTACCTTGGCGTCCGCGATATTGTCGCCGATGGTCTTGCCGTTGACCGTCAGCGCATCGAGTGAGAGCTCGCCCTCGAGCTGCTTCAAGAGCGCCCTGATGCCGCCCGCATAATAGAAGTCCTCCATCAGGTACTTGCCCGACGGGCGCACGTTGGCGATCACCGGGATCTGCCTTGCCAGCTCGTCGAAGCGGTCGAGCTGCAAGTCGACGCCGGCCCTTCTGGCCATCGCCACGACGTGGATCATCGCGTTGGTCGACCCGCCCATGGCGAGGTGGCAGCGGATCGAGTTGTCGACGGCAGCGGCGGTCATGAAGTCCGAAGGCTTCAGGTCCTCCCAGACCATCTCGACGATGCGCCGGCCACACGATGCCGACATCCGGGGATGGTTGCTGTCGGGGGCCGGGATCGAGGAGGCGCCCGGCAGGCACCAGCCCATGGTCTCGGCGATGGCGGTCATGGTGGACGCCGTGCCCATGGTCATGCAGTGCCCGGCGCTGCGGGCGATGCCGTTCTCGATCTCGTCCCAATCGTCCTGGGTGATGGTCCCGGCCCTGAGCTCCGCCCAGTATTTCCAGACGTCCGAGCCGGAACCCAGGATCTCGCCCTGCCAGTTGCCGCGCAGCATCGGCCCCGCCGGCAAATAGATCGCCGGCACGTTCATCGAAATGGCGCCCATGATCAGGCCCGGCGTGGTCTTGTCGCAGCCGCCCATCAAGACGGCCCCGTCGATCGGGTGCGAGCGCAACAGCTCCTCGGTCTCCATGGCGAGGAAGTTGCGGTAGAGCATGGTCGACGGCTTGACCATCGGCTCGGCCAGGGAGATCGCCGGCAGCTCGAGCGGGAAGCCGCCCGCCTGGAAGATGCCGCGCTTGACGTCCTCCACCCGCTGCTTGAAGTGGGTGTGGCAGTGGTTGATGTCCGACCAGGTATTGATGATGCCGATCACCGGCTTGCCGGCATAATCCGGCGCGTCGAAGCCGATCTGCTTGATCCGCGATCGGTGCCCGAAGGCGCGCAGATCCTGCACCCCGAACCAGCGATGCGAGCGCAGCTCCTCGGGCTTCTTCCTGGTCATCGTCGTTCTCTCCCCTCACGAATGGCGCCGAAGCTCTAGCACCCGGCGCCGCGGAGGGCCATGGACTTGCGACGACCGAGACCGGCCCCGACCGGCTCGGATGCTCCTCGACCGCATCGAACAGCGGACTATCACGGCTCGTCAGCGAGAGCCGAGCTTTGCCCATCAGGCCCAGCGGCAACGGAGAGGACCGCGGATGACCCACTTCAGCGACGGCATGACCTGGCTCAACGAGCCGCCCTTCTGGGCGGTCGAGGACGGCGAGCTCGTTGCGCGTTCCGGTCCGCGGACCGATTTCTGGCAGGGCACCTATTACGGCTTTCACCGCGACGACGGCCATTTTCTGCAGCGTGCCTGGACCGGCGAGTTCACCGCCGAGGCCAGCTTCACGGGGTCCTACGAGGCGCTCTACGACCAGGCCGGGATGATGCTCAGGGCCGATGCCAGCCATTGGCTCAAATGCGGCATCGAGTTCTCCGACGGGGCGCTGCAGCTCAGCGTCGTCGTCACCAACGGCCACTCGGATTGGTCGGTGCAGCGGCTGGGCCCGACGACTGGACCGGTGGGCCTCAGAATGACCCGGCTCGGTGATGCGGTCTTCGTCCAGTTCCAAATCGAGGGTGGCGTCTGGACCGCAGCCCGGCTCGCTTTTTTTCCACCGGAACCACCAGAGCTCCGGGTCGGACTCGCCTTCTGCTCGCCCGAGCGCGCCGGCTTCGAGGCACGCTTCCACGGCTTCCAGATCGGACCGCCAAAGAGCCGCGCCATCCACGGCGATTGACAGCGCATACCGCCCTCTGGCCGTTTCCACCGCCCGGCAAGGCGTGTAAGGTTCGCCCCGGTAAAGACATCACGAAGGACCGCGAGCATGGCCGGTAGCGTCAACAAGGTGATCCTGGTGGGCAATCTCGGTCGCGACCCCGAGGTCCGCTACACCCAGGCCAATCAGAAGATCGTGCATCTCGCGATCGCCACCTCCGAGCGCTGGCGCGACAAGTCCAGCGGTGAGCAGCGCGAGAAGACCGAGTGGCATCGGGTGGTCATCTTCAACGAGAATCTGGCCGACGTGGCCGAGCGCTACCTCGCCAAGGGCCGCTCGGTCTATCTCGAGGGGCAGTTGCAGACGCGCAAATGGACCGACCAGTCGGGCGTCGAGAAGTACACGACCGAGATCGTCATCCAGCGCTTCAGGGGCGAGCTCGTGCTGCTGGGCGGCGGCGGTGGCGACATGTCCAGCGACGATCGCGGGCAGCTCGGCGGCCCGGACGACGATTACGGCAGCCGGCCCTCGGCCCCGGCCCGCCCGGCCCAGCGCCAAGTCGATCGCCCGGCCAGCAGCAGTCGCGGCCCGGCCCCCGACGACCTGGACGACGACATCCCGTTCTGACGCTGGCGACGTTCGGGTCGCTGTCGCCGGCCGATCGGCCCGGCCGCAGCCGCACCGCGACGGCTCGCGCCGCCAGAACGCGATTCGCCACCCCAACCGCCGACAACGCCAGGTGACCGAGGTGCGCGAGGAGGCCAGCCTCCTCGCCTTTCTTGCCTTGCCTTACCGGCTCCGCTGCCAGCGCCAGAGCCGGACCAGCGGCGGGGCCACGAGCGAGACGATGGCGATCGCGAGCAGCGAGGCGCTGATCGGCTTGTTGACGAAGGTCATCCAGTCGCCGCCGGAGATCTGCAGTGCCCGGCGCATGTTCTCTTCCAGCAGGGCTCCCAGGATCAGGGCCAGGATCATCGGGGCCAAGGGGAAGCCGTTGA
>JAABSG010000079.1 GCA_011390475.1 Geminicoccaceae bacterium | reverse complement strand
CAGTTGTGGCTATCACAGTGGATTCTCCAGATTTTGGCGGCAAAGGCTGATGCTACGTGCCTGATATAGGGTAAGGTGCTCGATATCGTGAAATATACCGAAACTGATTTTAGGGTGCCCTCGTCGACGATCTTTTCTAATTTTTCCAAGCGCGAACCGCAAGTTATCACACTTTACGAGATGTGGAGCTGAAGCGCTCGGAAATTGATCTGATCGAAGCCAGCCGTAGCCAAGGTAATCGCCAAACTTCTTGTAACGAAATGGCATATAACGTTGCTTGCACATGTAGGCGCTTATTTGGTGCCAGAGCAGATTAAGAAAATCGGGACAGCAAATCGAAAGATCTATATCAGATTCTATTCCAAATTGCCGGAATGCAGGCGCAACAATTTTTCCTTCTTTTATTTTATTATGCAGCGCAACGCCAATTTTTGATGATCCGACAACTATTAATTCGTTCTGATTTGGTTTAACTCCATAGTCATTCTGTATAATATCAGAAACAAACTCTAACTTGTCGGCCCCAAAGTGAGGCGTTTCTTTTCGAACAACGAAATCTTCGAAGAAATCAGCAGGGGAGTTTTCCAGAATTGCCTTTTTCAGCGCGTCAATGTCTGTAAATGCCGTCATGCTCGTTTGCGCCTCAAATGCCGTGTCCGTGTCACGCGTGATCTCCTGACGTATCGAAACCCCTACCGCCCTCGGCTGGCGTACCTGACGGCCTCCTCGGCGGCGCGGATCAGCGCCCGGGCCTTGTTGCAGCTCTCCTGGTACTCCGCCTCGGGGTCGCTGTCGGCGACCACCCCGCCGCCGGCTTGCACATACATGGTGCCGTCCTTCACCAGTGCGGTGCGCAGGGCGATGCAGGTGTCCATGTTGCCGTCGGCGGCGATGTAGCCGACCGCACCCGCGTAGAAGGCGCGTTTTTCGTGCTCGAGCTCCTCGATGATCTGCATGGCACGGACCTTGGGCGCGCCGGAAACGGTGCCGGCGGGAAAGCCGGCCAAGAGCGCGTCGATGACGTCGCAGTCGTCACGGAGGTCGCCTTCGACATTGGAGACGATATGCATGACGTGGCTGTAGCGCTCGACGATCATCTTCTCGGTCACCTCGACCGTGCCGATCTTCGCCACCCGGCCGACATCGTTACGGCCGAGGTCGAGCAGCATCAGGTGCTCGGCCAGCTCCTTGGGGTCGGCCATGAGATCGGCGGCCAGGGCCTCGTCCTCGGCCGGCGTCGCCCCTCTGGGCCGGGTGCCGGCGATCGGGCGGACGGTGACGCGGCCATCGCGGACCCGGACCAGGATCTCCGGGCTCGAGCCCACCAGCGCGTAGCCGCCGAGGTCGAGGAAGAAGAGGAAGGGCGAGGGGTTGAGACGTCTGAGGGCGCGATAGAGCGCGAAGGGCGGCTGGGTGAACGGGACGGCGAAGCGCTGGGACGGCACGACCTGAAAGATGTCGCCCGCCATGATGTACTCTTTGGCGCGTTCGACCATCGCGTGATAGGCCTCACGGCTGGTGTTCGAGACCGGGGTCGGCGGCTCGCCGGTATGCGCCGGCCGGCTGGGCCCGATGCCGCGGCCCATATCGGCCACGGCATCCGCCAGGCGCTCGAGGGCGAGATCAAAGGCCCGGTCGGCGCCGAGCGACGGGTCCGGGTAGACCGGGGTGACGATGGTCACCAGATCCTTGATGTTGTCGAAAACCGCGACCAGCGTCGGCCTGAGAAAGACCGCGTCGGGCAGGCCCAGCGGGTCCGGGTTGGTCGCGGGCACCGGCTCGACCAGGCGGATCATGTCGTAGGTCATGAAGCCGAAGAGGCCGGCTGCCATCGGCGGCAATTCGGCCGGCAAATCGATCCGGCTTTCGGCGAGCACGGCCCGCAGACTCTCGAGGGTGGGCTTCTCGTCGGCGACGAAGCCGTCGGGGTCGAAGCGGCTTCGGCGATTGATCTCGGCCGCGTTGCCCCGACAGCGCCAGACCAGATCCGGCTTGGTGCCGATCATCGAGTAGCGGCCGCGCACCGCCCCACCGGTAACGCTCTCCAAAAGGAAGCTGTAGGGCCGGCCCTCGGCGAGCTTCAGGGTGGCGGAGACGGGGGTTTCGAGGTCGGCGACCAGCGTCGTCCAGACCACCTGCGCCCGGCCGGCGGTATAGGATTCCCGGAAGGCGGATCGGTCCGGCAGGACCTCTTCGGTGAAGGCCACGGGCTTCGTCCTCGAAAAGCTGGGGCAACGGCGCTCAGTCTTAGAGCCGACCGCGTTCTCAGGCCAGCACCTGCTCCTCGAACCAGGCGAGGTCGATATTGCCGCCGCAGAGGATGACGGCGGCGCGCTTGCCGGCCATGGCGGCGCGTTCCTGGAGCAGGCCGGCGAGTGGTGCCGCACCGGCCCCCTCGGCGAGGTTGTGGGTGTCGGTCCAGTAGGCCTTGATGGCGTGCTTGATCTCGGCCTCGCTCAGACGAATGACTCGGGACGCCCCCTTCAGGATGATCTCGAGCGCCTCGGGCTCTGGCGTCCGCGTCGCCATCCCGTCGGCGATGGTCGGCGCTGCAGCCGTGGTGACGACATGGCCGGCCGCGAAGGAGAGCGCATAGGCCGGCAGCGCCTCGCTGACGACGCCGACGATCTCGGTCCTCAGGCCCAAGAGATCGCGGGTCCGGATCAGCCCGGCGATGCCGGAGCCGAGGCCGATCGGTACGTAGACGACGTCGAGATCGGGGACGGCGGTGAAGAGCTCGAGGGCGTAGGTGGCGACACCCCGGACGAGGTACTGGTCGAAGGAGGGCAGCATCCAGTGGCCGTCGCGGTCGGCGAGGCGCTTGGCTTCCTCGCGCGCGGCATCGAAATCCTCGCCAGAGACGACGAGCTCGGCGCCGAACGCCTGCATCGCCGCGTTCTTCTCGACGCTGTTGCCCTCCGGCACGGCGATCACCGCCCGCAGCCCATGGCGCGATGCTGCGAACGCCACGCTCTGGCCGTGATTGCCGCGGGTCGCCGAGATGACGCTTTTCACCTCGGGATGCGCTCGGGCGAGCCAGTCCATGTAGACGAGCCCGCCCCGGACCTTGAAGGCGCCCGTGGGTGTGTGGTTCTCGTGCTTGACCCAAACCTCGCAACCGGCGCGCTCGGCCAGGAGCGGCCAAGCGTATTGCGGCGTCGGCGGCATGACGGCGTGGACGAGGCTGGCGGCGCTTTGGAGATCGGGGAGGCTGAACACGGGATCGCTCCGGGCATGATCGAGACGGGTCTCGTCGTCCGGCATAGCCCGACACCGAGGCTGGTGGCCAGCCTGCTGCCGCTGCGGCCCGCGCCGTTGCGCCGACACCCGAGGGTGCCGACGCAGCGGCTGGTCGGCGCTTCAGTGTCGATCGCTTACCGCGGCGGATTGATCTGCGCGGCCTCGTGCGGATTGATCCGCGGTGCAGCCCCGTTCAGCGACGCCGCTTTGACCGGTGCTGCGCCGCTGATGATGCACTCGTCGCTGAAGCGAACCCAGAGATCGGAGGCCTTGCCCATGTCGTAGGCCATGGTGTCCTTTTCCGCTTCACCGGTAACGGCGCCGTAGCTGACCGGTTGCAGGAGGTCGGCATTGTCCTCGGCGAGGACGGCGGTGGTGCTGGCCAGGAGGGCAACGGCCGAAAGGATCATGAGCTTGTGCATGGTGGTTCCAGTTCGTCTTTCTTGGTTCCGACGGGGCGAATGCCACCCTCGGCCTTGGGCGGATGGTGCCGCCTAGTGCCAATCAGGCACGTCACGTGCATTGGCGATCGCGGCGTTGTCTACGCCGCCGGCGTCTCGAAAATGCGGCTCGAGAACGCCCAGTTGCTGCCGCCGCCGCGTTCGGTCGTGGCAATGGAGAAGCCACAGGACCAGGAGACGCAGCGTCGTTGCGGCACCCGAGTTCGGTGCGTGGTGGCCGTCCCGCCCACCCGACGCGATCACGTCGTTCATCGATGCGTCCCCCGATTTTTGCTGCCTCGCGACCGGCACCGAATGGTGGCGACAGCGAGGCGGCTGCAGGGACTCCTAAGCGGCAAGAGGCTGGGCGACTGTGATGTGAGGTACGTTCGCGAAAAAAAGGCGAACAATTTGCCGACTACCCGGGCAGACGGGCGAAGCGAATGGCCGGCCCGGCTAGTCGCGGGCCGGCAAGCGGGCGTGCGTCAGTCGGCGGCTTCGGCCACCACCTCGATCTCGAGGACGACGTCGTGGCCGACCGCGGCGTCACTCGCCCAATCGCCACGGCCGACATCGAAGGTGCGGCGGTCGAGGTCGATCGTGCCCGTGGCGGTGGCGGCGTCGCCGTCGATGCTGATGGTCATCGGCAGCTCGATCGTCTCGGTGATGTCGCGCACGGTAAGCTCGCCCGTGACCAGATAGGCGTCGCCGCCCTGATGCGTGAAGTCGGTGCTCACGAAACGGGCGGTCGGGTATGTGGCGGTATCGAACCAGTCCTCGCCGACGATCCCGGCATCGCGTTCCGAATTGCCGGTATTCACGCTGTCGATGACGATCTCGGTGCGTACCGAGGCATTCTCCAGGTCGTCCGGATCGAAGGTGATCTCGGTGGAAAACTCTTCGAAGCTGCCGCTGACGGCCGAGCCCATCTGGCGAAAGGTGAAGCCGAGCCGGCTCTCGTCCTCGAGCATCCGCCAGTCGCGGGCCTCGGCCGAAAGGGGTGTCGTCGCCACGACAAGGGCGAGCGGCAGAGCGGCGGTGAGGGCAAAACGGCGCATCGGTGTCAGTCCTTTACGGGTCTCAACATGCGGGTGAGAACGGTGTCGCGGTCGATGAAGTGGTGCTTCAGGGCGCCCGCGACATGCAGGATGATGAAGACGGCCAAGAGGTTGCCGGCCCATTCGTGGATCACCTTCAAGACCTTGGCCGCCGTCTCGTTGGCCCCGATCAGGTCCGGGACCTCCCAAAGGCCGAAATAATTGGCCGGGCTCGCCGTGGCACCCGAATAGAGCCAGCCGGTGAGCGGGATCAGCACCAGGAGCACGTAGATGCCGTGATGCGTCGCCTTGGCGAGGATCGTCTCGTGCCGCTTCATGCCGTCCGGCAAGGGCGGCACTTCATTCAGCCGCCGCCAGACGATGCGCAAGCCCGCGAGCATCAGCACGGTGAGGCCCAGCGATTTGTGCAGCGCATAGTCCTGGAACTTCTGTGGGCTCAGCGGGAGATCGGTCATGGTCCAACCGAGGTAGAAGAGCCAGAAGACGAGGCCGACGGTCGCCCAATGGATCGCCCAGTGGACGAGGCCGTAGCCCGCTTCGCTGTTGGTCAGACGCATGGCCGAACTCCCGGCGGCGAAAAGGTCAGTCGATGAGGTCAGTCGGTGACGGGCACCGGCCGCAACAATTCGGTCTCGATGATCAACGCGACCTCGTCGCCGACCATCGGCACCAGCATGTCGACGCCGAATTCGCTCCGGAGCAGAGTGGTCGTGGCCGAGAAGCCGGCGACCTCCATGTCGGCGTAGTCCGGCACGAACTGGCCGAGCTGGTGCTCACCCAGATAGTTCAAGGTGACGTCGAGGACGACCGGGCGGGTGTGCTCCTTGATCGTCAGATCACCGGTGACGCGGGCAGTCGTATCGCCGGTGACCTCGACGTCGGTGCTGACGAAGGTGATCTCGGGATAGGTGTCGACCTCGAAGAAATCGGCGCTCTTCAGGTGCGTGTCGAACGCCTCGACGCCGCTGTCGATGCTGCCGGCCACGATGGTGAGGTCGATGCTGCTGTTGGCCGGGTTCTCACGGTCGAGGATGACCTCGCCGTCGAATGCGCGAAAATTGCCAAAAGCCCGGCTGTTGCCGAGGTGGCTGTAGGAGAAGAGGATCTCGGTGTGCGCCTTGTCGAAGGCGAAGGTGTCGGCGGCGGCCGCCGGCTGGGCGATGACGCCGATGCCGAGCACCAGGGCGGCAGTGGCGGGCAAGAGGGTGCGAAGAGTGACGGCAGGCATGATTTCTTCTCCGGAGTTGTTGACGACGACGGCGAAGATGGCGCGCTGCAGCACGACCTGACAGAGGCCGGCTCTGAACGCTTTGTTTCCCGAAAGGCGACAGTTGGTCTCGCCACGCGGTGTGCCAGCCATGCGACCGGCATGTGCATGGACAGAAATAGGCCACAACGCTAAGAGGACCCGCGCGTAGGTTCCGTGCGTCATTCTGCATGCGAGCACAGCGGCTCGTGAGTGCCCGATCGTCCGGTCGGGCCATTTTTTCGAAGGGGGATGAGGGGGAATGTCGGGTTTCGAGTGGTTTTTGCTGGTCCTGGTGATCGGCTGCGGCGGTGCCGGGGTCGCCTACGGTATCGTCACGCGCAACATGATCCTGGCCCTGCCGACCGGCACCGAACGGATGCAGGAGATCGCGGCCGCCATCCAGGAAGGTGCCACGGCCTATCTCAACCGACAGTACCGAACGATCGCCATCGTCGGTGTCGTGATCTTCCTTCTCCTCACCTACTTTCTCGGTTTCGCCGTCGGCATCGGCTACCTGATCGGCGCCGTGCTCTCGGCGGTGACCGGCTATATCGGCATGAACATCTCGGTTCAGGCCAATGTCCGCACCGCCCAGGCGGCCTCGGGCGAGAACGGCCTCGCCGCCGGCCTCGACGTCGCCTTCAAGGCGGGTGCCGTGACCGGCATGCTGGTCGTGGCCCTCGGACTCCTCTCGGTCGCCATCTATTACGGCATCCTCCTGGCCATCGGCATCGACTTGCGCACCATCCTCGAGGCCCTGGTCGGCCTCAGCTTCGGCGCGTCCTTGATCTCGATCTTCGCCAGGCTCGGTGGCGGCATCTTCACCAAGGGTGCGGATGTGGGTGCTGATCTGGTCGGCAAGGTCGAGGCCGGCATTCCCGAGGATGATCCGAGGAACCCGGCGGTGATCGCCGACAACGTGGGCGACAATGTCGGCGACTGCGCCGGCATGGCCGCCGACCTCTTCGAGACCTATGCGGTGACCGTGGTCGCCACCATGCTCCTGGCCGCCATCTTCTTCACCACCGAGGTCTCCGCGACCTTGATGCTCTATCCCTTGGTCATCGGCGCCGTTTGCCTCCTGGGCTCCCTGGCCGGCACCTATCTGGTCAAGCTCGGCCCCAAGAAGAACATCATGGGCGCCCTCTACAAGGGCTTTTGGGGCGCTGCCGGCATCTCGGTCGTCCTCCTCCTGCCCTTCACCTGGCTGGTCCTCGGCTTCAGCGGCGATGGCTATGTCGCGACCGTCGGCGGCAATGTCGTGGCCGAGTTCGGCGGCCGGCAAGCCTATTACTGCACCCTGATCGGCCTCGGCGTCACCGGCGCCTTGATGTCGATCACCGAGTACTACACCGGCACCAACTTCCGCCCGGTGAAAAGCATCGCCAAGTCCTCGACCACCGGCCACGGCACCAACGTCATCCAGGGCCTCGCCGTCTCGATGGAAGCGACCGCCTTGCCGGTCCTCGTCATCTGCGCCGGCATTCTCCTGGCCTATCTGAGCGCCGGCCTCTTCGGCATCGGCCTCGCCGCCACCACCATGCTGGCGATGACCGGCCTCGTCGTCTCGCTCGACGCCTACGGCCCGGTCACCGACAATGCCGGCGGCATCGCCGAGATGGCCGATCTGCCGGCCTCTGTGCGCGAGACCACCGACGCGCTGGACGCCGTCGGCAACACCACCAAGGCCGTCACCAAGGGCTACGCCATCGGCTCCGCCGGCCTCGCCGCACTCGTTCTCTTCGCGGCCTACGTCCAGGATCTCACCCACTACTTTCCGGACATCACCGTCAATTTCGTGCTGTCCGATCCTTATGTGGTCGTCGGGCTCTTCATCGGCGGCATGCTGCCCTACCTCTTCGGCTCGATGGGCATGCAGGCCGTGGGCCGGGCGGCGGGTGCGATCGTCGAGGAGGTGCGCCGCCAGTTCCGCGAGAATCCGGGGATCATGGCCGGCACCTCCAAGCCCGATTACGGCACGGCGGTGGACCTTTTGACCAAGGCCGCGATCAAGGAGATGATCATCCCCTCGCTGTTGCCGGTCCTCGCCCCGATCGTCGTCTACTTCGTGGTCTATGCCATCGGCGGCCAGGCGGCAGGCTTCACCGCCCTGGGCTCGATGCTGCTGGGCACGATCGTCACCGGCATCTTCGTCGCCATCTCGATGACCTCGGGTGGTGGTGCCTGGGACAACGCCAAGAAGCTGATCGAGGAAGGCCATTACGGCGGCAAGGGCTCCGAAGCGCACAAGGCCGCCGTCACCGGCGACACCGTGGGCGACCCCTACAAGGACACCGCCGGCCCGGCCATCAACCCGATGATCAAGATCATCAACATCGTGGCCCTCCTGATCATCGCCGTCCTCGGCGCGCACTGAGCCGACAACGCCAGTGGGGAGGCAACGCCTCCCCACGCCGCTCCGTTCCTTTGGGTCGGCGGCTGCGGGCGGGAATGCTGCTAGAGCAGATTCAGGCTGACCGGAATCTTTTCCCGATTCCCATCTGCAACAGGATGTGATTCATACTTCTCGGTTGTGCTGGATCGGAGAAGGGTGATGGCGTGGCGTTCGGGGCAGAGTTATTCGGCGGATTTGCGGGAGCGGGTGCTGGCGGCGGTGGATGGCGGGCTCCCGGCGAAGACTGCGGCGGAGCGTTTTGGTGTCAGTGTTTCGTTCATTTACAAGGCATTGAAGCGACGGCGATTGACCGGGGAGACGACCGCCCGGCGGCAGCGCAACCAGCAGGAACTGAAGCTTGCACCCTATCATCATGCGATCCGGGCCGAGGTCGTGCGGCGGCCGGACGTCACGTTGGAGGAGGTGCGTGCCTGGCTGCTCGAGACGCATGGCGTGGCGGCGAGCCTCGGGCTGATGCACAACACCCTGATCCGACTCGGGCTGACGCTAAAAAAAAGTCCGGGCGGGCAGAGGAGCAGGATCGGCCCGACATCGCCGAGCAGCGTGACGCCTGGCGCGCCGAGCAAGCTGCGCTGAGCCGGGGCCGATTGGTCTTCATCGACGAGACCGGGGCGTCGACCAAGCTGGCCCGTCGCTACGGCCGGTGCCGGCGTGGCGAGCGGCTCGACATGGCTTTGCCGCACGGCCACTGGAAGAGCACGACCTTCGTCGGCGGCCTGACAAATTGCGGTTTCATAGCACCTTACGTGCTCGACGGTGCGATGGACGGCCCGACTTTTCGGGCCTGGACCGAGCAGATGCTCGCCCCGAATCTCGCGCCCGGCGACATCGTCATCATGGACAACTTGGCCGCGCACAAGGTCCAGGGGGTGCGCCAGGCGATTGAGGCCAAGGGTGCCGAGCTGCGTTACCTGCCACCCTACTCGCCCGACCTCAACCCAATCGAGCACGCCTTCGCCAAGCTCAAGGCACTGCTCAGAACGGCCGCCGAACGCACCATCGAGGGCCTTTGGATCACCATCGGCAAGCTGCTCAACTGCTTCTCGCCAGCCGAATGCCAAAACTACATAGAGAATGCGGGTTATGTACGGTCAGCGTGAAAATGTTCTAGGACGCGAACAGCAGCCCGATTGCCCGGCCGCACAGCCGTCTTCCCTGGAGGCCCTGGCCTGGCGGCACGCGAAGCTTGCGCGAGTGCCACCGGTTGGGCCGAAAGACAGGCCGGTTGGGCCACGAGATCCGGCTGATCGCGGCAGCCGACGTCGAGCCCGCCGTCGAGCGGCAGAAGACCAACGCGGCAGCTGCCGCGGCGACGGCCTTCGGGTCGCGGCATCTGCTGGCTGCCTGAACGCTCTGCCCGACCCGAGATCGAGGCCGGGATGCCGCCGCCTGGATGGCGGTGCCGTCACCACCTCGAACAACGCCGGCGTCATCGTCGTCGGCTCTTCACCATGGGCGCGGGTGCCGTGCAACGCCGACATCGAGGCGCGGGTACCGTGGCGCGGGTGCCAGGGCTCGGGCACCAAGACGCTCACGGCGGAAGACGGGCCTTGGCCGAGCTCCCCGGCGCCGGCCACTCCAGTGGTCGGTGACCGCGCGGCTGTCGCGGCTGCCGGCAGGTCGAGCCAATGCAATCGGCCGACGATCGACGAGACGGGATCGGACAAACCGGCCGAGTCGGGCAGCAGAGCGAGCGCGGCCGTGGGTCTCGGACCCGCTCCGCGCGTCGCCCTCACCGTCCGCGGTGCCTTGGTAGCCGCAGGCCGAGCTCACGACAGCAGCCGACCGCATGCCGCCCGAGGCCGAGATCGTGCTCGAAACCGCTGGGCCGTCTGCACACCTCCGGCCGGCTGTGCTCTGCGTGAGTGGACCGACGAGCGGCGGGCGCGACGCTGCCGTTGGACGACCGGCGCGACCGTGGTCGGGGCCGGTGATTTTTCCGGCGCCCGTGCACCGGGTGGGATCAGCCGACCGCGCCCCGGCCGATGCCGAAGATCACGCGTGTCGATGGCTACTTCTACCGAGTGGCGACGCACGATCGAGCGCGTGTGACGCCGACCCGGCACGAACCTCGCCCGCCGATCGCGGATGGTAGGCGGCGAGGGCCCGCTGGTCCGCCATGAGGGCAGGCCCGAAACAGCTGCCGGACCCTCGTCATCGCCCGGACGGTTGCCTTGGCCCGATCGGGACTAGCCCACGAGGGCTGGGGCGCGGGGCGCTATCGGCGCGAGACCCGCTCGCTCGCCGAGCCGGCGTTCGGCCGCGAGCCCGACGCAGATGCTCTTGATCCGACGCCAGTGCAGGTAGCTGTCGTAATCGTCGTGGCGCAAAGCCGCAGCCAGCTCCTCGTCGACGATGTAGCGCTCGACGGTTGCGAGGTCGCCGGCGAACCGGTCCAGCAGTCGCTGTGCCGAGTGTTCCGGGCTGTCGGTCGTGCGCATCCTGGAGATGATCATCCGGTAGCTCCCCGAAAGTTTATTATAGGTAGAATACCAAAAGTTTTACTAAACCTAAAGTGGTTTTTGCGCCGATCGACGGGATGTGTCATCCGGCGACCCCGACGCTTTCACGACGATAGGGCCCGAATGTTACAAAATCGTTAACGGGCTACCGAAAAAATGTCCCGATGGCCGCGATGCGGCAGAAATGGTGGGCGGCGCGGCCGCGTGAGGTCAGAGCAGCCGCGCTGCGCGCCGGAACCTTCCTCCGGACGTCGGACGAAGCCCGCCGGCCATTGCCGCTGCATGCGCTCCAACCGAAGATCTGGGGCGCGCTTCGGCGCTGCGGGCATCGCTCGCGACGGGCAAATCAATGACGAGGCGCTACGTATCTCCCGGATCCCGGAAAGAGGCCGCGAGCATCCTAGTCAGAGCCGAAAATCATCACCATTACCGCTGTCGCGACGGTACCCGCCTGCTGAAGTCGCCGGTGCCGCGTGATGCGGAAGCCGGCTCTGGTGAGGCGAGCTTGGTGTCAGCTGCCCCAGCTACGCACCTCGCCGGTGTCGATATGGACGAAGCCCGAGCGTGAGTAGAAGCCCACCCCGCCCTGGCCGAGCTCGATGGCGGCTCGGCGAAGGGTGTCGAGAGCCGTACCCTCCAGGCGCAGATCGATGGCTTGGCCGACCATGTGCAGGCTGCGCTTGGCGGCACCACCGCCATTGCGCCGCAGCATCTCGTTGGTCTTCGGCGAGCGGTAACCGGAGATGATGCCGAAGCGGGGCGGCTGGCCGGTGCGGGCCGCGATCGCGGCCATCATGTCGTAGAGCCTCGGGTCGATCGGCAGGATTTCGTCCTGCCGCCAGTCGCGGAGGATCTGGTCGAGGGCCGCCAAGGCGTTCCGATCGTACCCGTTGCCGCTACGGAAGACGACATCCAGGGTCTCGTCGGTGTGTAGATTGTGCAGGCTCAAGCGATCGGGCCGGGTCGCCGCAACAGCGGGGACGGCCGCGGTCATGGCGGTAGCCCCGGCAGCGGTGAGCATCGCGCGCCGCCGCATCGTCCGTTGCTCGGGCATCGACATCATCGTTCTCGTACCTCTTGCAGTTCGCCACTCGGGCCTCTTACGCGTTTCACGGCAGATGGAAAACCGTTAATCTTGCCACCAACCGCGCGGCCGCAGGCAGGGTTCCCGTCCACCCAAGCCGACCGCGAGCCTCAGCCGGGCGTCGCCGGCGCGTCGCCCGGGCGATAGCAGAGCCAATAGACGAGGCCGACGAGACCACCGCCGCCGACGACATTGCCGAGCGTGACCGGCACCAGATTGCCGACCATGCCGGCGACCGTGACCCCAGGCGCGCCGTTGAGCAGCGCCAGCGGCAAGAAGAACATGTTGGCGACCGAATGCTCGAAGCCGAGGGCGACGAAGGCCGAGATCGGCAGGATGATCGCCAGGATCTTGCCGGTGACGTCGCGCGCGGCGAAAGTCAGCCAGACGGCGAGGCAGACCAGCACGTTGCAGAGCACGCCGCGAAAAAAGGCCTCGTGCCAGACGATTTCCGTCTTGGCCGCGGCGACCGCGAAGGCCGTCTCGGCCAGTGCATCGTCCCCCATGGCGAGCGTGCCGGCGAGTGTCACCAAAACGGCGGTGCCAACGGCCCCCGCGAAGTTGGCGCCGTAGACCAGCGTCCAGTTGCGCAACAGCGCGGCACTCGTCACCTTTTTGTCGATCCAGGCCATGACGATGAGGTTGTTGCCGGTGAAGAGCTCGGCGCCGGCCACGACCACCAGAACGAGGCCGAGCGAGAAGACGAATCCGCCGAGCAGCCGACCCGGCCCGAAGCCGAGTCCGCTTTCGGTCATGACCAAGAGATAAAAGATCGAGCCCAAGGCGATGAAGGCCCCGGCCAGAACGCCCAGGGTCACCGTCTCGACAATGCCGAGCGCTGCCTTGGCAACGCCGACTGCCTCGACCCGCCGGGCGATCTCGGCCGGCTTGTAGGCATCCAGATCGAGACTTGCCGCGAGCGCCATGGCCGTTTCTCCTCTCGGCGGATGGCGTTTCTTGACCAAACCGCTCGAATCAAGCAAGCGGCCGGTCGCTCCCGGCACCCGGCAAAACGGCAAAACGGCAATCCGCGCACCCGGCGACGGGCGGACGGCGGCAGCCCGGTGGGCCATCGCTTCGTCGACCAGGCGCCGGCCACGCCCGGTCAAGCGGCACGTAGGCGATCGAGCATCGCATCGACCCGCTCCAGCAGCGCACGGGCCTCGTGCCCGAGCTGGCCGGCACCGGCCATGAGGTCGGCGGTCGCCTCGCCTGCCGTATCCGCATTCTCGACAATCGCCCCGAGCCGCCGGGCGGTGGCTTCGGTAGCCTCGACGACGGCCCGGATATCGTACGCTATCTGGACGGTCGCGGCCGCCTGACCGTCTACCGCCTCGTCCACCGTCTCGGTGATCCCGGCGACCCGACGGACCGTGTTGCCGATGGCCCCCAGAGCGTCGTTGGCAGCCTGGATCGTCGCGCCCATTGCCGCCACTTGCGCCGCGATCTCTCGGGTGGCCTCGGCGGTTTGGCCGGCGAGGTCCTTGACCTCGGTGGCGACCACGGCAAAGCCGCGACCCTGCTCGCCGGCGCGCGCGGCCTCGATCGAGGCGTTCAGGGCCAGGAGGCTGGTCCGGCTCGCGACGTCCTGGATCAGGCCGATCACCCCGCCGACCCGCTCGGCCGCCGCTGCCAGCTCACGCACCAGGGCGTCGGTGGTCTGGGCCCGAGCCTCGGCTTTCTGGACCACTGTCCGAGCCTCGGCGGCCTGTCGGCCGACCTCGCGAATCGAGACGGTGAGCTCCTCGGCCGCGGCGGCTACGGCCGTGGTCCGCTCGGCGACCTCGGCGCCATCGTCGAGTGCCGCGCGGGACTGCCCGCTGGCGCTGCGGGCCGATCCGGCCACGCCCTCGGCATATCCCTCGAAACGGCTGGCCGTGGCGGCCATGGTTTCGGCGAAGCCGCGGAACTCGCGTTCCAGATCGTCGGCAAGCCGGCGTCTCGTGGCAATCTGCTCGGCCGCGCTCGTGGCCTCGGCCGCGCTGCGGGCAGCTTCTGCCCGGCGCAGGCGCTGCGCCACGAGGGCGATCGCGCCGGCGGCCAGACCCAGCCCGAGTACGATACTGAGGGCGATGTAACCGAGCCGGCGGGCGGCCAGCGCGTCGCTCAGGGCGGTCGTCTCGATCACCCCGTCGATTTGTGCCAGGATCGTGGCCGTCGTCTCGTCGACCCCGACCGGACCGTGCAGCCGAAGCCGCGCCGGGCGGGTCACGGCGTCGGGTGCATTGCGAAACCCGTCGAGCGCGGCGATGGTCCTCGCCCCGTCGAGGCTGCGCACCACGAGCTCGAGACCGACCCGACTGTCGAGGCCGGCGAGCGCCGGGGCGAGATCGGTGTGGACGAGCAGGTAGCCGGCGAGCCGAAGGCCGCCGAGCGGTGCCACCATGGTCATCACCGGTCGCCCGTCGTCGAGCCAGACGACAGGCTCGGTGACCAGCCGGTCGTTGCCATCACGGCCCGCGAGAAACGCGGCCACGGGTGCAGCCGGCCCGGCCTCCGCCAGTCCACCCTCTGTCAGTCCACTCGACGCCAGCGTGGCGAGCTCGAGGTCGAGCACCTGCGCACCGAGCAGGCCGATCGCGCCGGACGAGACGGCGTCGCGCCGACCGGCATCGGCGAGGACCGCCGAGAGCGCCGCCGCGTCACCGGCGGCGAAGGGCTGGCGAAGGTCGCCCGCGATCTCGCCCGCGAGTCCGCTCACCCCCTGGCGATAGTCGTTCCAGACGAGATCGGCCACCGCCATGTCGAGCACGGTCTGGGTCTGCTCGGTCATGAACGCGTAGGCGAGATCGGCGTAGCGTTCCGTGGTGTAGAGACCGGCGCCGATCGTGGCGACGATGATCGTCATCATCGCCGCCGTCAGCATGCCGAGTGTTCGCCGGCTGGCCTCGCCCAGCGACGCCCAGTAAGCCCCGAGGCCGCTGCCACCCGGTCCATGCCCGGATCCGGCCGCCGCCGGTGTGGGGGCTGCGGCGTCGCACAGCATGCTTTCGGCCGTGTCGGTCGGTCGCCGGTCGACCATCGGCTCAGCGCGCCAGCGGCAGGCCGATGGCCTTCCACTCGGTCATACCCTCGTAATAATAGAAAACGTTCTCGAAGCCCCAGTCGACGGCCCGTTTTGTGGCGATGGCGGCCCGGCCACAGGCTGGACCGTTGCAGTAGAAGAGGACCGGCGTCGTCTTGGACACGCCGTGCGCCTCGAGCACATCGGGGCCGACGATGTCGTCGTCGATCAAGCGGACGGCGCCCTCGATATGACCGTCGTCGAAGTCGCCCTGGCGACGATTGTCCAGGATGACGAGATCGGACCGGCTCTGGACGAGCTCGATGACACCGTCGGCGTCGACGGTGACGGCCCCGGCGATCACCTTGGGCGCGTTGGCCATGGCGTCGGTCGGCTCGGCCAGGCAGCCGGCGGCAACGAGCCCAGCGGCCAGGCACCATCCGGCGAGGCGGCGGCGAGACATCCAGCACTGCATCGATCAAATCTCCCCTTCGATCTGCACATGCGCGCCATTATCCGCCGCATTCTTTAAGATTTGCCTACCGCCCGCGCGAAAAAGCGGCATGCTTGTCCGCCACCCCTCGAGGCGGGTATCAACAAAGCGTGGCAGCGCCGGCCGGGCGACGGCGACCAGTGCTGCGGGCACCAGGGAGGACGGTCTGATGACGGCAACGCGACCGCAGCGACACGGGTCGGACGACGACCGGCACGCCCAGAGCCACCTGCTGGGCGAGGACGATCTGATGGGTGCCGACGATCTGCCGCCGCTGCGGCCGACCAGCGATTACAGCGAACCGGTGACCAACGAGGAAGCCCTCGAGCTGCACAGCAAGGGCCGCCCGGGCAAGCTCGAGATCACGCCCACCAAGCCGTTGACCACCTCGCGCGACCTCTCGCTCGCCTATAGCCCGGGCGTCGCCGCCCCCTGTCTCGCCATCCAGGCCGACCCGGCCAAGGCCTACGACTACACCGCCAAGGGCAATCTCGTGGCGGTGATTTCGAACGGCACGGCCGTGCTCGGCCTCGGCAATCTCGGGGCCCTCGGCTCGAAGCCGGTGATGGAGGGCAAGGCTGTGCTCTTCAAGCGCTTCGCCGATATCGACAGCATCGATCTCGAGGTCGACAGCGAGGACGTCGATGCGTTCGTCGATTGCGTCAAGCTCCTGGGCCCGACTTTCGGCGGGATCAATCTCGAGGACATCAAGGCGCCCGAATGCTTCGTCATCGAGCAGCGCTTGCGCGAGCTCATGGACATCCCGGTCTTTCACGACGACCAGCACGGCACGGCGATCATCGCGGCGGCCGGGCTGATCAACGCCCTCGACCTTACCGGCCGGTCGATCGCCACGACGCGGATGGTGGTGAACGGCGCGGGGTCCGCCGGGATCGCCTGCGTCGAGCTTATCAAGGCCATGGGGATGCCGCACGAGAACGTCATCCTCTGCGACACCAAGGGGGTGATCTATCAGGGCCGGACGGACGGCATGAACCAGTGGAAATCGGCGCATGCGGTGCCGACCGAGGCGCGCACGCTAGCCGATGCCATGGCCGGCGCCGACGTCGTGCTCGGGCTCTCGATCAAGGGCGCCTTCTCGGCCGCGATGGTCGAATCGATGGCGCCCAAGCCGATCATCTTCGCCATGGCCAACCCGGATCCCGAGGTGACGCCGGAGGAGGCCAAGGCGCTCCGTCCCGACATCATCATCGCGACCGGCCGCAGCG
>JAABSG010000078.1 GCA_011390475.1 Geminicoccaceae bacterium | reverse complement strand
CAGGATACCGCGTAGATCGCCGATGCCGTCGACCAGACCGTGGGCCACCGCCTTGTCGCCGCTCCAGACCCGACCGGAATAGAGCTCGTCGCTCGGCAAGGCGAGCTTCGGGCCACGCCGGCTCTCGACCAGCGCCTTGAAGCTCGAGAGGATATCGTCCTGCAACTCGCGCAGGATCTCGATGTCGCCCGGCTGCTCCGGGCGGAAGGGGTCGAGCAGCGCCTTTCTGGGCCCGGTCGTGTGCACCCGGCGTTGGATACCCAGGCGTTCGATCGCGCCATTGAAACCGAAGCCCGAGGAGATGACGCCGATCGAGCCGACGATCGACGAACGATCGACGAAGATCTCGTCCGCCGCCAGGGCCAACCAGTAGCCGCCCGAGGCTGCGATGTCCTCGACGAAGGCGATCACCGGCTTTTGCTTCTCGGCGGCGAGATCGCGGATGCGCTTGGCGATCAGCGAAGACTGGACGGGCGAGCCGCCGGGGCTGTTGATCACGAGCGCCACCGCCGGCGCGCTCTTGACGGCGAAGGCGGCGGCCAGGGTCGGCTCGATGCCCTGCAGCGTGAGCCCGCTCTTGAAGGGCACGGCGCCGATGACGCCGCTGAGGCGAATGACGGGGACGGTGACGCTGCGCCGCCTGAACCAACGCGGCCGATACCAAGGCAAGATCCGAGCTCCTTCATGGTCGAAGAACGGGGCGCCGAGCGGCCTCAGCCGACCTCCAGCACCTCGTCGAGGGCGGCACCATGGCGCAGAATCGCCTCGGCCGCTTCGGTGAAGATGCCCGTGCGGTCGTGGAGGACAAGCCCCGGCCGGAGGATCGCCGGGCCGCGGGCGCCCTTGCGACAACGAACGATCACCCGCTTCGCCGGCGCACTGCCGGTTTTGGGCCAGAGCGGAATGATCTCGATCGCCCCGGCCACCGGCTCGAGGGCTGCCAGGATACTCGGCAGCCGATCGGCCCGATGGATCAGCACCAGCCGCCCGCCGGGCATCAATCGCCTCGAACAAGCGCCGAGCCAGCCCGCCGGCCCCTCGGCATCGCGCATGGCGACCGCCCGGCCGCGATCGCGGGCCGGCGCGCCTGCCGGCGGATGGAAAGGCGGATTGGTCATGACGGCGGCGAACGGCTCCCGCAGCGCGTCGGGCAGCGCCTCGTCCAAGGCCTCGGGGGGGGCCATGAGGTCGCCCGACACGACCGTGACCGCGCCGGGCGGGTGCTGGCCGCGGCCGTTCCGCGCGACATTGTCCCGGGCCAAGGCGGCCGTCAGCGGGTCGATCTCGAGCCCGGTGATCGCCAAGTCCGGCCGGCGCCAGGCGAGACACAAGGCCGCGGCACCGGTGCCACAGCCCACATCCAGCACGCTCGATTCCTGCCGCACATCGACGGCGGCGGCCAACAGGACGGCGTCGATGCTGGCGCGAAAGCCCCGGGCCGGCTGCTCCAGGACGATCCGACCGCCGAGCAGCGCATCGATGGTCGTGGCCGCCACCCGCTCAGAGCCCGGCCTCGGCCTCGGCCAGCACGCGCCGGGCACGAATCAGGTCATCGCTGTCGACCAGGATGCGCCTGGGGATGGCACCGATGCTGCCCTCGATCACGCTGGTGTACTGGTCGGTCAGCGCGCAGCCGATCCCGGCCCCGGCGAGGACGGCCTCGACCCAGGAGAGGTAGACGAGATCGTTACTACGCACCAATTCGACCATGCCGGGACCGCGTGTCGCCTTTCGCCGCTGCCGCAGAAGTTTGCCAGAACGACAAGGCGCGTGGTAGCTAGCGCCTCGGGCGCTGGCAAGCGAGATGGTCCAGGAAGCCGGTGACGAGTGGCCGCGACACCGGCGTCGGTTTCGAGCCCTGCCACCCGCCTCGACCAGTGCCTGCCGTTCTTCTGGAGTACGCCGTTTTGACCGCTCTTCCTCTGCCCTCCGTCGCCGAGACGACGCCGGCCGAACCGAGCCTCGACCGGGCGAAACATCTCGTCGCCGACGACATGGCGAAGGTCAATGCGCTGATCCTCGACCGACTGCAGAGCGAGGTCGGCATGATCCCCGAGCTCGCCCGGCATCTGATCGCGGCCGGCGGCAAGCGCATCCGCCCGACCCTCACCTTGCTTTCCGCCAGGCTCGCCGGCCACGCTGGTGACCGGCATATCGGCTTGGCGACATCCGTCGAGTTCATCCACACCGCCACCCTCCTGCACGACGACGTGGTCGACGAGAGCGACCTCAGGCGGGGCCG
The DNA here is from genome assembly GCA_011390475.1 of Geminicoccaceae bacterium. Classification (GTDB taxonomy): domain Bacteria; phylum Pseudomonadota; class Alphaproteobacteria; order Geminicoccales; family Geminicoccaceae; genus SLRI01. The sequence goes on along the minus strand of JAABSG010000078.1, from coordinate 14,518 downwards.
GTCCACGGCCAACGCGCTCTGGGGCAACAAGGCGCCGGTGCTGGTCGGCGACTTCCTGTTCAGCCGCGCCTTTCAGCTGATGGTCCAGGACGGCAGCCTGCGCGTCCTCGAGTTGCTGTCCAACGCCTCGGCCGTCATCGCCGAGGGCGAGGTGGCGCAGCTGATGACCGCGGGCGAGGTCGGCACCACCGAGGCCGCCTATTTCGAGGTCATCAAGGCCAAGACCGCGGCCCTCTTCCGCGCCGCCTGCCAGATCGGCGCCGTCGTCGCCGAGCGCGAGGCCGAGGCCGAGCAGGCCCTCGAGGTCTACGGCGAGGAACTCGGCATCGCCTTTCAGCTGGTCGACGACGCGCTGGACTACTCGGCCCGCGAAGCCATGCTGGGCAAGACCATCGGCGACGATTTCCGCGAGGGCAAGGCGAGCCTGCCGGTCCTCCTCGCTTACGCCCGTGGCGACGCTGACGAGCGCGCCTTTTGGGAGCGGGTGATCGGCGCGCCCGAGAATCAGGCCCCGCCGGACCTCGCCGAAGCGCAACGCCTCCTCGACAAGCACCGCACGCTCGAAGCCACCTTCGCCCGCGCCCGCGCCTCCGGCGAACGCGCCCGAACAGCGCTCCGAACCTTCGCCCCCTCGCCCCACCGCGACGCCATGGAAGACGTCATCGATTTCTCCATCGCGCGTGCCTTCTGAAGCAGCCTGCGCGCCTTCTAGGAATAGTCGCCGAATTCTTTGCCGCCGTCGAGAGCGGGGTCGACGGCGTCCATCGACATTGCCTTCGCCCGATTCGGCGATCGAACAACGGCGTCGAGGCGTTGTTTCAATGGCTTTTCTCAGATCGCCTGCGCCAAGCCGTGCCTGCAAGAGCCCGGTTGCCTGATGTCGGCTCGGATCATCAAAAAGGTCGACGTATTCATTGTTTCCCCGGGTTCGCTTCCGGGCATTTCGGCCCGAATAAGTCGGGACACGACGAAGCACTCGGAGCATTGGCGCAGATACCAACTCTTTTCGCGTATCGGCGGGAAGATCGCGCGCGCCGTCTTTGGCGTTCGACGAGCGTTGCCCGCAGCTCGATCGACGGCGATTCCTCGCGGCTACTACTGGCGATGGTGACACGCTGCCGGGCGAAGCCGCCAGCCTGCGACCGCTTGCACGGCAAGAGCTGGATGTCGGGCAATCGGGCACACGCTGGACGCGGCCGACATCGTGGCCGCCGTCGCAAGGTGAAACGGTGCGACTTCCCGCGGTGGCAGCCCGGCTCGGGGTGGCAGCCCGCGCCCGGTGGGCTGCAAGCTTATCAACCCCAGGGCGATTATTCGTGCTATGCAGCCGCACGGTCTGGCGCGTGTCCAGCCTGGAGGCGCAAGCGTTAGCGGCAGGAGAGGCGGCATGCCGATGCAAGTGGTCAGCGGTGCGATGATGACGTGCAGCTTCGGTGCGGCCCCTGCGGCACTCAGTGCGCTGACCGGGGGGCCGGTGATGGCCGGAGGGCCGCTGGCCGCGACCATCATGGACTTTGCGCCGATGGCGAACATTCCGGCGTTCGGCATGTGCTCGAGCCTCGCCAACCCGCAGGTCGCGGCGGCGACCGCGGCGGCGATGGGTGCCTTGACGCCGATGCCCTGCATACCGGCAACGGCCGCACCCTGGGCGCCAGGGGCGGTGACGACGCTGATCGGCGGCCAGCCGGCGTTGCACGACGGCTGCATGCTGACCTGCCTCTGGGGCGGGATGATCCAGATCAGCTTCGCCGGACAGGCGACGGTGCAGGTGAGCTGAAGCGGCCCGGTCAGTCCGCCTTGCCTGCTCCCTCCCGAGCGAGGCCGGCGTAGAAGGCGTGCAGCGGGTCCGCGGCGACGGGCGCGACCGACTGGTTCGACTGAACCGCGACTGGGGCGCCTTTTGGCCGGCCCTCGATATACGCGACACGCTCGACCACCCGTCCATCGGCATCGTACTGCACGCTCGGGCCATGGCGCCGACCGTGGGCGTGCTCGGCCTCGAGCAGCAGGCGACCCTGCGGATCATAGAGTTGGACGGTGCCGTGCAGCCTGCCGGCCTGATACGGCATCAGGGCGACGAGCGCGCCCGTGGGGCCGAAGACGTGGAGCGGGCCGTCGAGTCTGCCGGCCCGCCAGTGCATCGATTGGCTCAGCCGCCCATCGGTGAAGAGGCGCGCCTCGCCATGGCGCAGGCCGGCCTGCCAGCTGGTTTCGGCCAATTTTTGCCCGGTCTCGTCGTAGTCGGTGGCGAGGCCGTCCGCGAGGCCGTCGACATGAGGGGCCTCGCGGCGCAGCGACCCGTCCGGACCCCAGAGGCGGAACGGCCCGTGCAAGCGCCCGGCACGGAAGCTCGCCTCCTCGACCAGCCGGCCGTCGGCGTCGTGGCGTCTGACCAGTCCGTCGAGGGGCGGCGGGTCCAGGGCGAACTTCGGGTCGACGGGTGGGTCTGGGCTGGGCATGTGACACCGACCGAGCTGGCTCAATTATCAACCTATAGTTGATATCGATCCCTGATGTGTGCAATGGCTATCGCTCCAGCTTCAGGGGAACAGGCGATGCGTGCTCGGGTCATCCAAGGTCTCTTTTCCGGTGGCCGTAGCGTCGTCCAGCCGCAGGCGGCGGTGACGACTACCCAGCGGCAAGGCGGCCGCACCGGCGTTGCCGTCGATCCGAGCGTGCTACGCACGACCGGACCGGGCAGCGCCCTGCCCGAAGCGCTGCGGGTGCAAATGGAGCAGGCGCTGGGGGCCGGCTTTGCCGATGTCCGCATTCATGTCGGTCCGCAGGCCCAGAGCATTGGTGCTGTCGCCTTCACCGCCGGCTCGGACCTCTATTTCGCGCCTGGCCGCTACCAGCCCGAGACGGCCGAAGGGCGGCGCCTGCTCGGCCACGAGCTCGCGCATGTCGTGCAGCAACGGCAGGGGCGGGTGCGCGGCGGGGCCGGTGCCGTGACGGTGGTGCAGGACGCGGTGCTGGAAGCGGAAGCGGATCGCGCCGGGGTGCGGGCGGCGGCCGTCATCGGCACGGTGCAAGCAAAGCCGGCGGATGCCGGCCGACCTGCGCCCGGCGACCTGATGCTGCCGCCGATGGCGGCCGCCATTCAGCCATATCGGGGCCGAAACACCGACCAGCCGAACAAGTATCGCAGTCGGGACATCATCATGGACCGGCGCGCCAACCGGCTCGAAGCCGCGGCGGCGAGGCGGCGCGGCTTCGAGGAGCTCGACGTTTATGTCCGCCAGGTTCTCGGGCCCTGGGCTACCCAGGCTCGGGTTTCGCAGCTCATCGCCGACGACTTCGACGCGCTGGGCAAGAGCAAGGCAGTGCCGGGGAGCGCCACCACGGTCGACTTCGGCAAGTACGTAACGGCGACCTCGACCCCGGTCCTCGGCCATGCCCGCTTCGGCTACGTGCCGCCGTCCCGGATCAAGGGGCGTAAGCTCGGCGACGACGACCACAACCGGGTGATCTATCGCGGTTTCGTCGAGCAGGAGTTCTTCGGCGGCAACAAAGGAGGTGGCGGGCCTGCGGTGCGCCTCTACGTCACCGTGGCCGCCGAGGCCAAGATCACCATGGACGGCACCAGCGACTACAAGGACGTTCAGCAGCCGGGCGGCGCCGTCAAAATTTACACTGGCGCGCAGGCCAATCCGATTCTCTGGGTCAATGCCGGCCAGCCGCTGCGCGCGATCAAGTGGTACGAGAAGTACAAGGTGCAGGACCCGACCTACCGGCCGTTGATTCGTTCGTTCCTGGTGCCGGGCAAGGTTTACCAGGCACTTTCCAAGGGGGCGGGGCTCGAGGCGGAAGCGGGGCAGCCCGGCAATCGGGGGCGCAGCTTCAACGTCGATCGCCACTATGCGACGGACCAGTTCGGCGTGCGGGGTGCCGATCTCAGGAAGCTCGCCGCGGCCGCGATCCCGAACTCGCTGATCACCTACACCGACAATGCGGCGCACGTGACGGCGAGGACGGCCGGGCGAATCGAGAGTGTCGGCAGTCTGCGCACCAGGCTGGGCGTGCCGCAAGAGACCGTGCCGGGCATCTGGGTCGACCCCGCCAAAGGCGATTTTGCCGACAAGAAGGTGTTCGGCCGGAAGGCCGACGAGCTGATGGACGTCTATGCAATCTGGACCGGGCAGGCCATTTTCCTGTCGGACAAGATGAAGGCGATCCCGCGCGCCCGGCAGCTGCAATTGATGCGCACGGCGCTCGCCGAGCTCGGCAAGGTCATTCCGCTCGAGTTCTGGGAGCAGATCCAGCGCGGGACGGTGCCGGCGGAGATCGCCCGCCGCCTGTAGCCGCCGAACGGGCTCAGTTGATCTTCACCAGCCCGCCCTTGAGCGTCAGCATGCCGCCGCCGTCGACCTCGCCGCTGGCCGCGCCCTTGACCGTCGCGGTGGTGCCACCGGAAAGCTCGGCGCTGGTGCCGGCCTCGAGCGTCGCCGACGTTCCGGCGCTCAATGAGAGCGAGCTGCCGGCCTTGATCGAGAAGGCGCCGCCGGACTTCAGGGTCATCGCACCGCCCGCCTCGATCGTCACGTCGCCTCCCACCTTGATCGTCAGGGCGCCGTCGATGGTCAGCGTGGCAGCGCCCTTGACGTTGTGGTTATATTTGGCACCGTTCTCGCGGGTTTCGTCACCGGTCACGGTGAGCGAGCGCTTGCCGCCCACCTCGTGAGTCTCGTCACCGGCCTCGACCTTCACGATTCGCTTGCCTTTGCTCAGGGTGAGGCTGTCGTCGCCCTCCTCGATCGTGACGGTACGGCTGTTCTTGATGGTCGCCGTCTCGTCGTTGCCGACCTCGAATGTCAGGTCCCTTTGGGCGTGGAGATAGACTTCCTCCTCGCCGGCCTTGTCCTCGAAGCAGAGCTCGTTGAAGCCCTCGGCGTCCTTCGAGCTGGCACTCTTGAGCGTCGTCTTGGTCTGCTCGGCGGGGAGCGCATAAGGTGGCGGGTTGCTGGCGTTGTAGACCACACCGGTGACCAGCGGCCGGTCGGGATCGCCGTCGAGAAAGCTGACGACGACCTCCTGGCCGATCCGTGGCAGCACCACGGCCCCCCAACCGGCGCCGGCCCAGGGTTGGGCCACCCTGAGCCAGCAGGACGCGTTCTCGTCGCGACCGCCCAGCCGGTCCCAGTGGAACTGGACCTTCACCCGACCGTGCTGATCGGTCCAGATCTCCTCGGCCGCAGGGCCGACGACCACCGCGGTCTGGGGTCCTGCCATGCGCGGCCGGGGCGTCAGCAGAGGCGGGCGCCAGGGGGCATCGGCGGGCTGCGCCTCGAAGATGGCAACGTAGTGGTTCCGCTCGGCTCGCCGCCGCACGGCGCGCACGAGGTGGCGGGCGTTCAGCGTCGTGTCCGGCGCATCCTCGAAGGTCACGGTCTGGCCGGCGGCCAGCGGGCGCCAGGGTGTCTCGCCCTCGACCGCCCGGGCTGCCGCTTCGTGCGCCTCCAACTGCCGGCGGGCCGCGGTCTCGCCGGCGGCGGTCGTGGCGTGCCGGCCGGGATAGAGGTAGAGGCCGCGCGAGGCGCTGCCGATGGTCACCTCGAGCGTCTCGTCCGGGGTCTCGAAAGCGTAGTCGCGCGCCTCGACCTTGCCGGGTGCCAGGCTGGTGCTGGTCGAGAGGCGCTGGATGCGGCGATCCTCGCCGAAGCTCGCACTCTCGGGCAGCGCCAGGAAGGGAAGAGCACCGCCCAGCACCTCGTCGCAGCCGCTGGCGTCGTCGAAGACGACGAGCGTGTGCTGGCCGGCCGCGTGCGCGAAATAGTAGCCGAGGCCCTCCTCCTCCAGGAGGCGGGAGACGAAGGCGAGGTCGGTCTCGCCGAACTGCACGCAGTAGGGGCGCGGCTCGGGTGTCGCCGTCACTGCCTGGCGCAAGGGCCCGAACTGGTTCTCGCCCAGGATCGATTGGAGGATGTCGAGGACGTTCTGGTCCTGGAAGATCCGGTTGTCCGAGGTCAGGCCGAGCCGGGCGAGCCAGGGCCGCAAGGTAAGCCGGCAGCGCCGCCCTTCCTGCCGCACCGCCCAGACGATGGCGTTGAGGACGGTCTCGCCACCCCTGCCATCGACCAGCGTCACGTCGACCGACTGGCCCGGCAGGCCGGCGAGATCGAGCCCGTCCGCTGCCACCTCGGTTTCGAGCGTGTACTCGAATGGTGTCGAGAGACGCTCCTCGCCCTGCAGTCCGAGCGCGATCAGGGCGTCGGGGCCGAGCGGGGTGGTGAGGCGAAGCGCCGTGTTGGCCTGGCTGAGGTCGGCCATGGCTAGCGGGCGTCGAGGGTGAAGCCGCCGTGGGCGGCGAGCGCCACATGCACCGAGCCCACGGACTCGGCCGTGGCCAGGTGGTCGAGCAGCAGGCCGGCCACCTGGGGTGCCAGGCTATCGGCGATGACGGCATCGAGGTTGCGGGCGCCACTCTCCGTCTCGGTGGCCCGGGCGACCAATGCCTCGACCACCGCCCGGTCCCAGGTCAGCGCAGCACCATGGCCGATGGCGACGCGCTCGCGCAGTTGATCGAGCTTCATCCGCGCGATATCGGCGAGTTGCTTCGGGCCCAGCGGCAGATAGGGGGCGACGGTCAGCCGGCCGAGAAAGGCCGCGGGAAAGGTGGCGAGCAGCTCCGCGCGAATCGCAGCGGCCAGCGCTCGAGGATCAGTGTAGCCCCGCGCGGCCGCCGCCGCGATGGTCTCCGAGCCGACATTGGAGGTCAGGATAATCAGCGTGTTGCGGAAATCGACCAGCTGGCCCTCGCTGTCCTCCAGCACACCCTTGTCGAACACCTGGTAGAAGAGCTCGATGACGTCAGAGTGGGCTTTCTCGATTTCGTCGAGCAGCAGCACCGAGTACGGCCGGCGGCGGACGGCCTCGGTCATGACACCGCCTCGGCCGTAGCCGACATAGCCGGGTGGGGCGCCCTTGAGGCCGGAGATCGAGTGCGCCTCCTGATATTCCGACATGTTGACGGTGACCAGCGCCCGCCGGCCGCCGAACAAGGACTCGGCCAGGGCCACGGCCGTCTCGGTCTTGCCGACGCCGCTCGGCCCCGCGAGCAGGAACACGCCGGTGGGCTTGCCGGGCTCGCCGAGCTGGGCGAAGTAGGTCTGGATGCGCCGGCAGATGGTGGCGAGTGCGCCATCCTGGGCGACCACCCGCAGGGCCAGCCGATCGAACAGCGACGCCGCGCCTGCGGCACCGTCGCGCAGCATCTCGCCCGTCGGCACGCCGGTGGAACCCGAGACGACCTGGGCGATCGCCCGCGCGTCGACCACCGCATGGACCAAGGGCTCGGTGCCCTCCTGCAGCGTCTCCAGGGTGAGCCTGCGGTAGCGAATCTCGTCGTCGTCGGCGCCGCTGTCGGCGATGGTCGCGAGCAGGGCCACGACGGCCTCGCGCTCACCCGACCAACGGCTCTCCAAACGCGCTACCTCTTCGCGCAGGCCGCTGGCCGCATCGTCGAGCGCCAGGCAGCGTTCGCCGTCCTCGGGTCGGCCGAGCCCGCGTTCGGCTCGGAGCCGTTCGAGCTGGAGGTCTATCGCGTCGAGCCGGGCTCGGGCCTCCGCGAGTGCCGGAGGCGGCTCGGACTGGCTGACGGCGACCCGGGCGCAAGCGGTATCCAGGACGCCGATCGCCTTGTCGGGAAGCTGGCGCCCGGCGATGTAGCGATGCGACAGGCGAACCGCCTCGCGCAGGCCCTCCTCGAGGATGCGGACCCGGTGATGCGCCTCGAGCCGGGCTGCGGCACCGCGCAGCATCTCGACCGCAGCCTCGGGCTCGGGCTCGCCCACCTTGACCACCTCGAAGCGGCGGGCCAGCGCCGGGTCTTTTTCGATATGGCGCTTGTACTCGCCCCAAGTGGTGGCAGCGATGCAGCGAAGGGCGCCCCGGGCCAGGGCCGGCTTGAGCAGGTTGGCGGCATCGCCCTGCCCCGCCTGGCCGCCGGCACCGATCAGGAGATGCGCCTCGTCGACGAAGAGCACCACCGGCATGGGCGAGGCGGTGACGGCATCGACCACGCCGCGCAGGCGCTGCTCGAAGGCGCCGCGGACGCCGGCACCGGCCTGGAGCGCGCCGAGATCGAGGGCCAGGAGGCGGGTGCCGACCAGGGCCCTGGGCACCCTGCCCTCGACCAGGCGGCAGGCGAAGCCCTCGACCACCGCGGTCTTGCCGACCCCGGCCTCGCCGGTGAGGATCGGGTTGTTCTGGCGGCGGCGCAGCAGGACGTCGATCAACTGGCGGATCTCGGCGTCGCGACCGGTCACCTCGTCGAGGCGCCCGGCCTTGGCCTCGGCGGTCAGGTCCAGGGTATAGGCGGCCAGCGGATCCTCGGCGGCCACGGCGGCGGGCCCGGCCGGCGCATGGCCCAGCGCGTCCTCCAGACGAGTGCTGGAAACGCGGGCCAGCGTCGGGGCCGTCGCCAGGAGCAGGCGGCGTGGTGTCGGGGTCGTCAGCATCGCACGCAGCAGCGCGGCGGCACCGATCAGCTGGGCGCCCTGTTCGAGCGAGGTCAGCGACCAAGCCTCCTTCAGCGTCTCGACCAGATGCGCCGAGAGCGCCGGCGTCCGGGCGGGGCCACCGGCGAAGCCGTCGATGGCGCGCGCGAGCTCGACCCTGATCGGCACCGGATCGACCTCGAACTCGCGCAAGATCCCAGCCGCCTCGCCGGCATCGTCGACCAGGAGTTCGTACAGCAGATGCTCGAGCTCCACGGTCGCGTGGCCGCGGCCACGGCAGCGTTCGGCGGCCTGCTCCATGGCCGCGCGGGCGACGAGATCGAGCCGGGCGACCAGCGCCTTGACGTCGGTCACGCGGCGGCTGCCCCGCGCAGCCGAAAGCGCGCGGTCCGCTCGGCGCCGGCACCTGCCGAGGCAGCGAGCCAGCTCGACCAGCCCAGCCGCGTCGTCCGGCCGAGCGTGGCTACCGGCACCGACCTTGCTGCGAGGCTCAGGCGGCAGTCGATGTCGGCCTCCGGCGGCAGGAGGTGGGCGGCGAGGCCGCCGAGCAGCGCGTGGTCCGCACCACCCGGCAACAAGGCTCGAAAGCGGTCGGCCGGCATCGGCCCGAGGTCGATTGCAACGCCCGCCTCTTGCAGCCAGACAGCACTGCCGAGTGCAGCCCCGCCGCCGAGCCGCGTCCCGCCCGGCGACGTCGAGAGCCGAGCCCGATCGGTCGCCGCGAGAGGCGTCCAGCCGCCGACCAGGCCACGCACGCCGACAGGTGTCCCCAGAGCCGCGGCGAGCATCGCGGCTGCGGCGTGCAGGCTGCGCGGGCGCTGGTGCTGGAGGCCGGCCGTGGCGAGCAACGCCCGGTCGAGGTCCGCCGGGCCCTTGGCCGGGGCGGCCCTGCCGGCGAGGGCGCGCAGCACGGTCGCCTGGGGCGTTTGATCGAGCGCGGCTGCGGCACCGCTCGGCCATTCGAGGCGCAAGAGGTCGACGAAGGCGCGGGTCAGGCGATCGCCGAAGAGATCGAAGAAGGCAGCGGCCCCGGCCTCGCCCCGGCGCCCACGCCGGGCGACCGCTTCGGCGAGGCTCGCCGGCAACGGGCCATTGGGTCCGAAGAGCGAGACGGCGGCAGTCTCGATCACCGGCCCCGAAGGCCCGTCGGCGACGCGCTCGACGTCACCCGCGGCGAAGACCGGGGCCAGTGGAGCGCGAAAGCGGACCCTGGCTGCGCCCGAAGCTTCCAGTGTTCGTACCGCGGCCAGCAGATCGAACCGCCCCGGTGCGCTGCGGAGAGCGGCGCTCAAGCGAGCACCGCCTGGCCCAAGAGCGGCGGCCAGCGCACCCACTCGCCTTCACGCTGCACGCTCTCGAGCACCAGTTCGGTGAAGACCGAAGGTGCGGCATGGAGGCTGAGGAACCGGGCCAGCACGGCACCGAAGAGGTAGCCCGAGGCGCCGGCGAAGTGCGTCTCGTCCAGCGTCGCGGTGAGCTCGACGCCACGACAAAAGCCGCGCCAGGCGTCGTCACCGACCCGGCGCGCGGTGCGGCGCGTGGCGAGGTCGCGCAGGCCGGCGATCTGACGGTGCGCCGAACGGGCGCCTGGACCGCAATAGATGCCGAGATGCGCCCGCAAGGCGGCCAGTGCCTCGGGCCCATCGGCGAAGGCCAGCTGGTTGGCCGACAGATGGGCGATCAACCGCCAGAGATCGGCGCCGGCCGCGGGCGGGTCGGCCTGCGGCGTGGGTCGGGTGGCGCAGATGATCTCCTTGACCGGGGCGTCCTGTTCGAGGCCCAGCCGGGCCCCTGCCGGCAGGTGCTCGGCCAAGCCGCGATTGGTGCAGGTCAGGTGCGCGAAGGCGACGTCGGCGCTCGGCGTCGTGGGCGCGAAGCCGTGGTCGCGAAAGGCGATGAACATGTCCGAGCCCACCATGTCCGGGCGGCGACAAGGTGCTCGCCTCGCGATCCAGCCGATGGCGTCGTCGCCGCTCTCACCATCGGCAAAGCCGAAGAACGGGGCGAGCCTGCCACCGGCGCCGGGTTCGACGCGCGCGAGGGTGACCCGGCGAATGGCGTGGATCTCGGTGCTGCGTTCGAGACGGGCGTCCGGGGCGACGAGCTGCTCGATCCGGGCACGATCGATGCGGATCGGCTCGCTGACCCTGGAGAAGAGATTGACGATCGGCACCGCACCGAGCCTGAGATTGCCGCCTTCGGCAGCCGCGAGCTCGTCCGGCGCCGCATCGAGGACCAGGGCCAGATCGAGCCAGCCACCCGCGGCGGTACCGGCAGCGGCATCGAGGCCGGTGATGTCGAGAAACAGGAACTTGTCGGGGAAGGTGAAGTATTCCTGGATCAGGCGATGGCCGTGATGGGCGGTCGGCGGATGCGGTAGCGCCGCCTCCTCGGGCGCGAAGCCGACCGGGGCGATTGCGGCGCCTGTGAGGTGCCGGGCCCGGCCGGTGGCACGGCCGGCGAGCGGCACGGGCGCGCCACCGTCGACCGGGTCGAGGGCCCAGATTTCGCGGGTTCGGGTCGAGAGCGTCTCGTAGAGCACGGTCGCCATGGCCAAGGGAGCAGCGAGGCGCAAGCGCAGCTTTTTCGGCGCGAGATCGGCGAAGCGTTCGCCGCCCAAGGCTGCCAGACGCAGGCGCAGCACCGCGCGCACGTCGCTGCGGCCATCCAGGAAGGCCAGCTGCGCCGGGTCGGGCCGGTCGACCGCGTCGATCCGGAGCGGCCAGAGCTCGACGTCGAAGGTGGTGCGAAAGCGCAGCACCGCACCCGTGTCGCTCTCGGCCGTCAGCTCGGCGCCGCGCGGCACCCGAAAGCCGTGGGCGGCCCGGGCGCGGGCCGGATCGACCCGGAGCTCGGCGATGGCGAGCGAGGGGATCGGGCTCGTGAGGTGGGGATAAAGCGCGTCGAGCAGCGCGCTCGCGAGGCGTGGCAGCTGGTGGTCGAGATTGCGCTGGATGCGGCCGGTCAGGAAGGCAAAGGCCTCGATCAACCGCTCGACATGGGGGTCGCCGGTGCCGTCGGCCGAAATATCCAAAGCACCGGCGAGGCGCGGGTTCTGGGCAGCGAAGGCGGCGCCCTCCAGGCGCAGGGCTTCGAGCTCGCGCAGGAAATAATCGCGCTGTTCGGCGCGCGCCGCGGCCGTCATGCGGCAACCCCGGTCCCAACCCCGGCCCCCGCCCCGACCCCGGCACAGTCGAGCGGGGCACGAAACGAGAAGGGCTCGAGAATGGGGCCGAGCCGCATCAGCCCGGTGATGCGGACGATCAGCAAGCCTGCGGTCTCGGCCGCCTCGTCCACCGCCACCGCCGCCTCCGCGAGGCGCGGCTCGAACGCCGCCACAGCCTCCCGGATCTCACGCGCGAGGCGGTCGCGGTCATCCTGCCGGGCCGGCGACAGGGTGGGATCCGGTGCCGCACCGTAGTCGAGGATGGTGCGAGCGGCGGCCTTCAGCCCGGTCGCTGTCGCCGGGGCGCGGGTCGCCAGCAGCTCGCGCAGGGACGCCGCGATGACCCGGGAGAGCGCATCCGCGTCGTAGATGCGCTCTCCCGGGTCATTCGCCAGCAATCGATCGAAGAGGGCGGGCCGCGCCCCGTCGACGCGACGCGGGCCCGCCGACAGGCGGGCCGCCGGGGTTTTCGACTGTAGCTCAGGCAACTTCTTGCTTGAGCAGGTCGTGGCTCACCGGCTGGTCGCCGTCGGCGGTGCCGTCCGTCGGCTTTTGCCGCTTGTAGATGTACTTCACCTTGCCGTAGTTGAAGCAGACCGTCTCCGTGGGAATGTCACCGGTCCCGCCGCCCAGACTGATGTTCGAGACGATCACCTTCTCGAACTCGATCTGCAAGTAGAGCACCGGCTGGTTGTCACCGTCGGCGCGGTAGGCGAAGAAGGTGCACTTGTCGATCTGGTTGCCCTGCCAGCACAACTTCAAAAGATCGTCGGTTGCACTGTCGGTATACTTGGTGAAGGTGAAGTCGGCGTGGTTGGCGTGCTCGACCGTGCCGCTGCCAGCGGAGCTCCGCGTGGCCGAGGTCGGCTGGTTGAACCCGTGACTCCAGGACAGCACCTGGAGCTGGTCGGTGTGCTTGGCATCGAGGGATTCGCCCTTCACCTCGGGACCCTCGATCTTGATGAACATATTGGCGGCCATTCAGCGTCTCCTGGCTGGCATGTCTGGCGCTCAGGCGGCGGCGGGCGGAAGTTCCGCCACCAGCCTGATCGAGGTCGAGAGCTCTTCGAGCTGGAAGTGCGGCCTGAGGAACATGACCGCCTGGTAGACGCCGGGCCGACCCGGCACCGGTTTGACGTCGACCCTGGCCTCGCGCAGCGGGTACTGGGCCTTGAGCGACTGACCGGCATCGTCCTTGCCGAGCACGTACTGACCGATCCAGGTGGTCAGGTAGTCGCGGACATTGTCCTCGGTCATGAACGAGCCGATCTTGTCGCGCATCATCGCCTTGACGTAGTGGGCGAAGCGCGAGGTGTTGAGGATGTAGGGCAGCATCGCCGACAGCTTGGCGTTCGCGTTGGCCTCGTTCGTGGTGTATTGTTTGGCTTTGTTGGCCGTCATGCCGCCGAAGAATGCCGCGTAGTCGGTATTCTTGCAGTGCATCAGGGTGATGAAGCCGAGGTCGTCGAGCTCCTTCTCGCGGCGGTCGGTGATCGCCACCTCGGTCGGGCACTTGGCGGCGATGTCGCCGTCCAGCGTCTTGAAGGTGTGGACCGGCAGCCCCTCGACCTTGCCGCCACCCTCGACCCCACGGATGGCGGCCGTCCAACCGAACTTGGCGAATGCCGCAGCGACGCGTTCGGCCAGCATGTAGGCCGGGTTGCCCCAGAGATAGCGGTCGTGCTCGGTGCCGTCGGTGGTCTCGCGGAAGTCCATGCCCTCCACCGGCAGCGTGTCGGGGCCGTAGGGCAGGCGCATCAGCACGCGGGGCAGGACGAGCGAGACGTAGCGGCTGTCCTCGCTCTCGCGGAACGAGCGCCAGTTGGTCATCTCGGCACTCTCGAAGATCTTGGCGAGATCCCGCGGGATGGCGATTTCGACGTGGCTGTCCATGTCGAACAGCCGCGGGCTGGCAGCGGCGATGAAGGGCGCGTGCGCCGCCGCGGCGACGCCCGAGATCAGCTTCAAGAGCGCCATGTCCTGCGGATGCCGGCCGAACTCGTAGCCGCCGACCAGCATCGAGTAGGGATGGCCGCCGAACGTGCCGTACTCCTCCTCGTAGACCTTCTTGAAGAGGGCGCTCTGGTCGAACTCGACCGCCTTCTCGAGGTCCTTCAAGAGATCGGCCTTGGCGACGTTGAGCAGGCGGATCTTCAGGTATTTGCCGGTCTCGGCGTTCATCACGAGGTAGTGGAGGCCGCGCCAGGTGGCTTCCAGTGCCTGGAAGTCCGGGTGATGCAGGATTTCGTTCAGCTGATCGGAGATCAGCCGGTCGATCTCGGCGATGCGCTCGTTGATCAGGCCGACGACATCCTGGCCGACCCGGGTTTCGGCGGCGAGGACGTCGTTGACGAACTCCGCCACGAGATCTCGGGCATAAGCTCGCTGGCTTTCGTCGCGGGCGATCTTGCCGTCGAAAATGATTTGATCGAGGAGGCTGCGCTCCTCGGCCGGCGCCGTCGCGACGGCGCCGTCTGCTGCTTGTTCGGCCATGCGGTGTGCTCCAGATTTGCCGGCGTCGACGCCTGCCATGCTCGGTGGCGAACGAAGGGGCCGTGGTCGCTCGGGGGAAAGCTACTTCTTGGCCTTCTTGGCTTCGCCTTCGGGCGCGGCCGCATCGGCTACCGGCACGGTGCCGTCGGCGAGCTGGGCCTTGAGCGTGTCGTGGCGTTCGGTGTTGTCGATCACGTCCGACAGCAGGGCACCGAGGCGGTCATTGCCGTCGAGCTTGGTCAAGAGATCGCGCAGGCGGCCCCTGGCTTCGAACAACTTGGCCAGTGGTGGGACCTGACGGACGATGTTCTCCGGTGCGAAGTCGTCGAAGCGCTCGAAGGTCAGTTCGACGTTGATCATGTCGCTGGCGTCGGGCTGCAGCTTGTTGGGCGTCTGAAAGGCG
>JAABSG010000077.1 GCA_011390475.1 Geminicoccaceae bacterium | reverse complement strand
CATTGGGCGTCCTTTCGATTTAGTCATACCCGGATGCATTCTCGCGGGAAGTGATCAGACTTGTTGCTGCGCGCGATCGTGGTTAATTTCATCGGCATAAACCACGGGCGATGAACCCGGGGTGGCCGTCCAGATCGCAACAACGGCTGAGCCAAATGAGCAGCAAGAAATCGATGGCGGCGGCCGAGTTCGAATCGGCAGCCGCAACAGAACTAGCCGCGGCCGCCTTCGATGCGGCCGCTGGACATCACGCGGTCGCCGCGCGGTCGGATGTGTTGACCCTCGAGCTGGCCGACCTCGTCGGCGACAGCAACGGCGAGATCGTGCTCTTCAACGATTCGCATTTGCCCGCCTTGGCGTTGCGGACCGACAGCGCGCCGATCGAAGCCGGCGAGATGGGCAGCCACGTCACCGCCGCCGGCGACGACGTCACCGGCTATCGCTATGTCGCCTTCAACGACGGCACCAAGCTGATCTTTCAGGATTCGGTCGATCTCGTGATCCTCGGTGCCAACGGCGATCTGCACGGCTGACCGATAGATCGGATCGACGTGAAAGCGCCCTAGTCGGACCGGCTGAAGGCCTCGCGCTCCTCGTCGTTCATCGTCTCGAGTAGGCGCTCGAGCGCAGCGTCGGCGCCTTCGCCGGCTTCGGGCACGAAGAGCCTGAGCCGCTCGGCAAGCCAGAGTGCCACCCTGGTGTTGCCCTCCGCCATCTCCTCCTCGAGCTTCGCGCGCACCGTCTCCTCGAGCGGTCGTAGCGCCGTTGGCGGCAGCGACGCCTTGCCGCCCTGGCGCACGATTTCGGCGGTATACTGCGCGACGAGTGCCCGAAACAAGCTGCACCCCGTCTGACGGCGCCGCAGCTGGCTGCGCGAGCAGCCGACCGCCGCCATGATCTCGCGTGGCGGCGCGCCCTGCGCCACCAGCCATGCGGCCTTGCTCCAATCGATCGGCATCAGGCGATCCCGGCCATACGCGACGCTTCCCCCGGCGTTCCCACATGAGAGCACCAATGTAGGGGAAAATGATCCTATTTCCAAGCGTCTTGTCGCATTTATCAACCTATGATAGAAAAAGTCATGACATCTGACAGCCCCAGCGCACTTGCATCAGCGGGAGCGGACGCCGACGCGTTGCGCGCCGCCCTCGACAGTGCCGAGCGCCGGCTCGACGAGCGCGGCCGCTTTCTCGCCGTCATGAGCCACGAGCTGCGCGAGCCGATGAACGGCGTCCTCGGCATGGCGCGGCTGCTGCGCGATACGCCGCTCGATGGGGAGCAGAGCGGCTACCTCGATGCCGTGATCGGCTCGGCCGAGGCGCTGATCACCCTGGTCAACGACATCCTCGATCTCTCGCGCATCGACGCCGAGCGGTTCGAGCTCAACCCCGTCGATTTTGCGCTGCGCCCGTTCTTCGAGCGCCTGGCCGGCCTGTTCGCGCAGCGCGCTTCGGCCAAGGGGATCGACTTCATTCTGGAGCTCGGCGACGGGTTGCCCGACGTCGTCCGTGGTGATCCGGGTCGGCTTCGCCAGATCGTGACCAACCTCGTGACGAACGCGATCAAGTTCACGAGCCAGGGCCATGTCCGTCTCGCGGTCCGGCCCGTGGCCGCCACCGAGCCCGGCCGGCTCGGCCTCGAGCTCCAGGTCGCCGATACCGGCATCGGCATTCCGGCAGAATGCCAGAGCGAGGTCTTCAGCCCCTTTGCGCAGGCCGACCGCTCGACCGCCAGAATCTATGGCGGCAGCGGGCTCGGCTTGATGATCGCCCAGCGTCTCGCCGGGTTGATGGACGGCCGAATCACGCTCGAATCGAGCTCGGCGCAAGGCACGGTCTTTGCGGTCCACCTCCGGCTCGAGCCACCCCAAGACTCGGCGCAGCGGCGCACCAGGGCCGCCATCGCCGGCTGCCGCCTCTTGATCGCCGACGCCCAGCAGCGTTCGGCCCAGATCATGGCGGACCAGGCCCGGCTCTGGGGCCTGGAGGTACGGATGACCGCCAGTGCCGCCGAAGCGCTGACCGTGCTCCAGGAAAGTGCCGATCGCGGCGCCCCCTTCGACTTTGCGATCATCGACCGGGCGTTGCCCGACCAGCGCGGCGACGAGCTCGGTCCCCGAGTGCGCGCGAACCCGGCTTTCGCAGCCCTCAAGCTCGTGCTGATGGTCGCTGGCGGCGTGCGCGGCGACGCGGCCACCGTCCAGGGTTTGGGCTTCGACGGTTATCTGCAAAAGCCGGTGACCGCGAGCACGCTGCTCGACGGTCTGCAGCAGCTGCACGGTGCGACGAGCGCCGGCGAGCTCTTGACCGTGCACAGCGTCGGCGAGCGCCGCGGCCGGCCCTTGCGGCTGCTGATCGCCGACGACAATCCGGTCAATTGCCGGCTGGCCGGCATCATGCTGCAACGCGCTGGACATCACGTCGAGACCGCGGCGAACGGCGCCGAGGCGGTGGAGCGGGTCAGGGCCGAAGCGTTCGACGCCGTGCTCATGGACGTGCAGATGCCGGTGATGGGCGGGCTCGAGGCCACCCGGCGGATCCGCGCTCTGGCCGACCCGGCTCGCGCTGGCCTGCCGATCATCGCGATCACCGCGAATGCGATGCAGGGCGACGACGCCGACTGCTATGCCGCTGGAATGACCGGCTACGTCACCAAGCCCATCGACCGGGCGGCCCTGCTCGAGACCCTCGATCGCTTGACCGCTTGACGGCTTGCCCTCAAGCGCCGCGGCTGCGTTGGGCAAAGCCGCGCAGCCGGCGTTTGGCGGTCTCGAAAGCGGCGGTCATCGCGCCTTGCAGATCGGCGACCGGCTCACGGGTGACGATGAGCTCCCGGCCCGGCAAGGCGAGCTCGATCCGCACCGCATAGGTCTTGCCCTTGATCTGGTTGCGATGTGGGCTGTCGATCACCACCCGCGCCCCGACGAGTCGGTCGTAGAGCTCCTCGAGCTTGGCGATGCGCGCGCGAATATCGGCCTCGAGCGCATCGCTGTGGGGCAGGTTGTGGAAGGTGATCTGCAGCGGCTTGTCCATCGTTTGTCCTCGCATCCCAAAGAAGGGGCGCCACGCGTGCTCCGCTCCGGCCTTTCGATCCGTAGCGGCACTGGCAGGCTCGAAGTGTTGTGGAAACGATCAATCGGGTCAACCGTGGGATGAGCGATCGTGCCATTCATCGCTTGATAGGCGAAATTTTATGCATATAATCGCGCATGAGTTGATATTGACCGCTTGGCACACGGAGACGAAAGCATGCGCTGGCGAGCGAGCGGTGCACTGCGGCGAGGCGCCTGCCTGGCCCTCGTGACGATCAGCGCTGGCGGGCTCACGCCCGAGGCTGCGGCGCAGACCGAGACCGGCCAGCTCACGGTGAGCGCCACCGTCCTCTCGGGTTGTGCCCTGATCGGCGGGACGCTCGATTTCGGCACCTACATCTCGGGCCAGGAAGCGGACCTCGACGCTTCGGGCCAGTTCAGCTTCGTCAACTGCAGCGGCACGCTGACCTTCGAGCTCGATGGCGGCATCCAAGGCAACGTCAACAACCGCCAGATGAGCGGCGCCGACGCCACGCTCGCCTACCAGATCTATTCGGACGTTGCGCGCAGGACGGTTTGGGGCACCGGCGGCAACGCCTTCACCTTGCCCTTGCCGTCGGGCGCCAATCCATCGAGCGGGAACCTGACCGTGCACGGCCGGATACCCGGCGGCCAGGCGGTGCCCGGCGGCAGCTACACCGACATCGTCAACATCACCCTGAATTTCTGAGACGCCCCATGCGCTCGTTCGCCCGCTCGGCCCTCCTCGCCTGTGCCTGTCTCCTCCTCTGCTGCGGCTGGCCGACGGCGGCCCTCGCGACCTCCCTCAACGTGGCGCCCACCCGGGTCGAGCTCACCCCGGCGGCGCGGAGTGGCTCGATCGTGCTGCAGAATACCGGCGCCACGCCGACGACCATCCAGGTCGAGACCTTTGCCTGGACCCGCGGCAATTCGGTCGAGGCGCTCGAGCCGACGCGTGGCCTCCTGGCGGTTCCCGCCGTCTTCAACCTGCCGGCGGGCGAGCGCCAGGTGATCAGGGTCGCCAGCCGCGACGCCGCCCCGAGCGAGATCGAGACCGCCTATCGCCTCTTGATCACCGAGGTGCCGGTCGAAGCGCCGGAGACGGCGGCCGGCATCCGCTTCGCGCTCCGCCTCAGCCTGCCGGTCTTCATCACGCCCCTGCGGGCCAAGGCCGAGCCGAGTTGGGCTTGGCGACGCGGTGCGGGCGGGCGCACGCTCGAAGTACAGAACAACGGCAACGCCCACCTCCATATCCGGCGCCTGACGATCCACGACAAGGCATCGGGCCGGTTGTTGGCCGAGATCGAGCAGCCGAGCTACGTGCTGGCCAAGGGTGCCCATCGCTGGCCCGACCTCGTCCCGGCGACGGCCGGTCCGGTCGTCGTCGAAGCGCAAACCAACCTCGGTGGCCTGAGCCTTGACCTCGAGGGCTGAGCGCCTCGCACGGTGGCTCGGCCGTGGCCTCGTCCTCGGCCTCGGCACCACCAGCTTGACCACGGCCGGCGCGGCGTTGATCCAGCCGCTCGGGGCCCAGACGCTGGGCGCGCCCGCGATCTCCGGGCCAGCCGCGGCCGAGGCCGCCGTCCGGGCCGCCGAGCGCCGCCGGGCGCGGATGCTCGAGGCGCTGGCCGACCTGCAAACGCCAGACTCGCAACCGCGTCCGGCCGAGCCGGCCGAGCCGGTGGCGGTGTCCGAGCCGGATAATGTGCCCGAGCCGATCGAGTCGACCGAGATCGCCGAACCGACCGCACTCGCCGGGCCCACCGCCGTCGCCGAGCCGACCGACCTGGTCGAGCCGGTCGTCGGCACCGATGCACCAGAGCCGTTGCCGGATCAGCCGGCAGCAGCCGTCGCGACGGCGGCAACCGATCGCCCGAGCGCGATGCAGGCCGACCGCTCGACAGACGTAACGCCCATCGAACAGGCGCCCGTCGAACAGGCGGCCAGCGAGGCGCTGGTGCTCGATACCGTCCCGGCGCCGAGCGCCGTGGCTCCCCTGGGCGAGCCCCAGCCCCTGGTAGAGGCGCCCCGGGTGGAGGCGCCACTGATCGAGCAGCTCGAGGCCCTGGAGCTCACCGAGGAAGAACCCGAGCCCGAAGCCGGCATCACCTTTCGCCGGGATCCCCTCGAGCTGCCGCTCTTGGACCAGCGTCGCTGGATCGAGTGGGTGCTCTCGGTCAACCTCAACGGCCGCGAGCTCGACCAGGGTGTGCTCTTCATCGAGGAGCCGCGCAGCGGTCGCCTCGCGGTCGAGCTCGCCGTGGCCCAGGCTTGGCGGTTGCGCATCGACCCGGACAGTCTTCTCTCCTTCGAGGGCGTGCCGTTCCTGCCGCTCGATGCGATCGAGGGCAGTGAATCTTCGCTCGACCAGTTCGCTCTCGTCCTCGACCTTCAGATCCCGCCCGAGGCGTTCGAGCTCGCCCGCATCGACATCGACGAGCGCACCACCTTCACGCCGACCCCGGGCACCGGCGCCTTTTTCGACTACGACCTGCTGCTGACCGGCGGGCAGGGGGTGGCCGATCAGCTCGACGGCCTGTTCGAGACCGGAATTTTTGCCGCCGGTAATGTCGTGATCAGCAATTTCCGCCTCGAGGACGCCGCCAGCGATCCCGACCTGCAGCGCCTCGAGACCACGTTCAGCCGCGACTTTCCCGATCGGAGGGCCACCTTCCGCCTCGGCGACAGCCTGACCCAGAGCGGCTCGTTCGCCCAGGGTGTCCGCTTCGGCGGTCTGCAGTGGTCGACCAATTTCGCCACCGACCCTGCCTTCGTCACTTTTCCTCTACCGAGCATCGGCGGCCTCGCCGAGCAGGATTCGGTGGTCGAGGTGATCGTCGACAACCTGACCCGGGCGACCGAGGCCGTGACCCCGGGGCCTTTCGCCATCGACAACGTCCCGGTGGTCACCGGCGGCGGCGAGGTGCAGTTGCGGGTCACCGACCTTCTGGGCCGCGAGCGGCTGGTCACCCAGTCCTATTACGTCAGCCCGCGTCTCCTGAAGCAGGGTCTCAACGAGTTCTCCTACGAGGCGGGTTTCAAGCGCGACAATTTCGGCGAGAAGAGCTTCGACTACGGCGATCTCCTGGGCACCGCGACCCATCGCTACGGCTTTACCGACGGGATCACCGGCGAGGTGCATGCCGAGGCCGAGACCGATCGGGTGAGCCTGGTCGGCGGTGGCGCCCTGCTGCTCGGCCCCTTCGGCCTGTTGACCGGCGGCGTCGGCGGTAGCCTCGACGACGACGAGGGGAGCGGTGCGGTCGGTCAGGTCGCTTACGAATATATCGGTCGTCGCTTCAACATCGGCGCCCGCACCCGCTACACCTCGAGCGATTTCCGCCAGGCCGCCGGCGATGACGGCCGCTTCGAACGGGTCGATCAGTTCAACATCGGCTTCGATGCACTCGATTTCGGCCGCTTCGGCGTGCTTCTTCTCAACCAGGCCCGCAACGATTCCGAAGACCAGCGCTCGGCGACCGCGAGCTACAGCCTGCCGATCGGCCCGGGTGCGCTCGTCCTCAACGCCGCCCGGACGATCGAGCCGGATCGCGACTATGCCGTGACCGCCGCCTACGCCGTCTCGCTCGGCCCCACCACCAGCGTCACCGCCACCGGTCGGACCAGCAACAACAGCGATCGCGCCCGGCTGCAGTACAACCGCACGCGCGGTGCCTCCGAACTCGGCCTCGATTATCGGGTGGCGACCGAAATCGGTGACGACAATCGGCCGATCGACGCGCGGGTCGGCTATCAGACCAGCTATTTCGGCACCGATCTCGACGTCGAGCGCTTCTCCGGCGACAATCGCTTTCGCCTGGGCGTCAACGGCAGTGCCGCCATGGTCGACGGCACGTTCGGCCTGACCCGCCGCATCGGCCGCTCCTTCGGCCTGGTCGATCTCCCGGGCTTTCCCAATGTCCGCGTCTATCTCGACAATCGTGAGGCCGGCACCACCGATGCCTCGGGCAAGCTGATGCTGCCCAATCTACGACCGTACGAGCCCAACAACATCCGCCTCGCGATCGAGGACCTGCCGCTCTCGGCCGATATCGTCACCGCGGAGACCGCCGCCGTGCCCTATGGACGAAGCGGCATGACCATCGATTTCGGGATCACCGCCGTCGAGCGCGCGACCGTGACGCTGACCGACGGGGCCGGCCGGCCGCTGCCGGCCGGCATGATCCTGGCGAGCGACCCCGGCGACGTCGAGGCCATGGTCGGCCGCAACGGCTTTACCCAGCTGACCGGTAGCCTGGACGAACGCCGCTACCTTTCGGGCGAGCGCGATGGCCGCCGCTTCGTCTGTGCCGTGCCGCCGGTCGCCGCCGACGACCCGCTCCCGGACCTCGGAGACATACGATGCGCCGACTGACCCCAGCCTGTCTCGCCCAGACCCTGGCCCAGACCCTGGCCCGGACCCTGGCCCGGACCCTGGCCCGGACCCTGGCCCGGACCCTGGCCGTGACTCTGCTTTGCCTGCTGTGGCCCGCCGGCAGCGCCTTCGCGGCTTGTCAGATCGACACCCGGCCGGTCGCCTTCGGCGTGGTCGACGTCACGAGGCTGAACGACAGCAACGGTGAGATCGCGCTGAACTGCACCATTGCGACGGAGGTCGAGGTGGCGCTCTCGAGCAGCGAGGCCCCCGGCCAGCGCTATATGGCGGGGCCGGACGGCGGACGACTGACCTATGACCTCTATCCCGATGCGACCCGCTCGGTGCCCTGGGGCGACGGCACCGGCAACGGCGCGACGCAGCCGGTGCTGAATGACGGCGAGAGCACCACTCGCCTGCCGATCTACGGCCGCGTCCCCCAGCAGGCTGCAGTGCCGCCAGGGGCCTACAGCGACTCGCTCACCGTGCTCGTCAATTTTTGAGACGCTCTCGCAATTGGTTAAGTAAAAGTAACACACTCTCGCTCGAGTTGTGTTATAGCGTCGAGAACCGAGGTGCAGCGAGGCGCCCGGAGAGCAGGAGTAGGCGCGATGGTGGAGCGGGTGGCTCGCGGTCGCATCATGGTACCGGCAGCCGCGGCGTTGTCCGTCATGGCAGCCGGTATGATGAAGCCCGACCAGGCCAATGCTGCCGGGCCGGAGACGACACTCGAGATCCGCGTGCAAGTGGTCGAACCTTGTCGGATTCGGCTGGCACCCTCGGGTAGCTTGGAGCACGGCTGCGGTGGCGGCGGCAGCTTCAGTCAGACGCCGGTTTCCGTGCAGCTATCGGGCTTGGTCGAGCGGTTCCAGGCCACGGTGCAAGAGCGCTCGGCGCAGCTCGAGCGCCCGCCGATGCTCGGCAGTGGCATCGTGTCCGCGCGGCCGATCGGGCTCGCGACACCGCAATTACCCACTGTTGATGCCCCGAGTGCCCGGTTCGCGGCGGCCAACCAACGGGCGAGCGACGTCGCGGAGCGCATCCGCCAACGTGTTCGGCATATCACGGTCGCCTATTGACCGTCTCCCTCGGCTTGATTGGCAGCGTGGCTGCAAGCATAACCTCGGGTAGGGTAAAAGAGGAAAATGACTGAGGTGGATTGCGGATGGCTGTTGGTGCTCGCCTGACGATCTTCGGCTGGATCCACGTGTCGGCGCTACGGCACCGGAGCGCCGCTTCGCTGCTGGTTTTCGCTCTGGCGCTCGGGGTGCTCGGGGCGTTCGGACAAGGCGAGGCCCGTGCCGAGGTCGGTTTCGACGACTGGCTCGGCGGGTTTCGGGCCGAGGCCCGAGCTGCCGGAATCAGCCAGCGCACGGTCGACCGCGCGCTCGCCGACCTCGCGCCGATTCCGCGTGTGATCGAGCTCGACCGGCGCCAGCCCGAAGGGCGCATGACGTTCGTCGAGTACCGCCAGCGGGTGATCAACAACGCCCGGATCGAGAAGGGCCGGCGCTTGTTGCGGGAACACGAGCCCTTGTTGTCGCGGATCGAGGCCCAGTACGGCGTGCCGGCCGAGATCATCGTGGCACTTTGGGGGATCGAATCGAATTTCGGCGAGAACACCGGCGGTTTTCCGGTCATCGCCTCGCTCGCCACGCTGGCGCACGAGGGCCGGCGGGCCGACTTCTTCCGCGGTGAGCTCCTGGCAGCGATGCGCATTCTCGACGCCGGCGACATCTCGCCCGAGGCGATGAATGGCTCGTGGGCGGGGGCGATGGGCCAATCGCAATTCATGCCCTCCACGTTTCTCGGCTATGCCGTCGACGGCAGCGGCGACGGCCGGCGGGATATCTGGGGCAACCAGGCCGACGTCTTCGCGTCCATGGCCAATTACCTGAGCCGGATGGGCTGGGACCGCCGCTACCTCTGGGGGCGCGAGGTGCGCGTCCAAAACGGTGTCGCGACCAGCGGACTCGACGAACGGCGCCCGTTGTCGGGCTGGCAGGCTGCCGGGGTCCGCCGCACCGATGGCGGGGATTTGCCGGCCGTGGCGATCGATGCGTCGCTCTTGAAGATGGACGACGGGCAGGGCCCGAGCTACCTCGTGTACGACAACTTCAGGGTGCTCATGCGCTGGAACCGATCGACCTACTTCGCGACGAGCGTCGGCTTGCTCGCCAATGCGATCCGCAGCTGATGCGGGCGCGGCGTCCACTCGTCGTCGTGGCGCTTCTGGCGCTTCTCCTGGTTGCCTGCTCGGGCCGGCCGCCGAGCTTGCCGCAGGTGCCGGCCGACCCGTCGCGCACGGCACCACACGGCACCTACAAGCTCGGCACGCCCTATCAGATCAACGGCATCTGGTACTATCCCGAATTCGATCCGACCTATGAAGCGGTGGGCATCGCGTCCTGGTACGGTCGGCAATTCCATGGCCGCCCGACCGCCAATGGCGAGATCTTCGACATGCGGCAGATCAGTGCCGCTCATCCCACCCTGCCGATACCGAGCCTGGTCGAGGTGACCAACCTCGAGAACGGCCGCTCGTTGCAGCTCAGGGTCAACGATCGAGGTCCTTTCCACGACAATCGGCTGATCGACCTCAGCCAAGCCGCCGCACGCGAGCTCGGCTTCGAAGGCAAGGGGCTCGCGCGGGTTCAGGTTCGTTTCGTCTCGCTGCTGCCGGCCAATGGCCGGCCACCCGTGGCCGGCACCACGACCCGGCCGACCAGCGTGGTCGCAGCCGCCGCCCCATCACCGACCGTCGCAACCCGTCCGGCCGCGCGGCAAGCAACGGCGCCGGCGAGTGCTGCCGGCAGCAACGGTTGCGGTGCCGTCGATACCCATTTCGTCCAGGTCGCCGCGTTCAGCGAGCAGGCCAATGCCCGTCGTGTCGCGAGCGAGCTCGTCCGCCTCGGCCGGGTCGAGGTGGACAACGCCGCCGCCCCGCCGAGCCGGGTCCGCCTCGGTCCCTATCCGAGCCGGCGGGACGCCTATGGCAAGCTGGCCCAGGTGCACGGCCTCGGCTACCATGACGCCTTGGTGGTCAGTTGCTCGTGATGCCGGCCAATGCCCGACCGCGAATACCCGAAAGGACGCAAAGCTCGATGCCCCGTTCGTTCCTGCGCCTGGTGACCGTCACGTTCGTTTGCTGCCTGCTGGCGGGGGCAGCCGTTGCCCAGACCTTCGAGACGGCTGCCAGGGCCGCCATCCTGATCGATCACCGCAGTGGTGACGTGCTCTTCGAGAAGAATCCCGACCAGGCGATCCCGCCGGCCTCGATGAGCAAGCTGATGACCGCGCTCGTCGCCTTCGAGGAGCTCGAGGCCGGCAATCTCACCCTCGACCAGATGATCCCGGTGAGCGAGCGGGCCTGGCGGATGGGCGGCTCGCGCATGTTCATCGAGGTCGGGAATCGGGTCTCCGTCCACGACCTCCTGCAGGGCATCATCGTGCAGAGCGGCAACGATGCCTGCGTCGCCATCGCGGAAGCCCTCTCCGGCAGCGAGGAAGCCTTTGCGGATAGGCTGACCCGCCGCGGCATCGAGATCGGTCTCACCAGCAGCACGCTCCAGAATTCCACCGGCTGGCCGCATCCCGAGCACCTGATGAGCGTGCGTGATCTCTCGACGGTGGCGCGCCAGATCATCAGCCGCTTTCCCCAATACTACCAGTACTACTCGCAGCTCGAGTTCGAGTTCAACAACATCAAGCAGCACAATCGCAATCCCTTGCTCCAGGCCGGCATCCCGGGCGTCGACGGGATGAAGACCGGCTATACCCGGGAAGCCGGCTATGGGCTGGTGGCCTCGGCCGAGCGCGACGGCCGGCGACTGATCCTGGTCGTGGCCGGGCTCGACAGCATTTCGCAGCGGCGGAACGAGGCCGAGCGGTTGATGGAGTACGGCTTTCGCCATTTCGAGGAGTACCGTCTGTTCGAAGCCGATGCGGTCGTCGTCGAGGCACCGGTCTGGCAGGGGGAGCTGCCGACTGTGCCGCTGGTCGCCGGCGAGGTGGTCGGCATCACCCTGACCCGGCAAGCCCGTGACTCGCTCGACGTCAAGGTGGTCTACGACAGCCCGGTGCCGGCACCGATCGCGGCCGGCCAGGTGATCGGCCATATCGAGATGACGGCAGAAGGGATGCCGACTCGGATGATGCCGCTTCAGGCGGCCAGGCCGGTCGAGCGCGCCGGGGTCATCGGACGGATGACCGGCACGCTGGAATACCTCATTTGGGGAGCCCCCGGCTGAGCGTGGCTTTCGAGGCTGCCGACGCACCGCCGCGCGGTGTCTTCATCACCATCGAGGGCGGCGAGGGGGCCGGCAAGACGACCCAGCTCCGGGCGCTGGCCGACTGGCTCGGACGCGCCGGCGTGCCGCTCGTCACGACCCGCGAGCCCGGTGGCACTCCGGGTGCCGAAGCGATCCGCGACCTCGTCCTGGGTGGTGCTGTCGATGCCTGGAGCGGCGGGGTCGAAGCCCTCTTGATGACGGCGGCACGGCTCGACCATGTCGAGCGGCTGATCGCCCCGGCGCTCGAGGCCGGAAGGTGGGTGATCTCGGACCGCTTCGTCGACAGCACCCGGGTCTATCAGGGCATCGCGGGGGGCCTCGGTGTCGAGCGGATCGACGCCCTGCACGCGCTTTTTCTCGCGTCCGCGCGGCCCGATCTCACCATTCTGCTCGATCTGCCGGTCGAAGCCGGTCTGGGGCGCCGCGCCGAAGCCGGCGGCGGCAGCCGCTTCGAGGCCAAGGGGCGAGGTTTCCACGAGAAGGTGCGGGTCGGGTTCCGCGCCCTGGCCGAGGCCGCGCCCGACCGATTTTTCGTGGTCGATGCGACAGCGTCACCGGCAGTCGTGGCCGAGGCGATCGAGGCCGGTATCCGGCAACGCTTCGCCGACCGCCTCGGCGAGGGCTGAACGCACCGTGCTGGCGCCGCGCGAGAACCCGCACCTTTTCGGTCATGGCGCCGCCGAGGCGACCTTCGCCCGGGCAGCCCGGAGCGGCCGGCTGCCGCATGCCTGGCTGCTTACCGGACCTCCCGGCATCGGCAAGGCCACGCTCGCCTACCGCCTGGCGCGGCAAGTGGTCGCCGGGAACGCCGGTGCCGCCCGGGCCAACGACCGTGAGGCGCCCCTCTTTCGCCGGGTGGCGCACGGCAGCGAGCCGGACCTCTTCGTGCTGGAGCGGACGCCTCATCCCAAGACCGGCCGGATGCGCCAGGAAATCACCGTCGATCAAATGCGGGCCGTGACCGGCGGCTTGCACGAGACCGCGGTCGGGCACGGGGGCCGGGCGGTGGTCGTCGATGCGGCGGACGAACTCAACAGCGAGGCGGCGAACGCCTTCTTGAAGCTGCTCGAGGAGCCGCCCAGGGGGGTCGTCCTCCTCGTCGTCTGCCAGGCAACCGGGCGGATTCCCCGAACGCTGGTCTCGCGCTGCGTCAAGTTGGCCCTGCAGCCACTCGTCGACCATGACCTGCGCGCCGCTCTGGCCGAAGCCGGGCTCGACGCCGATCCGCCGGCAGCGCTGCTCGGCCTCGCCGCTGGCGCCCCTGGCCGCTACCAGCGCCTTCAGGCCGCGGGCTTCCTCGAGCACTATGCCCTGACCCTGGCCGCGCTCGCCGCGGCCGACCGCCAGCGCTCCCGGCTGGTCGAGGCGGGCGAGCGGCTCGCCACGTTCGCGGCCGCGAACGGCGCCGATCTCGCGACCGATCTCTTGACGACAATCGTCCGCCGCGGCGCCGAGCAGGCCGTGAAGGGGCCGTTAGCACCCAGCCTGAGCGAGACCGAGGCGGCCGATCTCGCGGCCGTCACCAGCCGGCTGCCGCTTGATCGCTGGCTGGCCTTGTGGGACAAGCTGCAGCGCCTGCCGTTCGAGCTCGATCAGCTGAACGTCGACCCCCGCCAAGCCTTCTTTCTCGCCCTTGCCGATCTGGCGGGCGAGCCTACGGGCCACGCCGTGGCCTGACGGGTGGCGGACGGTGGCGTTGGCAGGCATTCTGCGGCTGGAGAGAGACATGGCAGCCCGCGCTGCATACTACATCACGACGCCGATCTATTACGTCAACGACAGCCCCCATATCGGCCACGCCTATACGACGCTGGCCTGCGACGCCCTGGCCCGCTTCATGCGTCTCGACGAGCGCGCCGTGCGCTTCTTGACCGGCACGGACGAGCACGGCCAGAAGGTCGAAAAAGCGGCCCGGGACAGGGGTATGGATCCCCAGGCTTTCACCGACGAGGTCTCGACCCGGTTCCGCGATCTCGCCAGCGCCATGCATTTCAGCCACGACGACTTCATCCGCACCACCGAGGACCGCCACAAGAAGGCGGTCCAGCATCTCTGGCAAAAGCTGGTCGATGCCGGCGAGATCTACTCGGGATCTTATGCCGGCTGGTATTCGGTGCGCGACGAGGCATTCTGGGCCGAGAGCGAGATCACGGACGGCAAGGCGCCCTCCGGCGCCCCGGTCGAATGGGTCGAGGAGCCCTCCTATTTCTTCCGCCTCTCGGCCTGGCAGGACCGGCTCTTGGCCTTCTACGACGCCAACCCCGACTGCATCCTGCCGGAGACCCGCCGCAACGAGGTGGTGAGCTTCGTCAAGGGCGGGCTCAACGACCTCTCGGTCAGCCGGACCACCTTCGACTGGGGTGTGCCGGTTCCGAACGACCCCGACCATGTCATGTATGTCTGGCTCGACGCGCTCACCAACTACATTTCGGCCTTGGGCTACCCCGACGATCCGGATGGTCTCTACGCCGAGTTCTGGCCCTGCGACGTCCATATCGTCGGCAAGGACATCCTCCGTTTTCACGCCGTCTACTGGCCGGCCTTCCTCATGGCCGCCGGCCTCCAACCACCCAAGCGCGTCTTCGCCCACGGCTGGTGGACCAACGAGGGGCAGAAGATCTCCAAATCGGTCGGCAACGTCATCGACCCGCACGCGCTGGTCGCCCGCTACGGCCTCGATGCCACCCGCTACTTCCTGCTGCGCGAGGTGCCGTTCGGCAATGACGGCGATTTCAGCCACTCGGCCATGCTGCGGCGGATGAACAGCGATCTCGCCAACGACTACGGCAATCTCTGCCAGCGCGTGCTCTCGATGATCGCCAAGAACTGCAAGGGTGCTGTGCCGGACCACGGCGACCTGCAGCCCGCCGACCAGGCCTTGCTGGAAAAGGCCCAGGCCACGCTCGCGACCTGCCGCCGGCTCATGGACCGCCAGGCGACCCATGCTGCCCTCGAAGCGATCTGGCAGGTGATCGGCGATGCCAATCGCTATGTCGACACCGTCGCCCCCTGGGCATTGCGCAAGACCGACCCGGCCCGGATGGCGACCGTGCTCTGGGTGCTGGCCGAGACCATCCGCCGGGTGGCCCTCTTGACCCAACCCTTCATGCCGGATGCCTCGGCGCGCATCCTCGATCAGCTCGCCGTTCCCGCCGATCACCGCAGCTTTGCGGCGTTCGCCGACGCCCATCGGCTCGTGCCGGGCACCCCACTGCCCAAGCCCGAAGGTGTTTTTCCGCGACTGGTCGAGGAGCCGGCGGATGGCTGACTTCGTCGAGAGCCCCAGTTCGATCGACAGCCCCATGTTCGTCGATAGCCATTGCCACCTGGACTACCCAGGGCTCATGGCCGAGGCGGACGCGGTCGTGGCCCGTGCCCGAGAAGCTGGTGTCACCACGCTGCTGACGATTGCGACGCGGCTCTCTTCATTCGAATCCGTTCTCGCTTTGGCCCAGCGCTTTCCCGATGTCTGGGTCGCGACCGGTGTGCACCCGCATCAGGCGGCCGAGGAGCCCGGCTGTCTCGAGCCGGCACCCTTCATCGCCAATGCCGCCCATCCGAAGGTCGTGGCGATCGGCGAATGCGGCCTCGACTATTTCTACGACAAGAGTCCGCGCGACACGCAGGCCCTGAGCTTCATGGCACAGCTCGAGGCAGCCAGGCAGACCGGCCTGCCGTTTATCGTCCACACCCGCGACGCCGATGCCGATACGGCGGCGATCCTCGAGGAAGCCGCGGGGCAGAGGCCGCTCGCCGGTGTCATCCACTGCTACAGCACCTCGCCCGAGCTCGGCTGGAAGGGCGTCGACCTCGGCCTGCATCTCGGCCTCGGCGGCATCCTCACCTTCAAGCGCTCGGACGAGCTCAGGGCCACCGTCCGCGACTTGCCCCGAGACCGCATCCTGCTGGAGACCGATGCACCGTACCTCGCGCCCATGCCCTATCGCGGCAAGCGCAACGAGCCGGCCTACATCCCCTATGTCGCCCAGGTTCTGGCCGAACTCTGGTGCACCGATACCAATGCTGTCGCCCGCATCACCACGGCCAATTTCTTTCACCTCTTCAGCAAAGCGAAGCCGGCCTGATGCGGATTACCGTGCTCGGTTGCGGCACCTCGGCAGGCGTGCCGCTGATCGGCTGCGATTGCGCGGTCTGCCGCTCGGCGGACCCGCGCAACCGGCGGCTGCGTTGCTCGATCCTGGTCGAGGCTGCGGGCCAGACCGTCCTCTTCGACACCGGCCCTGATCTTCGCCAGCAATGCCTCACCGCCGGGATCAGCCGGCTCGATGCCGTGGTCTTCACGCATGCCCATGCCGATCACCTGCATGGCCTCGACGACATCCGCTCGATCAACAACCTGATCGGCCGGCCGCTACCGGCCTATGCCCATCACGACGTCATGGCGCGCATCCAGGAGCGCTTCCCTTATGCCTTCGCCGGTGGCCAGGACGGCATCGGCGGCTTCTGGCGGCCGGAGCTCCTGCCCATGCCGTTCGCCGGCGAGGCACCATTCAGCATCGGCCCGGTGGAGCTCCTGCCGCTCCGCCACGGCCACGGCCGCGCTCACGTCTGGGGCTTTCGCATCGGCCGCTTCGCCTATTCCACCGACGCCGACGACATCGACGACGCCTATCTGGATGCCCTGGACGGCATCGATGTCTGGATCGTCGATGCGCTGCGCGACGACCCGCACCCCAGCCACGCCCATCTGGGCAAGACCCTGGGCTGGATCGAGCGGGTCGGGCCGAGGCTGGCCTATCTCACCCACATGAACCACGAGGTCGACTACGCCACTTGGCGAGCGAAGCTGCCGTCCGGCATCGAACCGGCCTATGACGGCCTGGTGATCGAGTTGGACGGTTAGCCAGCGCGCGCACTTGGACGCTGCCGGAGCATCGCCTTGCCGACCCTGACCCACCGCCCGCCGCATGTGGCGCGCTCGAACCGCCAACCCGGCGATCCTGGTCTCGCGCGCAAGCTGGCCGCCGCCATCGAGGGCGAGGTGCTCTTCGGCCCGTTCGATCGCGGCCGCCACGCCACCGACGCCTCGCTCTACCAGATCGAGCCCCTGGGCGTGATCCGG
>JAABSG010000076.1 GCA_011390475.1 Geminicoccaceae bacterium | reverse complement strand
ATTTGGGCCGAAAAACCTGCGAACGAACCCGGGAAATCGACGAACGAACCCGAGGAATCGACGAACGAACCCGGCTGGCACGCGAACGAACCCGGGTTTTGCGAACGAACCCGAGGGGGCAGGATGACGCAGCGAGGGGCGATAAAGGTTTTATTCCTATCACGTTACAGGCTGCAATGCCGTGCTCGCGTCAGGGGCCGCGCCGCTACGCGGACGGGGCGAGGTGCTGGGTACCGATTGAACCCGAGCCGCTTGACCAGCGTTCGTTTATCGGTTATTATTCCTATACCATGCCACGATCTCATCACGACGCGGCTGCATCTCGGCCAGTCTGATCCCTCGCGCCGGATCGATGCCGTCGCGGTTTCAGCAATAGCGCTCGGGGCCGATCCATTGTTGGGCAGAGTAGCGGTCGCCGTGGGCCCAGCCGACGGGCAGGGCCGCCTCGATCCGGGCTTGGTCCTCCAGCGAAAGCTCGAGGCTGGCGCCCTTTGCCAGCTCGCGCAGGTGGTCCGCCGAGCGGGTGCCGGGGATCGGGATGACCTGTTCCGAGACGTGCAGGAGCCAGGCGATGGCGAGGGCTGCCGTGGGCTGGCCCATCTCCCGGGCGAGCTGGCGAAGCCGGCTGGAGTGCTCCAGATTGGCGGAGAAATCGGGCTCGGTGAAGCGGGGGTTGACGGCGAGAAAGGCCGATTCGGCCACGGTTTCGGCCGTGGGTGGCCGGTCGGTCAGGAGTCCGCGGGCGACCGGCGAGAAGGCGACGAGGCCAGTGCCCAGCGCCTCGCAGGCCTGCACCAGGCCGAGCTCGGGGGCGCGGGTGGCGAGGGAGTACTCGGACTGGACGGCGGCCACCGGATGCACGGCTGCGGCCCGGCGGAGCGAGCTCGGGGCGATCTCCGAATAGCCGAAGCTCCGGATCTTGCCGGTCTGGACGAAGCCCGCCAGGGTCTCGGTGACCTCCTCGATCGGGATCGCCGGATCGCGGCGATGGACGTAGAAGAGATCGACGGTCTCGACGCCCAGCCGCTCGAGGCTGGCGTCGAGCTCAGATTCGAGGTGAGCCCGGCTGTTGTCGAAGCTGCGGGCACCGGTTTCCGGGTCGCGGCGGATGCCGGCTTTGGTGGCGATGGTGAAGGGTGGGGGGCCGCGGTGGTCGCGCAGGAAGCTGCCGATGACGCGCTCGGAGAGGCCCATGCCGTAGACGTTGGAGGTGTCGAGATGGTCGATCCCGAGCTCGAGGGCGGTGCGCAGCACCGCATGCGACGCCTCCTCCGTGGTCGGCCCGTAGAAAGCCGTGAACGACATGGCCCCCACACCGATGGCCGAGACGAGCGGCCCATCGGCTCCGAGACGGCGTTTCTGCATATTTCCTCCTGGTTTTCGCTGCAAAGGGATCATCGCCGCTGCGTGCCACCATGGCAACCCGAGCACCATACCAAAAGAACGGTGGGGCCCGGGGAGGCGCTGCCTTCTCGCTCTTCCCTCCTCTCCCCTGGCACCCCCCTTTGATCGACTGGCAGGACGAAGGCATCGTGCTGAGCGTCCGCCCGTTGGGCGAGCGGGACGCCGTGCTGTCGCTCCTGACCTTTGCGCATGGCCGCCATGCGGGTCTCGTGCGGGGCGGGGTCGGCAAGCGGCAGGGGGCCTTGTTGCAGCCCGGCAACCGGCTGCAGCTCTCGTGGCAGGCGCGGTTGGAGCAGCATCTGGGTGCCTTTACAGTCGAGCCCCTGCGGCTGCATGCAGCGAGGATCATGGGCGACTCCCTGGCGCTGCTCGGGCTCGGTTCCGCTGTCGGGCTCGTCGAGTCGGGCGCCGGCGAGCGGGAGCCGCACGGCCTGCTTTATGCAGCACTGCTCAAGCTCGTGGAGGAGCTGGGGCCGGGCCGGGCGTGGCTCGAGACCTATGTCCGCTTCGAGCTCGTGCTGTTGAGCGAGCTCGGCTTTGCCCTCGATCTCGAGACTTGTGCCGTGACCGGCGTCACCGAGGGCCTCGTTTATGTGTCGCCGCGCACGGGTCGTGCGGTCAGCCGCGATGCCGCTGGCGATCTCGCACCGAGGCTGTTGCCGTTGCCGGGCTTCCTCACTGGCAGAGGTGAAGCGGACGATCAGGCGATCGCGCAGGGGTTGCGGCTTGCGGGACATTTCCTGACCCGGCATATCCTCGACCCCATGGACAAGGCGATGCCTGCGGCTCGGGAGCGACTGCTCGCCCGGGTGGCATCGGACAGTGACAGCGAGGATGATTGATGGCGGTGGCGAGCCCCAATGACGGGTCGAATGGGGGCGGATCGGCAGGCGGCGGATCGGTGGTGCCGATCGAGCTGAAGACGGCGCTTTCCGAGCGCTATCTGGCCTACGCGCTCTCGACCATCACCTCCCGCTCGCTGCCGGATGTTCGCGACGGGTTGAAGCCGGTGCAGCGTCGGCTGCTCTATGCGATGCTGCAGCTCAGGCTCGATCCGGCGTCCGGTTTCAAGAAGTGTGCCCGGGTCGTCGGCGACGTCATCGGCAAGTACCACCCGCACGGCGACGTGGCGGTCTACGACACCATGGTGCGGCTCGCGCAGGCCTTCTCGCAGCGCTATCCGCTGGTCGACGGCCAGGGCAATTTCGGCAATGTGGATGGCGATAATGCGGCGGCCATGCGCTACACCGAGGCCCGGCTGACGGCGGTGGCAGCTGCCCTCCTCGACGGCATCGACCAGGACACGGTGGACTTCCGCGCCACCTATGACGGCAGCGAATCCGAGCCCGTGGTGCTGCCCGCCGCCTTCCCCAACCTCCTGGCCAACGGCTCGGCCGGCATCGCCGTCGGCATGGCGACCAATATCCCGCCGCACAACGCGGGCGAGCTCTTTCAGGCGCTGGCCTTCATGCTGGAACGCTCGGCCGAGGCGGGGCCGGCCACGACGTCGGAGCTGATGCGGTTCGTGAAGGGGCCGGATCTGCCGACCGGCGGTGTGCTGATCGAGGCACCGGAAGTGATCGCCGAGGCGTATGAGACCGGCCGTGGTGCCCTTCGCCTGCGGGCCCGCTGGGAGGTCGACAAGCTCAGCCATGGGCAATACCAGATCATCGTCACCGAAATTCCCTTTCACGTGCAAAAGGCACGGCTGATCGAGCGCCTGGCCGAATTGCTGCAGGCGAAGAAGCTGCCACTTTTGGCCGATCTCAGGGACGAGTCGTCGGAGGACATCCGCCTCGTCCTGGTGCCGCGGTCCAGGGGCGTGCCGCCCGAACTCGTCATGGAGCAGCTCTTCCGCCAGACGGAGCTGGAGACGCGGCTGCCGCTGAACATGAACGTCCTCGATGCCCAGGGCGTACCGCGGGTGATGGGGCTGGGCGAACTCTTGCAGTCCTATATCGACCACCGGATGGAGGTCCTGATCCGGGGCTCGCGCTTCCGGCTCGGCAAGATCGACGACCGGCTCGAGATCCTCGACGGCTATCTCAAGATCTTCCTCGATATCGACAAGGTGATCCGCATCATCCGCGAGGAGGACGAACCCAAGCCGGTGCTGATGCGCACCTTCGAGCTTTCCGAGCGGCAGGCCGAGGCGGTCTTGAACTTGCGCTTGCGCAATCTGCGCCGCCTCGAAGAGATGGCCCTCGAGAAGGAGCAGCGCGGCCTCCGGAAGGAAAAGAAGCACCTCGAAGCGCTGCTCGCCGATCCCGAAAAGCGCCGGGAGACACTTGCCCAGGCGATGCGCGAGGGGGCGGCGACCTGGGGCGCCGGCGAGTTGGGCCAGCGGCGGACCGATCTCGGCAGCGCACCCGTGGTCGACATGGCGGCGCTCGAGCTGCCGGTCGAGCGCTTTGCGGTCACGGTCATCTCCTCGGACAAGGGCTGGATCCGGGCGATGCGCGGTCACGTCACGGACCCGCGTGAGATCAAATACAAGGACGGCGACGGCGAGCGCTTCGTCATCCAGGCGCAGAGCTCGGACAAGCTCCTGGCCGTCGCCTCCGACGGGCGCTGTTACCTCATCGGCATCGACAAGCTGCCCTCCGGACGCGGCCTCGGCGAGCCCTTGAACCTCCTGATCGACATGGCCAAGGGGGTCGAGCTGGTCGATCTCCTGGTGCATCGCCCGGACGGGCGGCTGGTGCTCGCGACCCGGAGCGGGCGAGGATTCGTGGTCAAGGAGAGCGAGGTCGCGGCCCAGACCCGGGCCGGCAAGCAGGTGGTCAATGTCGAGGCCGGCGA
The DNA here is from genome assembly GCA_011390475.1 of Geminicoccaceae bacterium. GTDB lineage: Bacteria > Pseudomonadota > Alphaproteobacteria > Geminicoccales > Geminicoccaceae > SLRI01. The sequence continues at coordinate 12,639 of JAABSG010000076.1, read as the reverse complement.
TCGCCTCGCGGTCGCTGCGCCTGTCCAGGGCGACCACGTCGCGGTGATCGGCAGCAACCACAAGCTCCTGGTCTTCGCGCTGGAGGAACTGCCCGAGATGACCCGAGGCCGGGGCGTGCTCCTGCAGCGCTACAAGGACGGCAAGCTCTCGGACCTCACGACGCTCCAGCTTTCCCAGGGCTTGGTCTGGCCGATGGCGTCGGGCAACCGCATCCGCCACGAAAAGGACCTCGGGCCTTGGGTCGGCAAGCGGGGCCAGGCGGGCAAGCTGGCGCCCAGCGGCTTTCCGCGAGATCAGAAGTTCCGACCCTTGCCCAAGGAAGTGCCGAAGGAGGAGCCGAACGGCGGTTAGACCGCGCCGAAGCGGCGACCGGACAGGCGCCCCTTGTCACACGAGCGTCACACAACCAGTCTACGCCCCGAGGCAACCCTGCAAGGTCGACCACGAACGGGAGGATACCCATGCGGCTGAAGACTGTGGCCCTGGCGCTCGCCGCCGCTGCGCTGCCCTTGCTCGCGAGCGGCGAAGTGCACGCCGTCTCGGGCGAACTCACGCTCTACACCAGCCAGCCCAACGAGGATGCGCAGGCGACGGTCGATGCATTCGAGGCGCTCCATCCCGATGTCGAGGTGAGCTGGATCCGCGACGGCACGGTCAACGTGATGGCCAAGCTTCGGGCCGAGATCGCGGCAGGTGCCCCCCAGGCCGACGTGCTCTTGATCGCCGATACGGTGACCATGGAGAGCCTGAAGGGCGAGGGCCTGCTCCTGGCGCACGAGGACGCCGATATCAGCGCCTACGATCCGGCCATCCACGATGCCGACAAGACCTATTTTTCGACCAAGCTGATCACCACGGGCATCGTCTACAACAACGAGGCGCCCACGGTGCCGACCTCCTGGAGGGACCTCGAGGACGAGGCGATGGCCGGGCTGATCGCCATGCCGAGTCCCTTGACCTCGGGTGCGGCGCTGATCCACGTGGCGGCGATGGTCGAGCATCCGGACTTCGGCTGGGCGCATTTCGAGGCCTTGGAGAAGAACGGGGTGCAGCCGCAGGGCGGCAATGGGGCGGTGTTTCAGGCCGTGGCCGGCGGCGAGAAACTCTATGGCATCGTCATCGACTACCTGCCGATCCGCGAAGCCGCAAAGGGCTCGCCCGTCACCTTCGTCTTCCCCGAGGAGGGGGTGAGCGCGGTGACCGAGCCCGTGGCGATCCTCTCGAACACGCAAAACCCCGAGGCCGCCAAGGCCTTCGTCGACTTTCTCCTCTCGGCCGAGGGCCAGGCGCTCGCGGCATCACAAGGCTACCTCGCGGCGCATCCCGAGATCGCCTCGCCCGAGGGCTTCCCGCAGCTCTCCGAGATCTCGCTTCTGCCCTTGGATGCCGGAAAAGCGCTCGCGAATGATACCGAGTACAAGGAGCGCTTCAGCGAGCTTTTCGGCGGCTGAACCGCGACTCTCGACTTTCCCGAAGCCCGGGGGCGACAGCATCGCCCTCGGGCTCGCCGTTCTCGTGGTCGGGGTGTTGTGCCTCTTGCCGCTCGTGCGTCTGGTCATCGAGGCGGTGGCGCCGGGCGGCACGCTCGATTTCGCGACCGCCGAGCGCGTTCTCGGCCGCGCGAGCACGTGGCGGGCGACGTGGCGGACGCTCGAGGTCGGCTTCCTCTCGATGCTGGTCTCGCTGGCCCTCGGGCTGGCCATGGCGCTCCTGGTCGCCGCCTCCGACATCCGCCTGAAGGCCGCACTCGTCTTCGCCTTCATGCTGCCCTTGATGATCCCGCCGCAGATCACGGCTCTCGCCTGGATGCAACTGACCGGTGCCTCGAGCCCGCTGCTGCAGGCGCTGGGCATCGCCCCGCCGCCCGGCACGCCCAACCCGCTCTACAGCCGTGAGGGCCTGATCCTGCTCTTGGGCATCCAGCACGCGCCCTTGGTCTTCATCACGGTTGCCGCGAGCCTCAGGCGAATGACGATGGAGCTACTGGATGCAGCGTACCTGGCCGGGGCTTCCCGCCTGCAGGCCGTCCGCTGGATCATCCTGCCGCTCCTGGCCCCGGCGCTGGTGGCCGGCGGTGCCTTGGCCTTCGTCTCGGCGATCGGCAATTTTGGCATCGCCGCGATGATCGGCATTCCCGCCCGCTACACGCTCCTGCCGGTCCTCGTCTACGAGCGATTGGCGAGCTTCGGCCCGACGGTCCTGGCCGAGGTCGCGGTGCTCGCGGTCATCGTCGGCAGCCTGGCGCTCCTGGGCGTGCTCTTGCAGCGTTGGCTCAGGGCACGGCGCGATGTCACGCTGGAGGGTCTCGGTGGCAGGCCACTGGTCCTCGCACTCGGCCGCTGGCGGCTGGCGGCCGAGACCGGCGCCTGGCTCCTGCTCACGGTTATCCTCGTTCTGCCGCTCACCGCCCTCTTGGCAGCAGCCCTGACGCCCGCCGCCGGCGTTCGCCTGACCCCCGAGACGCTGACCTTCGCCAATTTCCACCAGGTCGTTTTCGTCCAGGACGTCACCCGGAGAGCCTTCGTCAACAGCACGGCGCTGGCCGGTGCGGCCGCCCTGCTCCTGGCCCTCTTCGCCATCCCGCTCGCCTATTTGATCGCCTGGCGCCCGAGCCGGCTCACCGCCGCTGTCGACACCCTGGCCGAGCTACCCTACGCGCTGCCCGGCGTGGTCCTTGCCGTCGCCTTCATCATGCTGCTGTTGCCGCCACTGCCGATTCTGGGTGTTTCTCTCTACGGCACGCACGCGATCATCCTCTTGGCCTATCTCGCGGCCTTCCTCACGCTGGCGCTCCGGCCCACCCTCGCCGGCATGGCGCAACTGACGCCGAGCATCGACGAGGCGGCGCAGCTCGACGGGGCGGGGCTTCTGGAACGCCTCCGCTGGATCCTCTTGCCGCTGGTCGGCCCCATGGCGGCAGCCGGCGGCATTCTCGTCTTCATGACCGCCTTCAACGAGCTCACCGTCTCGGCCCTCTTGTGGACCAGCGGCACCGAGACCCTGGGCGTGGTCGTCTTCAACCTCAACGACAGCGGCTACACGGCGCTGGCCGCAGCCGTCGCCTGCCTCGCCGTCGTGGCCATCCTGGCGCTCATGACCCTGGCCCACTGGGTCGACCAGCGGAGCGGCCTCGGCATTCTGCCCTGGAGTACCGCTGCCGACCGCAGCGATTGAGCGTCGGGTGGCTCGGCCGGCACCCTCGGCGCACCATGGGCGAGAGAGCGGGCTCGACTCCAGGCCATGATGATCGCGAATCTGAAGCGGAACGGCCTGATCCCGCCGAGCCTCCGTCGCACGGTCGGTGATGGCGATCGTGCCATGGTATTGCGGTCCAGCCTCGCCAAAAGCGCCAGCTCCACCCCCGACATGCCGAAAAGCTGGCCTGCGAAGCGCAGCGTTGCGTGATCTGATGCCGTTTTCAGCCGATCCCGGGCTTCGGCGATCACACGCCGGCCGGCATCGTCGCTGCCTGCCATGCTATTGGAGTGTTGGTGCTTTTGGACGATCCGGGCGAAGGCGACGTCGCCTGATCGCGACCGGCAAAGGCCGCAGTGCTACCGCACCACCAGGACCGACACCGGCGAATGCAGCAGCACTTGCTGGGCGTTGGGGGCGATCAGCTTGTCGCGGCGGGCCGGCTTGTGCGAGGACATGACGATGAGGTCCGCGTTCACTTCCTTCGCGATCTTGCAGATCTCGCTGTAGATGCGGCCGTGCGCGGTGATGAACTGGTGCTCGAGGCCCTCGGGGAGCTTGGGTTCGACCACGGCGTGCAGCGCTTCCTTGGTGTGGGTCAGGGCCTTCTTCTCGAAGTCCTTGGGAAAGAAGCTGGCAACCAGGCTCGAGCCGTAGTCCGGAACCACGGCCATGATGTGCAACATCGCCTTGTTGGTCGTAGCCAGGCTGATCGCCTGCGGCAGTGCCTTCTCGTAGGAGCCTTTGCTGTCGGGGTCGATGGCGATCAGGATGTGCTTGTACATGAGGCCCTCCTCAGGCCGTGGCCGGGGCGGCTTCGCTCGCTTCGCGCTTGTTCGAGCGGTTGCGCTGGATCGCGATCAGCCCGGCCAAGACCAGCAGGGTGGGGATGAAGATCCAGTAGCGGTGCGGCTGCGGCAAGGGCTCGCGGACGACCAGAATCTCCTGATCCCAGTCGAGACCGGCAGCCTGCGCCGGGCTGCTGAAGGCGACGTTGTCGATCATCGTCCGGCCGTCCTGCTCGATCAGCTCGATACCCATCGCCTCGACGCGTTCCTCGCCGGTGGCTCCCTCGGGCACTTCGATCAACGTCGCGAACTCCCTCGGACTGCCGAATTGGTCGAGCCCCGAGACGCGGATCTGCAGGCCGGTGCCGGGATCGACACTGCCCACAACCTCGACGAACGCATCGCCGTCGCGTGGGTCGAAGGGCGGGTAGAGCGTGTCCATCCAAAAGCCCGGCCGGAAGAGCGAGAAGGCGATCAACAGCATGATCGGGATTTCCCAGATCCGGCAGCGATCGATGAACCAGCCCTGCAGGGCTGCGGCGAAGACCAGCATCGCGATGGTCGCGATGACGAAGACGAAGATGCCCTCGACCCAGCCGACGCCGATCAACAAGAGGGCCGGGTTGTAGATGAAGAGGAAGGGCAGGGCCGCCGTGCGCATCGAATACCAAAAGGCGACCACACCAGTCTTGATCGGATCGCCGCCCGAGACGGCCGCCGCCGCGAAGGATGCCAGGCCCACCGGTGGTGTCACGTCCGCCATGATGCCGAAATAGAAGACGAAGAGGTGGACGGCGATCAGCGGCACCAGAAGCCCGTTCTGCGCCCCGAGGCTGACGATCACCGGCGCCAGCAGGGCCGAGACGACGATGTAGTTGGCGGTCGTCGGCAAGCCCATGCCGAGGACCAGGGAGAGGATCGCGGTGAGGAACAGAATGGCGATCATGTTGCCGCCCGAGAGTACCTCGACCACCTCCGCGAGAGCCGAACCAACGCCGGTCTGGCTCACCACGCCGACGATGATGCCGGCGGTGGCGGTCGCGACGCCGATGCCGATCATGTTGCGGGCGCCGGCGACCAGGCCCAGGACCAGGTCGTTGAAGCCGGCGCGCAGAGCAGCGCCGAAATGACCCTGCCCGCGGAAGAAGGCGAAGAGCGGGCGCTGGGTCGCCAGGATGAAGATCATGAAGACCGTGCCGTAGAAGGCCGAAAGCCCCGGCGACAGCCGCTCGACCATGAGGCACCAGACCAGAATGACCACCGGCAGGATGAAGTGCAGGCCGGACTTCACCGTCGGGCCGGGCTCGGGCAGCACGATGTTCTTGTCGTTCGGATCGTCGGGCTCGAGCGCGGGATAGCGCGAGCCGAAGGCAATGAGCGCCACATAGGCGAGCAGCATGCCGATCCCGATGATCCAGTTGGCCGCGTCGCCGAAAGCCGGCCGGAGCCAGCCGAGCCCGTAATAGACGCCGAAGGAGACAGCACAGAGCGCGGCTACGCCGAAGGCGAGGCCGACCAGGCGGCGCAGCAGGGGCGGCGGCTCGTAGGCCCGCGGCAAGCCCTTCATCCCGGCTTTGAGGGCCTCGAGGTGCACGATGTAGACGAGGGCGATGTAGGAGATGGTGGCCGGGACGAAGGCATGCTTGACCACGTCGAAATAGGGGATGCCGACATATTCCACCATGAGGAAGGCCGCGGCCCCCATGACGGGCGGCATGATCTGGCCGTTGACCGAGGAGGCCACCTCCACGGCACCCGCCTTCTCCGACGAGAAACCGACCTTTTTCATCAACGGAATGGTGAACGTGCCGGTGGTGACCACATTGGCGATCGAGGAGCCCGAGATGAGGCCCGTCATCGCCGAGGAGACGACGGCCGCCTTGGCCGGCCCGCCGCGCATGTGACCCATCAGCGAGAAGGCCACCTTGATGAAGTAGTTGCCGGCGCCGCCCTTGTCCAAGAGGGCACCGAAGAGGACGAAGAGGAAGACGAAGCTGGTCGAGACGCCCAGGGCAATGCCGAAGACGCCCGATGTCGTGATCCAGTGGTGGTTCACCACCTCGCCGAGCGTGTTGCCACGGTGAGCGATGATGCTCGGCATGTAGGGACCGAAGAACGTGTAGACGAGGAAGATCGAGGCCACGATGGCCAGCGCCGGCCCGAGCGCACGGCGGGCGGCTTCGAGGAGCAAGACCATGCCGATGACCGCCGCCACGTAGTCCTGGGTGATGGGTGCACCCACCCGGCTCGAGATCTGCTGATAGAAGATGAAGAGATAGGCGGCCGCCAAGGCACCTACACCGGCCATGATCCAGTCCTGGATCGGGATGTAATCCCGCGGGCTGCGGGCCAGGGCCGGGTAGCTGGTAAAGGCGAGGAAGATCGCGAAGGCCAAGTGGATCGAGCGGGATTCGGTGCTGTTGAAGACACCGAAACCCACCATGAACGGCAGCGGCGAGGCGATCCAGAGCTGGAAGAGCGACCAGGCCAGCGCGGTGCCGAAGAGCACCTTGGCGGCGACACCGCTCGGGTTTCTGGCCCCGGTATCGGCCGCCGCCACCATCTCGTTGAAATCGGTGGCCGGCGGCTCGCCACGCTGGGTGTCAGCCGCCATCCGCAACTCGCCGGGCCGCTCGATCATTGCTCGAACCTTTTCTTGTCGCGGGCGTTCCTGCCGTACTGGCCACGAAAAAGTACCGCCCGGTGACGCTGGGTCACCGGGCGGTCGTCTCGATCACTCGATCCAGCCGCGCTCTCGGTAGTAGCGCGCCGCACCTTCGTGCAGCGGTGCCGAGATGCCATTGGTGATCATGTCTTCCTCGTTGAGGACGTCGAAGGCCGGGTGCAGCCCCTTGAAGCGGTCGAAATTCTCGAAGACCGCACTCACCACCGCGTAAATGACGTCGTCATCGACCGATGCCGGCGCCACGAAAGTGGCGAGCACGCCGAAGGTGGTCACGTCCTCGTCGGTGCCGCGGTACATCCCGCCCGGCACGGTCGCCCAGGCGTAGTACGGCCGGTCCTCGACCAAGGCCTTGATCTCGTCGGTGTCGACCGAGATCAGCTTGGCATCGGTGGTCGTCGTCGCCTCCTGGATCGAGCCGTTGGGGTGGCCGACCGTGAAGATGATGGCATCGACGTTGTTGTCGCCCAAGGCACCTGCCTGCTCGGCCGATTGCAGCTCTGAGGCGAGCGCGAAGTCGTCGATGCTCCAGCCCATGGCCTCCATCACGACGTCCATGGTCGCCCGCTGGCCGGAGCCCGGATTGCCGACATTGACCCGCTTGCCTCGGAGGTCCTCGAAGGTCTCGATGCCGCTGTCGGCCCGCGCGATCACGTTGAAGGGCTCGGGATGCACCGAGAAGACGGCACGGAGATCCTCGAAGGGACCGGCCTCCTCGAACTGCGACGTGCCGTTATAGGCGTGGTACTGCCAGTCCGACTGGACCACGCCCATCTCCATTGCCCCTTCCCGCATCGCGTTCAGGTTGGCAATCGAGCCGCCGGTCGAAGGCGCCGTGCAGCGCACACCGTGCTGCGCCTGGCCACGATTGACGAGCCCGCAGATCGACTGGCCGACCACGTAATAGACGCCGGTCTGGCCACCGGTGCCGATGGTGATGAACTTTTCTTCTTGTGCCGCGGCAACGCCGCTCAGACCGACCAAGAGAGCGAAGGCAGCGACGCCGCCTATGATCTTCTGCATATCATCCTCCGAAAAGATGTGCGTCGACTATAGGCGGCCTGTTTGCACTGTCAAAGCCGGCGACAGAGCGATGACAAGCCCACCTGGCACTAATCGCCGCGTCGGGCTGGCATGCTGCAACGCCGAATGCTAAGCGATTGTCACAAAATTCGGTGCATGGAGCGAGCCGGTGCAGGATATCGTCGACCAACTGGAGGCCAAGCGCGAGGCGGCGCGGCAGGGCGGTGGTACCCGCCGCGTCGAGGCGCAGCACGGCCGCGGCAAGCTCACCGCGCGCGAGCGGGTGGAGTTGCTGCTCGATGCGGGCTCCTTCGAGGAGACCGACATGTTCGTCGAGCACCGCTGCACCGAGTTCGGCATGGCTGACCAGCGGGTGCCCGGCGACGGCGTGGTTACCGGCCAGGGCACCGTCAACGGCCGGCTGGTCTTCGTCTTCAGTCAGGATTTCACGGTGTTCGGCGGTTCCCTGTCCGAAAGCCACGCGGCCAAGATCGCCAAGGTCATGGATCGCGCGGTCCAGGTCAGAGCACCCGTCATCGGCCTCAACGACTCCGGCGGCGCCCGTATCCAGGAGGGTGTGGACTCGCTCGCCGGCTACGCCGAGGTCTTCGTGCGCAACGTCAAGGCCTCCGGTGTCATCCCACAAATCAGCGTGATCTGCGGCCCTTGCGCCGGTGGTGCGGTCTACTCACCGGCGATGACCGACTTCATCTTCATGGTCCGCGACAGCTCCTACATGTTCGTGACCGGCCCCGAAGTGGTCAGGACCGTCACCAACGAAGTGGTGACGCAAGAAGAACTCGGTGGTGCTTCCGCCCATACCAAAAAGTCGGGCGTGGCCGACCTCGCCTTCGAGAACGATGTGGAAGCCATGGCGGAACTGCGCCGCTTCATCGACTTCCTGCCGTCCTCCAATCTCGAGAAGCCACCGGTCTGGCCGACCGAGGACACCGTCGAGCGCGACGACTTCTCCCTCGACACCCTGATCCCGGCCAATCCCACCCAGCCCTACGACATGGCCGAGCTGATCCGAAAGGTCGTCGACGAGGGCGACTTCTTCGAGCTGCAGCCGGATTATGCCCGGAACATTCTCACCGGCTTCGCCCGGATCGGCGGGTCCTCCGTCGGCATCGTCGCCAACCAGCCGCTGGTGCTCGCCGGCTGCCTGGACATCGACAGCTCGCGGAAGGCTGCCCGCTTCGTGCGCTTTTGCGACTGCTTCAACATCCCGATCGTCACCTTCGTCGACGTGCCGGGCTTCCTCCCGGGCACGGCGCAGGAATTCGGCGGCATCATCAAGCATGGCGCGAAGCTGCTCTACGCCTTCACCGAAGCCACCGTCCCCAAGGTCACGGTGATCACGCGGAAGGCCTATGGCGGCGCCTACGACGTGATGAGCTCCAAGCATCTGGGCGGCGACGTCAACTATGCCTGGCCCACGGCCGAGATCGCGGTGATGGGGCCCAAGGGCGCGGTCGAGATCATCTTTCGGAGCGACGCCGGCGATCCGGCCAAGATCGAGGCCAAGACCGAGGAATATCGCGAGCGCTTCGCCAATCCGTTCGTGGCGGCCAGGCGCGGCTTCATCGACGACGTGATCATGCCGCACGGCACCCGCCGTCGGGTCGGCCAGGCGTTGCGCTGGCTGCAGGGCAAGCGCACCCAGGAGCCGTGGCGCAAGCACGGCAATATTCCGCTTTGAGGTGGGGGAAATGATTTCCCCCACGCCCCCTCGGAATTCTGGCGTAGGCGCTCATGACGAGCGCTGGTGCAAAGTAACGGAGGGGCGCGGGGAGGTCCTACCTCCCCGCAGTCTTCTTCTTGTTAGAACAGGAAAAGCGCCGTGTTTCAGAAGATCCTGATCGCCAATCGCGGCGAGATCGCCTGCCGCATCATCAAGTCGTGCAAGAAGCTCGGCATCGCGACCGTTGCCGTCTGCTCGGAGGCCGATGCCCGGGCGCTGCACGTCAAGATGGCCGACGAGGACGTGCTGATCGGCCCGGCACCGGCCGCCCAGAGTTACCTGCGGATCGAGCACATCGTCGAGGCCTGCAAGGCCACGGGTGCCCAGGCCGTGCATCCGGGCTATGGCTTTCTCTCCGAAAACGCCGCCTTCGCCGAGGCGCTGGCGGCCGAGAACATCGCCTTCATCGGCCCGCCGGTGCGAGCGATCGAAGCCATGGGCGACAAGATCGAGAGCAAGCGGCTGGCGCGCGAAGCAGGTGTCTCGACCGTGCCCGGCACACTGGACGCGATCAGCGATCCGGCCCAGGCCAAGCGCATCGCCGCCGAGATCGGCTATCCGGTCATGCTCAAGGCTTCGGCCGGTGGCGGCGGCAAGGGCATGCGCATCGCCTTCGCCGAGAGCGAGCTCCTCGACGCCCTGGAGCGGGCGCAGTCCGAGGCGCGCTCCTCCTTCGGCGATGATCGGGTCTTCATCGAGAAGTTCGTCGAAGAGCCGCGGCACATCGAGATTCAGGTCCTCGCCGACCAGCAGGGCACCACGCTCTATCTGGGCGAGCGCGAGTGCTCGATCCAGCGCCGCCACCAGAAGGTCCTCGAGGAGGCGCCCTCGCCGTTTCTCGATGCCACGACCAGGCGGGCGATGGGCGAGCAGGCTGTCGAGCTGGCGCGGGCGGTGGGCTACTACTCGGCGGGCACTGTCGAGTTCATCGTCGACAAGGACAAGAACTTCTACTTCCTCGAGATGAACACGCGGCTGCAGGTCGAGCACCCGGTGACCGAGCTGGTGACCGGCATCGATCTGGTCGAGGAGATGATCAAGATCGCGGCCGGCGAGCCGCTCGGTTTCGATCAGGCCGCCATCCGGCTCGATGGCTGGGCGATCGAGGCCCGGATCTATGCCGAGGACCCGGCCCGCGGGTTTCTGCCGTCGACCGGCCGGCTGTCGACCTATATCGAGCCCGAGGGCCACGGCATCCGGGTCGACAGCGGCGTCGTGGAGGGTGGCGAGGTCTCGCTCCACTACGATCCGATGATCGCCAAGCTCTGCGCGCATGGGCGCGACCGCGCGACCGCCACGGCCAGGCTCGGCGAGGCTTTGGACAATTTCGTGATCGAGGGGCCGGCCCACAACCTCTCCTTCCTCAATGCCGTCCTCGGCCATCCCCGCTTCATCGAGGGCCGGCTGGCCACCAACTTCATCGCCGACGAGTATGGCGACAAGTTCACCCCGCCGGACCTGGATCCGGCGGCCGAGCGCCGGCTCGTTGCACTGGCGACGGCGATGCGGGCGCGCCAGCTCAGCCGGGCGCAGAAGATCAGCGGGCAGCTGCCGGGCGTGGCCCTGACCCCGCCCTCGGCCTTCGTCGCCTATGTCGGCGAGACGGCCTATGCGGTCGAGGCCGTCGAGCGGGACGGCGCCTATGCAGTCTCGATCGACGGCGATCCCGCCATGGAGCTCGTGCTGCGCTGGCGGCCGGGCCTCGAGCTGGCGCGGGCCAGCATCGACGGCGAGATGCTGGCGGCCGGTGCCAAGCGGCTGCCCGAGGGCTTCGCCTTGACCCATAAAGGGGCGCAGGTGCGGATCATGGTCCGCCGCCGCCGGGCGCACGAACTCGCCATGCTGATGCCGGAAAAGCCCCCGGCCGATACCTCCAAGCTCCTGCTCTCGCCGATGCCCGGCATGATCGTCAGCATCGCCGTGGAGGTCGGCGAGGCGATCAAGGAAGGGCAGACGCTCTGCATCCTGGAGGCCATGAAGATGGAGAACGTCCTCAAGGCCGAGCGCGACGCCACGGTCGAATCGATCGACATCGCAGCCAAGGACACGGTGAGCGCCGACCAGGTGCTGATGACATTCGCCTGAGCCTCGTCTAGACGCTCTGGCACGCGCCCATTCGCGAACCGGCCGGCGCCCCGGCGCCGCAGGCCATGGAGACTTGACTCATGCTCAGCCGCTGCCTCGCTCTCGCCGCCGTCCTGGCGCTGCCCGTCGCCGCCGCACCGACGATGGCGTCGGCGGACACCCTGGCGGCCATCGAGGAGCGCGGCAGCATCCGCCTCGGCGTGCGTACCGACGCTGTCGCGTTCTCGTTCACCGACCAGCTCGGCGAGCCGGCGGGCTACACGGTCCAGCTCTGCCGCGCGGTCGCCGCCGATTTGCGGCAGCAACTGGGGCTGGAGACGCTCAGTGTCGACTATGTCGAGGTGACCACCGAGGACCGCTTCGATGCGATCGCCGAGGGCCGCATCGACCTGCTCTGCGGCGCCACCACCGTCACCCTGACCCGGCGGGCCGTCGTCGACTTTTCGTCGCCCACCTTCATCACCGGCATGGGCGTGCTCTACCGCACCGACGGGCCGGCCTCCTTCGCCGAGTTGGCCGGGCAGACCATCGGCGTGCGCCAGGGCACGACGACCGCGGACGTGCTGGAGGACGAACTCACCGCCGCCGGGCTGGATGCCACCTTCCGCGCCGTCGACAGCCACCAGGCGGGCGTCGCGGCCCTGAAGGACGGCAGCATCGACGCCTATTTCGCCGACCGGGCGATCCTCGTCTTCCTGGCGCTGAGCGACCCCGAGCCCGCCACGCTGCGGGTCGGCGAGCGGCTCTTCAGCCACGAACCCTACGCGCTGGCCATGCCGCTGGGCGACACCACCTTCAGGCTCGCCGTCGACAGCGCCTTGAGCCGCATCTTCCGCTCGGAGATGATCGACCGGATCTACACCGCCAGCTTCGGCGAGATCGAACCCGGCGACATCCTCCGCGCCGTCTACCTCCTGAGCGCCATTCCAGATTGAACGACAATTTAGGTATATTAACCTAGGCTGGACCCGCAGTCAAGGAGCCCTCGGGTTGGTTCGGCACCACGCACCGCGGCCACCGACCCGACGCCGGCCGCAGCGCGCCGCTGTTCCCGGCTGGGTGCAAAAAGCGCAGCAAAATCAATGTGTGAAGACCAGCGCCTGCGTCATCCTGCCCCCTC
>JAABSG010000075.1 GCA_011390475.1 Geminicoccaceae bacterium | reverse complement strand
GAGCATCAGGCGGCTGCCGGGATGACGCCGTAGAGCAGGCCTTTGGCGGTGAGCCAGCGGCGGTAGGCGATCGAGGATTTGTCGGCGCGGATCGGCGTTTCGGCCCGGGGGTCGAGCGGCAGGCGCCGGGGTTGCTGGTTCTCCAGAATGGGCTTGTCCTGGCCGAAGATGGTGAGCTGGAAGTGGCGGATCGCACCCACCGTGCTGACATCGTCGACGAGCGACATCATCGGGTGGCCGATCACCCGCTCTTCGCCCACGGGTTGGACGAAGAGGGCGATGGCATCGAAGCGGTTAGGGTCCGGGGCGCTGGTCTTGTAGAGCACGGCGCAGAAAGGATGCGGGACGCGGTAGATGTACTCGACCTCGGCCCCGCCGGTCGAGGCGGCGGCGGCCTGCGGCTGCCAGAAGCGGCATTCAGTGGCGACCACCTCGTCCTTCGCCGCATCGACGGTGACGGTGTAGTCCTTGACCTCGGTGTGCGGCTCCTCGCCCAGAAGGCCGGTGTGGACGAAGGGGAAGTGACCCATGTCGAGGAAGTTCTCGATGGCCCGGGGAGCGGAAACGCGGATGCCGACCGAGCCCGTGCAGACGTTCTTGCGGTCCGGTTCGTCGTATTCGGGGATCGAGAAGAGGTCACGCGGTTCGCCGAGGCTGGTCCAGAGAAAGCCGTAGCGCTCGAGCACGGGGAGTGCGCGGCCGGCTTCGTCGCTGGCCGAGGGCCTGCCGGCGGGGCTGCGGGTCAGGGTGAGCCGCTGGTCGAAGAGCGTGGCCCTGCGGCTGGCCCCGGCGGGCAGGTTTTCGGCGACGTAGGCCACGTGCCAGAGGTCACGGATGACGGGATCGAGGGACGTGCTCACCGTTCGTCGCGGCTTTCCCGCAAGAGCTGCTCCGAGGGCGTGTGCGACCGTTCTCGGGTCAACGCCCGACACTCGGCGGCCACCGCATCCCATGACACTTCGCCGGCGGCCGACAGCTCGAGCGCAGTCTGTATCGAGCTGAGCGCCTTTCGCTCGGGCTCGTCTCGGGGTTTACGTGAATCGCTCGACATGCCGGGTATTCCTGATGGTGTCGGACGAGCATGCGCTGCTGGCCGCGATGCCGTCAATGCCGGGCGACGCGCATGGCGGGGCTTGCCGCACCCTGCCATACGCGCCGGCGCGATCAGTTCGGCAGCGCGCCCGTGATCCCCTCGACGTACCAGTCCATGCCGGCGAGTTCCGCGTTGGTCATCGTCACCCCTTCGGGCACGACGACCTCGCCCGCCTGGTTCTTCAACGGCCCGGTGAAGGGGTGGAAGCTGCCGTCTTCGATGCTGGCTGCGATCGCCATCGCCTCTTCGGCCACGTCGGCCGGCACGCGCTCGTTGATCGGGGTCAGCCGGATGACGTCCTCGGCCATGCCGCCCCAGAAATCGTGGCTCTCCCAGGTGCCGTCCATCACCGCCTGGACGCGCTCGACATAGTAGGGGCCCCAGTCGTTGACGACGGCGGTGATGTGGGCGGTCGGGCCGAAGCGGGTCATGTCGGATGCCTGGCCCACGGCCCACACACCACGCTCCTCGGCGACTTGCAGTGCTGCCGGGCTGTCGGTGTGCTGGATGATGACGTCGACGCCCTGGTCGATCATCACCCCCGCGATCTCGGCCTCGCGCGCCGGGTCGTACCAGGTATTGGCCCAGATGATGACCATCTCGACATCGTCGCGGACCGCCTGGGCGCCCAGCATGACGGCGTTGATGTCGCGGATCACCTCGGGGATCGGGAACGAGGCGATGTAGCCGATCTTGCCGGTCTCGCTCAATTCGCCGGCCAGAAAGCCCGAGACGTAACGGCCCTGGTAGGTGACCGAGAGGTAGGTGGCGAGGTTGTCGGCCTGCCGGTAGCCGGTCGCGTGCTCGAAGGTCACGTCGGGGAACTGCTCGGCCATGTTGGCCGTGGCGTTCATGAAGCCGAAGCTGGTGGTGAAGATCATCTCGTTGCCGGCATCGACCAGTTGGCGGATGACGCGCTCGGTATCCGCGCCCTCGCTGACGTTCTCGACAAAGGTGGTCTCGACCGCGTCGCCGAAATGCTCCTCGAGGGCGAGGCGGCCCTGATCGTGTTGGTAGGTCCAGCCGTGGTCACCCACGGGGCCGACATAGACGAAGCCCACCTTGAACGGCTCGTCGGCGGCGAGCGAGACGGGTGCCAGGGCCGCGGCACCGGCGAAGAGAGTGGCAGCGAAGAGGGAACGACGTGACGTCACGGAACAGGCTCCTGCGCGAGTGGGGTTTGGAGGTTGGTCGAGCAACGGCCGTGCCAAGCCGGGCAGGGTCGAGCCGAAGCCCTGGGCAGCCTGCACCATTGCTGTGCAGTCCTGGTCTGCTGCCTGGACAAGAGGCACGCTGCCGCGAAAACAGTCTATTGGCAAGCATTCGCGCGGCTCGGTCGGCCGGCTTCGGCGCCGCCTCCGGCGGTCAGGCGCCGGGCCCGCAATCCATCGAGCGCTTCACCGGTGCCGGGCCGAGCCGGAGGTTGCGATTGAGGTCGCGTAGCGCCGTCCGCAGGCCCTCCTCGATGACCGGGTGGTAGTAGGGCATGTCGAGCATCTCGGGGACGGTGAGCTTCTGCTGCAGGGACCAGGCGAGGAGGTGGGCGAGGTGCTCGGCCCTGGGGCCGGCCATCTCCGCCCCCAAGAACTGGCCGGTGCCCATCTCGCCATAGACCCTGAGCAGGCCCTGGTTCTGCAGCATCACCCGGCTCCGGCCCTGGCTCGCGAAGTCGACACTGCCGATGGCGAGCGGGCAGCTTCTGGCCTCGAGCGCCTGGAAGCCTTCGCCGACCACGGCGAGGTTGGGCTCGGTGAAGACGATGCCCATGGGCACCCGGCGGAGGCCGGCGCGGACCTCGGGGAAGCGGCCGGCATTCTCGCCGGCGGTGCGGCCCTCGTCGGCCGCCTCGTGCAGGATCGGGCGGAAATTATCGACGTCGCCGGCGATGAAGACGTGGCTCGAGCCGCACTGCAGCGTGCAGGGATCGAAGAGGGGGATGCCGTTCTCGTCCAGGTCCAGTGCGGTGTTCTCGAGGCCGAGGCCGGCCGTGTCCGGGCGCCTGCCGGTGGCGGCGAGCAGGTAGTCGAAGCGCTCGGTCACCGTCTTGCCGGTGTCGTCGGCGAAGGTGACGACCACCTGATCGCCGTCCCGGTCGATCGATTGAACGTCGGCATCGGGGTGGAACGGGAAGGCCTGGGTGAAGGCCTCGCCCGCCGCTGCCACGACCTCGGGATCGCTCAGGATGCCGATGCCGCCGCCCTTGCCGAAGAGCCGCATCCGCACGCCGAGCCGGGCCAGGGCCTGACCGAGCTCGAGGCCGATAACCCCGCCGCCGAAAACGGCCACCGATTCGGGCAGATCCGGCCAGTCGAAGATCTCGTCACTGGTCACGAGCCGGTCGCCCACGGCCTCGAAAAAGCTCGGATAAACGGTCTTGGAGCCGGTGGCGATGACGATCCGGTCGGCCTCGACATGGACCACCTCACCGTCGTCGCTGGTGACCTCGAGGTCGTGGTCGCCGGTGAACCGGGCGCGGCCCAGGAGCCGCTGGTCCGCCGGCCAGTCCTCGACCGTCTCGACGACGAAGCCGACGAAGCGATCGCGCTCGCGCTGGACCCGCTCCATGACCGCCCGGCCGTTGATCCGTGGCGGGGTCGTCTCGATGCCGAAGCCCGGGGCTGCGGTCACCATGTGGGCGGCTTCGGCGGCGGCGATCAGGAGCTTGGACGGCATGCAGCCGACCCGGGCACAGGTGGTGCCGTACTGCGCACCCTCGATCAGCAGCACGTTCTCGGTCAGCCGGCCGGCGGCCCGAAAGGCCCCCATGCCGGCGGTGCCGGCGCCGATCACCGCGACATCGACCGATCGCTTGCGCATCCTCGTATCCTCTTGAACGTGATTTTCGGCGGAGCATAGCGGGTGCGAGCGGCCATGCCAAAGGGCCCCGTTGCCGGCGTCGGCGCGGCACGCCATGCTGTGCCCGGCGGTGGTTCAGCGGACGAGGACAACGATGCGGCTCAGCGTTGCGGTGACGGGACTCTCGGCGGCGGTGTTGCTCGGTTTGGGCGTGGCGGCTGCGGGGTGGTTCGTGGCCGAAGGTCTGCGCGACTGGCGCACGGCCGAACGGCTGGTCACCGTGCGCGGCCTCGCCGAGCGGGAGGTCGAGGCGGATCTGGCACTCTGGCCCTTGCGGCTGGTCGCGACCAGCGACGACTTGGCGACAGCGCAAGCCGAACTCGCCCGCGCCGAGGCCGTGGTCATGGCCTTCATGGCCGACGGCGGCATCGAAGCCGACGCCATCGAGGTGCAGGGGATCGAGGTCACCGATCTTTTGGCCCAGGCCTATCGCAGCGGGCCGGTCGAGAGCCGCTACATCGTCGGGCTCAGCCTCATGGTCCGCTCCGACGACGTCGAGCGGATCAAGACGCTGAGCCAGGAGGTCGGCCGGCTGGTCGAGGCCGGCGTCGTGCTCACCAGCGATGGGCTGCGCGGCCCTTTCTACCTCTTCACCCGGCTCAACGACGTCAAGCCCGGGATGATCGCCGAGGCGACGCGGAGTGCCAGGGAAGCCGCCGACCAGTTCGCCGCCGACAGCCAGAGCCGGATCACCGGCATCCACCGCGCCAGCCAAGGCCTCTTCCAGATTCTGCCGCGCGACAACGCGCCGGGGCAGAGCGAGGAGCTGCAGCTCTTCAAGACCGTCCGGGTGGTGACCACCGTCGACTACCGGCTCGGCGACTGAGCAACATCCGGGATCAGTGGCGCAATGGAGCGCCGCCCTCGAATTTGATTGCGAAGCTCTGGGCGCGGACAGGCTGTCAGAGAACGTAGAGCTTCAATGGCATCCAGATCGCCATGAGGATCATGATGAGGTTCTCGGTCAGCGAGACGAAACCCAGGGGCACGTTGCTGTCGCCGCCGACACACGCACATTTGAGTTCGCGCCGGTCGATGTAGACGGCCTTGAAGACCGACACCGCCCCGACCGTGCCGATGAACAGGGCCAGCGGTGCGGCGAGCCAGATGAACAAGCCTGCCAGCATCAAGAGGCCCGCCAGCGTCTCGGCGAAAGCGTAGAGATAGCCATAGGGCACATAACGCCGCGCCAGGAGGTCGTAGTTCAAGAACATGGTGCTGAAGGCCTCGAGGTCCTTCAGTTTCTGCAGCCCCAGGAGAACCATGGCGATGGCGACGAAGTATTCGAGGGTGCGGATGGCGACGATCGACGACAGTGAAACCGAGGCGACGGCAAGCGCGAGTAAGAAGGCCACCGAAAACAGGGCGATGACCGGGACGTAGGTCGTGTCGTCCTCGCTCGCGACGTCGAGGCCCAGATGTTCTCGGACCGCCTCGTAGCCGCCGATGCGCTCGCCGCCGATGAAGGTCTGCGGGGTCGTAGCGACACCGGCCTCGCGCATGAACGCATCGGTCGCCTCGCGCGAGGTGAGCGGATGGTCGTCGACCTCGTAGCCGTGGCGTTTCAACAGGTCCTTGGTCTTCAAGCCGAACGGGCACAGATGCTCGTCGGTCTCCATGCGGTACAACGCGGCCTTGCGGGTGGCCTGGTCGGCGGTGGTCGGCATGGTCTCCTCCGGATCGGTCGGGTCTCGTCGGCGTTGCAATCAGGCCGCCGTCCGCTCGCTCGTCACGGCTGGATGGGCAGACCCTGGCCTGTCGATCGATCATTATGAGCGATCACGGCGCATGCAGCAAACGCCGCGGCGACCGCGAGTCGGCCGGTCGTTTCGCCGAGCCACGCATCGCCCTCGGCGGCGAGCCCGAACGAGCGCCCCGACCGACTGTGTGACCGACGTCACTGTGCTCGCTTTGCAAAGTCGTACCCTCGAGGTAGATTAAAACAGCGAGGTTATCCGTTCTGTTCCGCCGCCGATGTTTGCTTGCGGTCGAGCGAGTGGGACTTGCCTGATGGCGGGAGGACATGTCGATGAGCCCTGCGATGAGCCGCGCCGGTGTCGCCATCATCGCCATCGTCGCGCTGACGACGATTGTCGTGGTCGCCATCTTCTATCGCGACTCCGGCTTCGAGATGACCCTGGGTGACGGCGACCGCACCGTCTCGCTCAATTTCAAGGACAAGACGGTCGATGTCGCCGACGTCTTGGATCGAATGTTGGCGGTGGACGAAGCGAATGCGTCCAATAAGGAACTGGTGGAGGCATTGCTCGCCAATCGGGGATATTATCACATTACCGATGTCAGATTGGTCAACGCGTTGACGGAGCTGACCTCCGACGAGGAAAGCCGGCCGTTGAGCAGCGCGCTGCGCAATCTGCTCTACGACCTGAAAGGGCCGTTCGCGGAGCCCAATCCCTTCGCCGGCGTCCAAAATACCCTCCTGGTCGACGCCATAATGGAGTTGGACCCGAGAAAGACGGCGAGGGACGACGAGACCGGCAAAAACGCGACGCAACCGATCAACCCGCTGATGTCCGAGCTTTGGCGCCGGAGCATCGAGATCCAGGGTATCTTCCGACCGCACGAAATTCGGGCGACCGTTCGCCTGGCGCGCGGCATCCCGCCGGGTACGGCGGTGGCCTGCACCGACAGCCTGCTCGACGGCAAGCAGATCACGATTACCAGCGCCGGTATGCAGAAACGGGTCATGGTCGATGCCCGGGAGTTCTGCGGCCGGGCGGCACCGAACGCCGAGATGCTGCTCGCCGGTGAACGCGAGGAACTCTACCTCGCCCCCGACGACTTCGTCGAGATCGCCGGCGTCGTGCCGGTCGCGGTGAGCGGCACGGCGCGCCGCGACCCGGTCGATGTCTCGGTCGTGGTGGCACCGAAGCACTTCGTCAGCCGGCCCCCGGGCGCCATGCTACCCTAGCGCGGCGATGCGGCATCCGCCCACGCAAGAGGAGCCTCGATCCCATGCAACGCAACACCTTGCTTCCCGTCTTCGCGTTTCTCGCCATCCTGCTCCTCGCCACCACGGCACTCGCCGACTGCGTCGCCGACGGCCAGACCTACCCGGAAGGCACCCGCAGCGGCGTCTATGTCTGCGAGAATGGCGAGTGGGTCTTCCGCCCCGATTGACCGCGCCGCAGCCAACCGCAGTACCTGCGGCAGGCAAAGAAGAATTGGGGAGGCACGCCTCCCCGATTCTTCTTCTTTACTGCGCTGCTTCTTCGCGCTTGTGACCGGCGCCCAGTGCCAGTGCGGCTTCGAGGAATTGGTCGAGGTCGCCGTCGAGGACGGCGGTGGGGTTGCCGCTTTCGGTGTTGGTTCTCAGGTCCTTGACCATTTTGTAGGGGTGGAGGACATAAGAGCGGATTTGGTGGCCGAAGCCGATGTCGGATTTGGTGGCTTCGGTGGCGTCGTGTTCGGCGCGGCGTTTTTGCAGTTCGAGCTCGTAGAGGCGGGCCTTGAGCATGGTCATGGCCGTCGCGCGGTTCTTGTGTTGGCTTCTGTCGTTCTGGCAGGCGGCGACAACGCCGGTGGGGAGGTGGGTGATGCGGATCGCGGATTCGGTGCGGTTGACGTGCTGGCCGCCGGCGCCCGAGGCTCTGTAGGTGTCGACTTTCAGGTCCTTGTCGTCGATGTCGATTTCGATGCTGTCGTCGATTTCGGGGCTGACCCAGACGGAGGCGAAGCTGGTGTGGCGGCGGGCGGCGCTGTCGTAGGGGGAGATGCGGACCAGGCGATGGACGCCGGATTCGGTCTTCAGCCAGCCATAGGCGTTCTTGCCGGTGATCTGCACCGTTGCGGACTTGATGCCGGCTTCCTCGCCTTCGCTCTCCTCGATCCACTCGACCTTGTAGCCTTTGGCTTCGGCCCAGCGGAGATACATCCGCAGCAGCATCTCGGCCCAGTCCTGGCTTTCGGTGCCGCCGGCGCCGGCATTGACTTGCAGGAAGGCGTTGTTGGCGTCGGCCTCGCCAGAGAGCAGGCTTTCGAGCGCCAGCTTGTCGATCTGGATCTTCAGGCTTTCGAGGTCGGCCTGGATGGTATCGAGCGTGGCGGTGTCGTCCTCGGCCTCGGCGAGTTCGGCGAGCTCCAGGCTGTCGGCCAGGGTTTGTTCCATTTCGAGTTGGCGATCGATGGAATCGGCCAGTTGCTGCCGCTCGCGCATCAGGTTTTGCGCGTTCTCGGCGTCGTTCCACAAAGCGGGGTCTTCGGTGAGGGAGTCGAGCTCTTCCCTCCGTCTCAGGGCGTTATCCCAGTCAAAGATGCCTCCGGAGCAAGGTGAGGCCTTCCTTGATGGTGCTCTCGAGATTGCTGATTTCGGCGCGCATGGGAATGGTCCTTGGAGATCGCAGGATGATGGGAGGGGCTTCGGTGGCTCAGTAGAGGCCGGTGGGCGTGCCGCTGGTCGCCGCACCGGCGTCGCCGGCCGTGCCGCTGCCGCCAGTGCCACCGGTGGTGCTGGTGGCGGGGATCGATGTGCCCGCGGTGCGGCTGGAGGGCTCGGTGCCGGGGAGGAAGGCTTCGGCGATGACGGTGTTGGTGCCGTTGCCGGGCAAGAGGCCGGATTCGGCGTCGATGCGCACCAGGCGGACGCCGGGGGGCGTGCGGAACGGGGTGGCCGGGGCATCCTCGAGGGCGGCTGCCATGAACTCGGTCCAGATGGGCAGCGCCACGCTGCCACCCGTCGCCTGCCGGCCGAGATTGCGCGGCCGGTCGAAGCCGACATAGACGCCGACGGCGAGATCGGGGGCGAAGCCCACGAACCAGGCGTCCCGGGCGTCGTTGGTGGTGCCGGTCTTGCCGGCGATGGGCTTGCCGATGCGCTGGGCCGAGGTGGCGGTGCCCCGCTGGACCACGCCCTCGAGCATGCTGACCATCTGATAGGCGTGGCGCGGGTCGACCACTTCGGCTCGGGTGTCGGGGAGGTCGGGGGGCAGCGAGCCGTCCCAGGCGAGCACCTGGCAGTCGGGGCAGGTCCGCTCGTCGCGGCGCCTGATGGTCTGGCCGAAGCGGTCCTGGATGCGCTCGATCAACTGGCCTTCGATCTCGCGCCCGCCATTGACCAGCATGGCGTAGGCTTCCGTTATGCTCAGCAGGTCGACCTCGTTGGAGCCGAGGGCCGCGGCGAGATTGGTGCCGAGGCCGCGATCGACACCGAAGCGGCGGGCGAGCGCCTGCACCCGGTCCATGCCGATCTCCCGCGCCAGGCGGACGGTCATCAGGTTGCGCGACTTCTCGATGCCGGTGCGCAGCGTCGAGGGTCCGTAGAAATTGTCGCTGTAGTTCTCGGGCTTCCAGAGCGGCAGGCCCGGGCCCTGGTCGATGACCAGAGGCGCGTCGAGGATGATCGAGGAGGGGGTGAAGCCGTTCTCGAGGGCGGCGAGGTAGACGAACGGCTTGAACGACGAGCCGGGCTGGCGGTAGGCCTGGGTCGCGCGGTTGAACTGGCTCTGGCGGAAGCTGAAGCCGCCGCTCATCGCCAGGACGCGGCCGGTATGCGGGTCGAGGGCGACGAGGCCGCCTTCGACGGTGGGGCGTTGGCGCAGCGCGAAGCGTGCACCCTCCGCGTCCTCGACCAGCTCGACGAGGACGACGTCGCCGGCACCGACCACGTCGCGTGCGGCTTCCGGGCGCCGGCCGAATTCGCCGGGGGCGAGCTCGGGCGTTGCCCAGCGCATCTCGCTGAAGGGTAGGGGGGCGGTGCTGCCGTCGGTGAAGCCGATCGTGGCCTGGTTGCCGCCGGCTTCGCGAACGACGGCGAGGCGCCAGTCGTCGAGCTCGAAGCCCGGGTCGAAGGCGGCGAGGGTCGCTGGCCAGGAGTCGCCGGCGGCGGTGAGGTCGAGGGTGCCCAAGGGGCCGCGCCAGCCCTGACGGTCACGATCGTAGGCGGCGAGGCCGCGACGCAGGGCGCGATCGGCCATCGCCTGGAGGCGGGGGTCGATGGTGGTGCGGACGGAAAGGCCGCCCTGATAGAAGCCGTCCTCGCCGAGCTCGCTCACCAGCTGGCGGCGGACCTCCTCGGTGAAGAAGTCGGCGCGGGCGTAGTCGATGCTGTCGCGCGCCCGGGTCTCGATCGGCGTGGCCCGGGCGGCGTCGTGCTCGGCCTGGGTAATGAACCCGTCGGCGAGCAGGCGGCCGAGGACGTAGTTGCGGCGGGCGAGCGCCAGCTCCGGCGAGCGATCCGGATCGTAGGTCGAGGGGGCTTTGGGCAACGCTGCCAGAAAAGCGGCCTCGGGCAGGGTCAGATCTTCGAGCGCCTTGTCGAAATAGGTCAGCGCAGCGGCGGCGACGCCATAGGAGCGGCGGCCGAGGAAGATCTCGTTGAGGTAGAGCTCGAGGATGCGGTCCTTGTCGAAGGCCTGCTCGATTCTGAAGGCGAGCACGGCTTCTTCCAACTTGCGCTCGAGCGAGACCTCGTTGGTCAAAAAGAAGTTCTTGGCGACCTGCTGGGTGATGGTCGAGGCACCTTGCGGCCGGCGGTTGGTGCCCAGGGCCTGAAAATTCTCGTACGCAGCGCGGGCGATGCCCAAGGGATCGATACCGAGGTGGCTGTAGAAGTTCTTGTCCTCGGCGGAGACGAAGGCTTGGCGGACCATGGGCGGGATCGCGGACATCGGCACGAAGACGCGGCGCTCGTGGGCGTATTCGGCCAGGAGCCGGCCGTCGCCGGCGTGGATGCGGGTGACGGTAGGCGGCTGGTAGTCGGCGAGCGAGGCGTAGTCCGGCAGATTCTGGCCGTATTGGTGGAAGACCCAGGCGACGACGCCACCGCCCACCACGACCCAGAGGGCTGCGGTGACGACCACCCAGGAGACGGCATTGGTGAGCCAGCGCAACACGTTATCTCATCCTCGAGAAGCCGGGCGGCAACCCCTGCCCGGCACCATGGTCGATTGACACGAACCCGCTTCGCCGACGTTCGAGCGTGTCGCGGCGGCGCGGCGAGCACCTCTATGTACCGCAAGCCGACCTTCCGGAAAATGGCGGCCGCGCCACAGAGCGCAAGGCGGTATGGTCACAAAGCGGCGTCGAGCTCGACGAAATAGCGGTCGATCGCCCGAAGCGTCGCCCGGGCGAGCTTGTCACGATACTCGGGCCGCGCGAGGTTGGCGGCGTCGGTCGGGTTCGAGAGATAGCCGAGCTCGAGCAGCACCGAGGGAACGTCCGGGGATTTCAGCACGACGAAGCCGGCGAAGCGGCGGGTGTTGCGGACGAGTGCGGTGACGTCGGCGAGCTCGGTGGTCAGGACATCGGCGAACTCGATCGATTTGTTGTTGGTGTTGCGCTGGGCGAGGTCGATGAGAATACTGGCCACCATCTGGTCGTGTTCCGAGAGGTCGGTGCCGGCGATGACGTCGGCGCGGTTCTCCTTGCGCGCCAGCCGTGCCGCCTCGCTGTCGGACGCTTCGTCCGAAAGGGTGTAGACCGAGGCACCGCGGAACCGCGAGTCGCCCAGGCTGTCGGCGTGGATCGAGATGAAGAGCGCTGCATTCGAGCGCCGCGCCGCCTCCATCCGGTCGCGCAGCGAGACGAAGACGTCCTCGTCGCGGGTGAGCACCACCGCATAACGACCGGTGGCCTCGAGCAGGCGGCGCAACCGCTTGGCGAGGTCGAGGGTCACGTCCTTCTCGTGGACGCCGTTGATGCCGATGGTGCCGGGATCGGCACCGCCATGGCCGGGGTCGATGGCGATGATCGGGCGCCGCGAGGGCGGTGCGAGAGTGGGCGGTGCCGGGGCAGGGGGGCGGATCGGGGCCAAGGCGAGGGTGGTTTCGCCGCCGGCTTCACCGGTCGCGTCGGCGCCGGACCCGGGTGCGGGATCGACCGCCGGCGCGGCTGGCACCCGATGGTTGTCGGTGCCGGCCAGCGGCAAATCGACGACCGCGGCCAGCTCCGTCGGCGCGGCCTCGCGCGCTTCGGGTGCCGTGGCGCTGTCGGTGGCGCCGGTTGCGGCGCTCGCGGTCGCGGTTGCCGGGACTGCCGGGGTGGGGCGCGGCTGTGGCGGGGCCGCGATCGGCGGGCCGGCGATGCTGGTGGCCGGCGACCCACCGGTCGTCGTTCCGCGCGGGCCGCTCGGGCGGGCCGGCGCCTGATCGGCCGGGGGCGCGACGACGGCGGGCGCCCGGGCGACGGTGGTGGCAGGGCCTGCGGCCGGCGGTTGCGGCGCCTGCTCGAGGGGAACCAGGTCGACCACGATGCGGTGATGGGCGGCGTCGGCGGAGGGCGGCAGCCAGTCTTGGCGCAGGATGCGGAACGGCCGGTCGATATCGATGACGAGGCGACCACGGCCGGCATCGAGATTGCCGTAATTGATGGTTTGCGCGAGGCCCACGGGCTGGCCTTGCGGATGATTGCGGACCTGCCAGCGGACGTTCTCGAGCTCGATCACGAGGCGCGGCGGCGAGGCCAGGACGCGGGTCGCGAAGCGGGTGGCGACATCGATGTCGAGGACGACCCGGGTGATGTTCTCGTTGATCCCGAAGCGCACGCCGAAGACCTCGGCGGCGCTGCGGCTCTGAGCCAGGGCCGAGACCGGCACGAAGAGCACCAACAAGAGCAGTGTCAGCACGAAGTATGCGGCCTGCCGGTGCAGGGCCGCGAGCCAGGCGCGGCCGCCCGTCGCTCGACCCGTCGTGCCTGCTGCGCGGCCCGCCGTGCCTGCCGCTCGGCCCGTCATGAACATAGCCAGCCGACATGGCGTCGACGCCCGCGGGCGAGGCCGGCACGGTCGATGGTCGCTGCAGGGGCCCGCCGCCCTTGCGGTTGTGGCCTGTCGCTGTCTCGGGCGGTCATCTCGGCCCTGCCTCGCATTGTCGTTCGGGGTCTTTCGGGTCGGGGTTCGATTCTACTGGCGCTCGCGGCGACGATGCCGCCCGGCTCGGTCCGGATAGTGTGGGCCGCGCCTGCGAGCAGGGCCGCCGGTGGTATCGGTTCACGCGGCCGTTGAATTCATCATCGTCATCTTATCGACCACCCGGACGAGGCACGCAACCGGGCCCGAAGTGCAATCCGGCGATTTTCGACGTCGCTGGCAAGATGCGCCGCCAAGCCGCTACGCCAACGGTCTTATCGCCCGTGAGATTATCGCATTGTCGGCGGCGGCGACAGTGCTTATAGTCAACGCATGGTACGGGAAGAGCGATGAAGGCGGATTGTCGTGCGGCTATTGCGGCCGTGCACGAGCTTGCCGGATGCCCCGGGCCAGAATTACCGTCGAGAGTCCAGATGTCGTTCGAGGCGCCGTTTCGCCCCCTGTTGACGCATGCCTGTCCGCCACCGGCCGATCAATCGCCGGTTGGTGGACTGGTCAGGCGACTGTCGCGGCTCGCCGCGCGCCGCGACCGGCTGTGTCGGGCGGGGTCGGTGGGCGCCACGCCGATCGCTGCTGTCCGCGACGCCGAACCCTCGATGACGCGTCTTTCGCCTGCCGGCAATCTCGGCGCCGGCAGCGTGTTCGGTGGCGATCTCGCCGCCACGACGACCCCGAAATCCATAGTCCGACCGTCGGCCGACCCCGGGTGCGCGCTCGTCGCTCGCCCGGCAGCCCAGCCCGGCCGCGCGCTCGTCGCGCGTTCGGCAGCCCAGACGCGTCGCTTCACAACCTGCCTGCCGGTGGCCGCTCGGTCCCGGCACGCCACAAGACGCCCGCGCCGCGGTCGCCACCTCGCCGTGGCCGACGCCGCCGGGCCGGAGACCTTCGTCAATGACCAAACGCATGCTCATCGATGCGAACCACCCGGAAGAGACCCGGGTGGTCGTGCTGCAGGACCACCAGCTCGCTGATTTCGACTTCGAGTCTTCGACCAAGCGACAGATCAAGGGCAATGTCTATCTTGCCAAGGTAACCCGGGTCGAGCCGTCCTTGCAGGCGGCTTTCGTCGATTACGGCGGCAACCGGCACGGGTTTCTCGCCTTCAGCGAGATTCATCCCGACTATTTCCAAATCCCGCAGGCCGATCGCGAGCTGCTCGCCAAGCTCGAGCGCGAGAGCGCCGAGGCCGAGGGCGGCAATGGCGACGGCAACGGGTCGGCCAGGCGCAAGCCCGCGCGGCGGCGCTCGGAGAATGCCGAGGAAGGGGCCGAGGACGGCGCCGAGGGCGCGGACGACGACGAGGTGATGCAGGTTCGCGAGGACGCCGAGGAGGAAACCGCCGACGTCATGAGCGAGCAGGCCCGCAGACGGGCCCGGTTGCTTCGCTCCTACAAGATCCAGGAGGTGATCAAGCGTCGGCAGATCATGCTGGTGCAGGTCGTCAAGGAGGAGCGCGGCACCAAAGGGGCGGCGCTCACCACCTACCTCTCGCTCGCCGGGCGCTACTGCGTCCTCATGCCCAACACCGCTCGGGGTGGCGGGATCAGCCGCAAGATCTCGAGCGGCGAGGACCGCGCCAAGCTGAAGTCGATCGTGGCCGAGCTCGACGTGCCGCAGGGCATGGGGCTGATCGTGCGGACCGCGGGCCAGCAGCGCTCGCGCACCGAGATCAAGCGTGATTACGACTACCTGATGCGGCAGTGGAGCGAGATCCGCGACACCACGCTGCAGAGCGTGGCGCCGGCGCTGATCTATGCCGAGGGCGACCTGATCAAGCGGGCGATGCGCGATCTCTACAGTCGCGACATCGACGAGGTGCTGGTCGAGGGCGAGGCGGCGCACCGTTCGGCCAAGCGGCTGATGACGATGATGATGCCGTCCCGGGCCCGGCACGTGAAGCTCTACAAGGAGGAGCTGCCGCTCTTCTTCAAGTACAAGGTCGAGGACCAGCTCGACGCGATGCACAGCCCGACCGTCCAGCTGCCGTCGGGTGGCTCGATCGTCATGCACGCGACCGAGGCCTTGATCGCGATCGACGTCAATTCCGGCAAGTCGACCCGCGAGCGGCACATCGACGAGACCGCGGTCAAGACCAACCTCGAGGCCGCCGACGAGATCGCCCGGCAATTGCGCTTGCGCGACTTGGCCGGGCTCGTCGTCATCGACTTCATCGACATGGCCGAGAACCGGCATCAGCGTTCGGTCGAGAAGCGGATGCGCGATGCCCTGAAGATCGACCGGGCGCGAATCCAGCTCGGTCGGATCAGCATGTTCGGCCTTTTGGAGCTCTCCCGCCAGCGCCTTCGGCCGAGCCTGCAGGAACTGTCGTCGCAGGTCTGCCCGACCTGCCAGGGCCTGGGCTCGGTGCGGTCCACCGAGAGCTGCGCCTTGCAGGCGCTCAGGCTGGCCGAAGAGGCCGGGATCCGCGGCGAGACGAAGGTGATCCGGCTGTTGCTGCCGGCCGAGGTGGCGCTTTACGTCTTGAATCAGAAGCGCGACGGGCTGATCCGGCTCGAGCAGCGCTACGCCATGCGGATCGAGGTTGCGGTCGATCGCGATTCGACGCCGGGCCAGGTCAAGGCGGAGACGCTCGAGAAGCGCGATCCGGCCGAGGTGCCGAAGCTCCCGGTCGTAGCGGAAGCGCCGGTCGAGGCGGTCGAGGAAGAGATCGCCGAGAGCGACGAAGCGGAGGTCGAGGAGCGGCCGGCAGTGCCACGGGCCGAGGCCGGCGAGGCCGAGGACGACGACGCCAGTCGCAAGCGCCGTCGCCGTCGTCGCCGCCGCCGGCGGAGCGACGAGGCGCCAGTCGTGGAAGGCGCTGCGTCCGAGGCCCCAGCGTCCGAGGCCCCAGCGTCCGAGGTTCCAGCGTCCGAGGTTCCAGCGTCCGAGGTTCCAGCGTCCGAGTTCGTGGAGCCCGAGACTGCGGTGCCGGAGGCTGCAGCGGCCGCGGCGGGCGAGGAGCCTGGCGACGCAGTGGCGCCGGTCGCCGAGTTGCCGCTCGATGCTGCGCCGGAGGCGGAGTCGGTAGCGGTGGAGGCGAGCCCTGCCGCCGAACGGCCGGAGGCCGCCGAGGCGCCGGCCGAGGCGCCGAAGAAGCCACGGCGTCGGCGACGCACCCGCAAGGCCGCCACTGCCGAGGATGCGCCGAGTGCTGCCGAGACGAGCGACGCAGACGCGGCGGCGGTGGCACCACCCGCCGAGCCGGCTCCCGAGCCGCGTAGCGAGACGGTGCCGGTCGCGGCCGAGCCCGCCCCGGTGTCGCCAGCCGCGGTCACGCCCGAGCCGGAGACGCTGGCCGATCAACCGGTCGAGCCGTCGCCGGAGGCTGGCGACAGCAATGGTGCGGCGCCGGCCGAGCCGGCAGCAGCGCCGGAGCCGCGTGAGATGGCGTTGACCGAAGAAGGCGAAGAGCCGCCGCCGGCCCGGCAGGGTTGGTGGAGCCGCTGGGTCCGCTGAGCGCGCCGCTCTTTACCGAATCTTCATCGTTTCGTGCCATAAACAGCCGGTCGATTGCGGCCTCGGGCTTGCAGTCGGCCGGTGCGCGGCCGATGTCAACACCAGCCGGGGCGGCATGGTGCCGTCACTCGGGGTGCTTGTAGGCGTGTGGGCGACGGCTCTGATGGGCGTGTCGTCCAGCGACGAGCGAGGTGAGGTTGATCCAGCCGTTCCTGGCGTTTTTCGCGGTGATCCTGGCCTTGGCGGTCGGCACCTTGCCGGCTGCCGCGCAGAGCTTGATCCGCGATGCCGAGATCGAGGCCGATCTCAGGCGGATCGCCGATCCGATCTTCGCCGCGGCCGGGTTGGATTCCGGGAGCGTGCGGGTGTTTGTGATCAACGATCCGAGCCTCAACGCCTTCGTCGCCGGCGGGCAGAACATGTTCATCCACACCGGGCTGATCACCGCCTCGCGCACGCCCGAGCAGCTCGCCGGCGTGATCGCCCACGAGACCGGCCACATCTCGGGTGGCCATCTTTCCCGGCTGCGCGACGCGGTGGGCCAGGCCAACACCGAAGCGATCATCGGGGCACTTCTGGGGGCGGCCGCGATCGTCGCCGGCGCGCCTCAGGTCGGCACCGCGGTGATG
>JAABSG010000074.1 GCA_011390475.1 Geminicoccaceae bacterium | reverse complement strand
CACCGGCTGCGACCAGGAAGCTCTCGAGCCTCGCCATGCGAAGCGCCGGCGGGTCGGCATGACTGACGCCGGCCGCCGATTCGAGCTGGCGGACGATCGGGTAGAGCGGGCTCTCGGTGAAGAGCGGCGAGCACTGCAAACTCACCCGGCGGTGGCCCTGGACCTCGATGTGGTCGATGATGCTGCGCACGAGGCGCGACTTGCCGATGCCCGGAATGCCGGTGATCAGCACGGCCTGGCCCTCGCCGCGCTCGGCCATCGCCCAGCGCTCGAGGATGAGGTCGCGCTCGAGCGCGCGGCCGACCATGCGGCCGATGGTGGCGACGCGGGTGGCGGCGAAGCGGGTCTCGATGTCGCTCTCGGAGAGCACCTCGAAGACGATGATCGGCTCGGCGAAACCCTTGACGGCGATCCTGCCCCAGGGCTCGAAGCGAAAGAGATCGCCCGCCAGCTGCCGGGTGATCGAGCCGCAGACCACGCTTCCCGGTGATGCCAGCGTCTGCAGCCGGGAGGCCAGGGCCGGGGTGTCACCGATGACGGTCTGCTCGGCGGGCGAGCCCGGATCGTCGAGCCGGCCGACCACGACGGTGCCCGAGGCGACCCCGACCCGGACATCGAGCGGCCGCGCCAGATCGGTGGCGTCGCGCAGCCGCCGGACGATCGCGAGGCCGGCGCGAAGCGCCGATTCGGCGTCGTTCTCGAGGGTCCGGGGGAAGCCGAAATAGGCGATCATGCCGTCGCCGAGGAAAGGTCCCACATAACCGCCGAACTTGCGGATCGCGTCCGCGCAGTAGCGCTGGAAGCGGGCGATGAGGTCGCGCATCTCCTCCGGGTCGAGTTCGGTGGTGAGCTCGGTCGAGCCCACGATGTCGCAGACGAGGATGGTGAGCTGGCGGCGCTCGGCGCCGGCGAGCGGCGGCGTGCCGGGCGGCTCGGCCGCGGACTCGAGGATCGCCGACGGCGCGGCATCGGCCGAAGGACCGAGCGCCGCGATCGCCGTCAAGAGGCGGCGTCGGTCGCCGACCTTGGTGACGCCGATGTCCCGGAGGTCATGAGCGGTGAGCGAGGGCAGCACGTCGGCCTCGATCGCATGCTCCGCGAAGGCCTCGGCATAGGCCGAAAGACCGAGGTCCCGAAGCCAGCTCGGCACATCGAAAGGCACTGCCGTTTCGTCCATCACGCGACTACCAGCCCGCGTTGTCGCCAGCGCGGTCGCCTGGTCCAGAGCGCCGCGTTTCGATCGGCGAGATTTGCCGCCATGTCGGCCATATAGGCCCGTCCGCCGAGCGGCGGAAGCGCAGGTTTTGCCTGTCAGGCGCGCTTTTTTGCGCTACCGCTCGCCAGCGGCGACGTTGGGTAAGGGAGGCACGATGCGGTATCCGCGGGATTTCTTGGGTTATGGGGCCGATGTGCCCCGGGCCGACTGGCCGAACGCGGCCAGGATCGCGGTGCAATTCGTGGTGAACTACGAGGAGGGCGGCGAAAACTGCGTGCTGCACGGCGATGCGGCGTCCGAGGCGTTCTTGTCGGAAATGGTGGGGGCGCAGGCCTGGCCCGGGCAGCGGCACTGGAGCATGGAATCGATCTACGAGTATGGCGCTCGGGCCGGCTTCTGGCGGTTGCATCGGCTGTTCACCCAGAACGACGTGCCGGTCACGGTCTACGGCGTGGCCTCGGCCCTGGCGCGCTCGCCGGTGCAGGTGGACGCGATGCTGGCGGCCGGCTGGGAGATCGCCAGCCACGGCCTCAAGTGGATCGACTACAAGGACTATACGCCGGAAGCCGAGCGGGACGAGATGCTCGAGGCGGTGCGCCTGCACACCGAGGTCGTCGGCGAGCCGCCCTCGGGCTGGTACACCGGGCGGTGCTCGGTCGCTACCGTCGATCTCGCGACCGAGCTCGGCGGGTTTCTCTATGTCGCCGACAGTTACGCGGACGAACTCCCCTATTGGCGCGAGCACGCAGGGCGCCAGCAACTGATCGTGCCCTACACGCTCGATGCCAACGACATGCGGTTCGGCACGCCGCAAGGGTTCAACTCGGGCGATCAGTTCTTCAGCTATTTGAAGGACAGCTTCGACGTGCTCTATGCCGAGGGGATGGCAGGACGGCCGAAGATGCTGAGCATCGGCCTGCATTGCCGGCTGGTCGGCAGGCCCGGGCGGGCGGCGGCCTTGGCGCGGTTCATCGATTACTGCCAGCGCCACGAGAAGGTGTGGTTCGCCCGGCGGGTCGATATCGCCCGGCATTGGACCGAGCGGCATCCAGCCCCGCCCGTTGGTCGTGAGCTGCCGTCGCGGCTGACCAAGGCGCGATTCGTCGAACGGTTCGGCGGCGTTTTCGAGCATTCGCCCTGGGTGGCGGAGCGGGCGCACGGCCTCGAGCTCGGGCCGGCGCATGACGGGGCGATCGGGGTCTGGAGCGCCATGGCGCGGGTCTTTCGCAGGGCGAGTGAAGCGGAGCGGCTGGCTGTGCTCAGGGCGCACCCGGACCTCGCGGGCAAGCTCGCCCAGGCCCGACGGCTGACGGCCGAATCGACGGCCGAGCAGGCTTCGGCCGGACTCGATGCGCTGACCGACGCGGAACGCGCGCGGTTCGAGGCGTTGAACAGGGCCTATGTCGAGCGCTTCGGCTTTCCCTTCATCATTGCGGTCAAGGGGCTGACCAAGAACGAGATCCTCGACGTCTTCGCCGAGCGCGTCGAGAATGCGCCGGAGGTCGAGTTCGAGGCGGCGTGCCGGCAGGTGGAGCGGATCGCGCGGCTCAGACTCGAGGCGATGTTGCCGGCTTGAAGGGATGATGATCGGGATGCAGGACGACCAGACGACACTGCCGCGCTTCGCGGTGACCGGTGTGAATCTCGCCTCGGCGGGGCTGGGGGCCAGGGCCGTTAGCGCCTCCGACGACTTCTTCGCGCCGTTGTCGCGGATGCTCGAGGATGCGCCCGCCGTCTTCTATCCCGATCGCTACGACGATCACGGCAAATGGATGGACGGCTGGGAGACCCGGCGCCGGCGCAATGGCGGGCACGACCATGCGGTGATCGCCTTGGCGGCGCCGGGGCGGATCATGGGCTTCGATGTCGACACCGCGCATTTCACCGGCAACTACCCGCCGGCCTGCCGGATCGAGGCGGCCCGGGTCGCGGGCGACCCGGACGACGCCACCGAATGGCACGAGATCCTGCCGATGCAGGCGTTGGGGCCGTCGGCACATCACTACTTTCCTTGCGCGGATGCCGGCACCTGGAGCCATTTGCGGCTGCACATCTACCCCGATGGCGGGGTGGCCCGGCTGCGGGTCTACGGCCGGCCGGTGCTCGAAGGCGACGTTGCGGGCGAGATCGATCTGGCCTCGGCCTTGAACGGCGGGCGGGTGGTGGCCTTCTCGAACGCGCATTACGGGGCCTATCAGCGGCTCCTGGCCCCTGGGCGCGGGCGCGACATGGGCGATGGCTGGGAGACCCGGCGCCGGCGGGAGCCGGGCAATGAATGGCTGATCCTGGAACTGGGCACCCGCGGACGCATCGGCCGGGCGGTGATCGACACCTGCCACTACAAGGGCAATTTCCCCGACGGCGCCTCGCTCAGGGCGACTGATCTCTCGGACTTCAAGGGCGATCTCGACCAGGCGGTGGTGACCTCGGCGATGTTCTGGCCGGTGCTGCTCGAGCGGCAGAAGCTGGCGGCGGATGCGCTCCACGAGTTCGGCGCCGAGCTCGCCGAGCTCGGCCCGGTGACCCATGTCCGCCTCGACATCTTCCCGGATGGCGGGGTGAGCCGGCTCCGGCTCTTCGGGCAGGTCGAATGACGGACCGAATCATCCGGGCCGTGCCGTTGACGGCCGAGGCGTTTGCGCCCTTCGGCGAGGTGATCGAGGCCCGGGGCGAGCCCAGCTTTCAGATCAATCAGGGGATGTGCGACCGCTTCCACGACCTCGCCCGGGTCGACGTGACGGACGAAGAGGGGGCGCCCGGGATCAGCATCGGGCTGGGCCGACCCTACGCGCTGCCGCTGCAACTCCACATGGTCGAATGTCATCCCAAAGGCAGCCAGGCCTTCGTGCCGTTGGCCGGCGACCCGTTCCTCGTGGTCGTGGCGCCAGACGAGAGCGGCCTGCCGGGGCGGCCCTCGGCCTTCGTCACCAGCCCCGGTCAGGGGGTGAACTACCATGCCGGCACCTGGCACGGCGTGCTGACGCCTCTCGTTCGGCCGCAAGCGTTCTTGATCGTCGATCGGGTCGGGCCCGGCACGAACCTTGCCGAGCACGTCTACGACGAGCCCTGGACCATCACCGCCTGAAGGACGCCCGGATGGCCTCTATCCTGATCCGCGATGCCCTGGTGGTCGTCACCATGGACGAGGCCAGACGCGAGATCGCCGGCGGCAGCGTACTGGTGCAGGATGGGGTGATCGAGGCCGTGGGCTCGGACGTGCCCGCGCTTCGGGCCGACGAGGTCATCGATGCTGCGGGTTGCGTGGTGACGCCGGGGCTGGTCAACACGCACCACCATTTGTTTCAATCCCTGACCAGGGCGGTGCCGCTGGGCCAGGACGCGCTGCTCTTCGGCTGGCTCGAGGCGCTCTATCCGATCTGGGCGCGGATGGGGCCGGAGGAGGTGCGCGCTGCCACGGCGCTCGGGCTCGCGGAGCTGGCGCTCTCCGGCTGTTCGACGAGTTCGGATCATCTCTACCTCTACCCGAACGGGGTGCGCCTCGACGACACCATCGAGGCTGCCTCGGCGATCGGCCTGCGATTCCATGCGACCCGGGGCTCGATGAGCATCGGCCGCAGTGCCGGCGGCCTGCCGCCGGACGATCTCGTGGAGACAGAATCCCTGATCCTCGAGGATTCCGCGCGTGTCGTCGACGCTTTCCACGATGCACGAGCGGGTTCCATGGTGCGGATCGCTCTCGCCCCGTGCTCGCCCTTCTCGGTCAGTCGCGAACTGATGCGCGATACGGCGCTCCTGGCGCGCGAGAAAGGGGTGATGCTGCACACGCACCTGGCCGAGAACGACGAGGACGTGGCTTATTCACTGGAGCGCTTCGGCTGCCGGCCGGGGCAGTATGCCCTGGAGCTGGGCTGGACCGGGGCGGATGTCTGGCATGCGCATTGCGTCGAGCTGGATACGGGCGAGATCGGGCTTTTTGCCCGGACCGGCACCGGCGTTGCGCATTGTCCCTGCTCGAACTGTCGGCTCGGCTCCGGCATCGCCCCCATCCGCGCGATGCGCGATGCGGGGGTCGGGGTGGGTCTCGGGGTCGACGGCTCGGCGTCGAACGATGCCGGGCATCTCCTGGCCGAGGCGCGCCAGGCCATGCTGCTGCAGCGGGTGGCGAACGGCGCCGACGCGATGGCGGCCAGGGAAGCGCTCGAGATCGCCACACGCGGCGGGGCCAGAGTGCTCGGCCGCGACGATTGCGGATCGCTTTCGGTGGGCCGACGAGCCGACGTGGCGATCTGGGACATGACCAGGATCGAGGCTGCGGGGGCCTGGGATCCGGTGGCCGCCCTCGTCCTCTGCGGCCCTCATCCCGTGCGCGATCTCCTGGTCGAGGGCAGGCCCGTGGTGCGGGACGGGCGGCTGGTCACGGTCGAGGAAGGCCATGTGCTGGAGGATGCGCGGCGGGCCTTGGGCCGGCTGATGGCGTGAGAGGTAGCCGAGCACAGCGACGCGATCGTCGCGGCGGCACCATGCCCGGCATATCGCAGCAGCCGGGCCGCGGTACTCGGCGCCGGGTTCGACGCGCTCGCGCCGAACCTTGCCGCACGATACGCCGAGGGAACGTGGGGGAAATCGTTTCCCCCACGCCCACATCTCCTCAGCGCCAGTCCTGCCGCGGCCGCTGACGGCCGTCCCAGAATGGCCGTTCTGCCTCGCGCAGCGCGGCGATCCGATCGACGCCGATGTCGCGCAGGAGCCGCTCGTCGAGCTCGGCGAGCTCCAGCCGCTCGCGGCGTAGCGTCGTCCAGCGCACGAAAAGCCGGCGCAATCGCTTGGCCACGAACGACCCATGCGGCAGCAGGTGCCGACCGAAATCCGCGATTGCACCATTGATCGTCGCCATTGCCACCGTCCTTGCCGAGATGATTGCTACAAGCGAACGATTCACATTGACTCACCGATAGAGTCAATCGATACATTGATACCGATACAATGTCGCGAACCTTCGGCGTCTGGACCCGCATGACCGTCACTCCGACCGACCTCGCCGCCCGCCCCGGCCCCCGCTACCGAGCGCTCGCCGATTGCCTCGAAGGTGCCATCCGCAGCGCCGAGCTATCGCCCGGTGATCGACTGCCGCCGCAGCGCGATCTCGCTTACGACCTCGCCGTCACCGTGGGCACCGTCGGCCGCGCCTACGGCCTCTTGTTGCAGCGGGGCCTGGTTCGCGGCGAGGTCGGCCGCGGCACTTTCGTGCTCGAGCCCGGCGATCGGCCGTCGATGCCGGCCCCGCTCGCAGCCCCGGGCCCCGAGCATGATCTCGCGGTCAACCGCCCGGTGGTCGTGCCCGCGCAAGCCGATGTATTCCGCATCCTCGGCGAGATCGCCCAGGACGCGGCAAGCCTCGGGGCGCTGTTGACCTACCCGCCCTATCCCGGCCACGCACCGCACCGCGCGGCCCTGGCGGCCTGGCTGGAGAGCTTCGCCGGTCCGGTGGAGGCCGACTGCATTCTCCCGTGCCAGGGCACGCAGAACGGCATGGCGGCGGCCATGGCGGCATGCACCCGGCCGGGCGATTCGATTCTCGTGGAGACGCTCTCGTATGCGAGCAATCAGGGCCTCGCCATGCGCCTGGGCCTGAAGCTCCTCCCGGTTGCCGCCGATGACGAAGGGGCGATGCCCGACAGCATCGAGGCGCACTGCAGCAACCATCGCCCGACCGCCATCGTCCTCAGTCCCGATCTGCAGAACCCGACCCTCGCCACGGCCTCGCTCGAGCGCCGCCACGCCATCATCGACCTTGCCCGCCGTCACGCGCTCACGATCATCGAGGATGCGGTCTACACGCCGGTCGCCGCGACCGGCCTGCCCTGCTTGCGTCAGCTGGCACCCGAGCGCACGCTCCTGGTCAGCAGCATCTCCAAGTTCCTGGCGCCGGGCCTGCGCTTCGGCTGCGTCGTCGCACCGCCCGGCCGGATGGCCGCGCTGATCGGCGCCCAGGCGCATCTCGCCGTCGGCGCTTCGCCGCTGATCGCCGAGACCTTCATGCGCCTGCAGGCCCAGGGCGTCCTGGCCGAAGCGCTGGCCCAGCAGCAGGCCGCTCTGGTCCGGCGCCGAGCTGTGGCACTCGCCGCCCTCGACGGCCTCGCCGTCACCAGCCGCGCCAACGCCCTGCACGTTCTGATCGAGCTACCCACCGGCGTCGATACGGCAGCCACCGTGCTCCGCCTCGCCAATGCCGGCATCCACACCACGCCGCTGACCGTCTTTGCCGTCGGCCGGGCCGCGGCCCCGTCGACCCTGCGCCTCTCCCTCGGGGCCGTCGCCGACGAGGCCGCCCTCGGGCGCTGCCTCGCCGAACTGCGCGGTCACCTCCTCGCCAACCCCACCAGCCACCCGGTCATCTGACCACCGAGCACCGCCAGCCTCGGCATCGTCGGGGGGATCAGAATTTCTCTTGCTGGCCGAGTGCGGCGGCACCGCCGAGCCCGATCGGCGCGTTGGAGACGCGTGCCATCGTGTTCGTCGGCATGGTCGATTCCTCGATCGTTGGTGCATCGAGTCCGCGTCAGCGGTCGTTGGCGACGCTCTCCAGCCAGTTGTCGACCCGGCGTTCGGCAGCGTCGTGGGCGACGCCATAGCGGGCCTGGATGCGGCCGATCAGCTCGTCGCGGCTGCCAGAAACGATGTCGAACTCGTCGGCGACGAAATTACCCCATCGCTGCCGGGCCTTGCCCCGGAACCGCTTCCAGTTGCCAGCGATGCGGTCCCAGTTCATGCGCGGCGCTCCTGTTCGGTGTCGACGCCGACCGCCACCGGCCGACGCCACCATGAACCGATGGCCGTGTTCGCGGGTTCCCGAGCTGGATCGCCTCACGAGCAATCCGACAACCAACAGAAAAAATGCGCGGTCGGCGTTTTTTTGCGGAACCTTGCCCGTCGTGCTACGTTGGAATGTCTAGCGTATTAGAGAGGTTCGAACGGATGCAGAGCGACTTGCGGCAGGAACTCACCGGCATGATCCCGCATCTGCGCGCCTTTGCACGCAGTCTGACGGGCGGCGACCGCGACCTGGCCGATGATCTGGTGCAAGAGACGCTGGTCAAGGCGATGCAGGCCGAGGCGCAGTTTCAGCCGGGTACCAATTTGCGCGCTTGGATGTTCACCATCCTGCGCAACACCTTTTGCAGCCATGTCGGCAAGAAGCGGCACAAGATCGAGTGCCACAGCGAAGACCTCGAGCGGCTGGCCTGGATCGCGGCCCCGCAGGAGGGGCGGATGGAAGTTCTCGCTTTTCGCCGTGCCTTCAAGCAACTGAGCCCGGCGCATCGCGAAGTTCTGGTCCTGTCGATCATCCAGGGTCACTCCTACGAGGCGATCGGGGCGATCTGCGGCTGCGAGGTCGGCACGGTCAAGAGCCGGGTCAATCGCGCTCGTGCCCAGCTCAAGTCGATGCTGCTGGGCGGCGAGCTGCCGGTCGAGCCGCGGCCCGTGGCAACCGCCGAGCGGGCTCGCTCGATGGCGTCCAGCGAGCCGAGCCCGCTGCCGATATCAGAGAACAGACTCGCCGGTCGAACCGTCGAGCGCGCCGGTCCTCGGGCCGGCCCGCCGGCCTGAGATCGCGGCAATCGACCATGACGGCGCCGAAAGCCGCGGCATCAGGCTGGCTTCTACATCGCTCACCTCGTGAGCTGTGGCTTGCCCTGCCAACGGACCGACTGCTAACACGGTGCGGGAGATCGGCAGGTGCTCGCCGCTTCGGGCGTGAACACGACTGCGCGGAGCGGATGGTCATCAAGAAGCGCAAAAGTAACGAGCAGGACGGGATGACGGATGATCCGGCTTTCGATCGCTGGGTCAGCCGCCAGCTGCACAAGGCCTACGACGAGGTGCTCGCCGAGGAAGTCCCACCGGCATTGCTCGAGGTGCTCGAGCGCTGGACGGCGGACGAGGCGGCGAGCTACGAGAAGGCCGCGCCAGCGGAGAAGAAGCGCCCACGGCGGTCCTGACCGCGCCACAGGTGGGTGGGTCGGCGATGGATGGGTCGGCTGGACGGTCGGCAGGAGCAGTATTTTCGGGTGTGGCGCAGATCATGAACGACGGGGTTCGTCAGCAATTGCCGTATTTGCGGCGCTTCGCCCGTGCCCTGAACGGGCGTCAGGCGGTCGCGGACAGATTGGTCGCCCAGGCGATCGAGGCGGTCGCCGCGGAGCAGGCGCAACCGGGGTCCAAGACGGCCGAGAGCGACAGTGAGCAGCTCCGCCGGCGTCTCTTTCGCGCTCTGGTCGATGCCCATACCGGCAACCCCGGCAGTGCGGGCGACATGGCGACCTTGTCCGACGAGCGGATTCTCGCCTCGCGCATCCGTGCCTTGCCGGTGGATGCGGCAACAGCGCTGCTGCTGTCGACGCTCGAGGGCTTCGAGCGGGAGGCGATCGCCTTTGTCATGCGCCTTACGCCAGAAATCGCCGCTGACCGGCTGCGGGCGGCGCATGCGGCGCTCGACGAGCAAGCGCCGACCGAGATCCTGGTGATCGAGGACGAGCCGGTGATCGCCATGGACATCGTCGGCATCGTCCGCCAGGCGGGCCATCGGGTGCTCGGCATCGCGGCGACCCGGGACCAGGCGGTGCGCATGGCCGAAGCCCGACCGCCCGGGCTGATCCTCGCCGACATCAAGCTCGCCGACGACAGCTCCGGCATCGGCGCGGTCGACGAAATTCTCGCCCATCTGGCCGAACAGCGCCCGGGTGGTGCCCGAATTCCGGTGATCTTCATCACCGCGTTCCCCGAGCGGCTCTTGAACGACGAGCGGCTGGAGCCCAGCCTCTTGATCACCAAGCCCTTCAGCGATCATCTCTTGCGGGTCGCGATCGCCCAAGCCATCCAGATGGCCGATGCCGAGGCGTCGACAGCAGCCTGAGAGCCGGTCGAATGGGGGAGTCGACGATCAGCACCGGCGAGTCGACGAGCGAAGCGACGACCGTCGATGCGCTATCGCCCGGACATTGGGGATCACGGTTCAACGGCCTGCGCGGCCGGATGTCCCTGCTGCTTCTCGCCGTCCTCCTGCTGCCCACGGGCTACGCCGTCTATCATGCCATCGACCAGTATCGGCACCAGGGCGAGCTGCAGCAGCGCGAGCTGCAGCGCACGGCCCGGCTGATCGCCGACCACCAGGCGACGATGCTCGGCAATCTGCAGACCTGGCTCGAGCAGAATGCCCGGCTCGAGGCCATGCCGTTGGTCGGCCCGCTCTGCAACCAGGCCCTCGCCGACAAGCGAGAGGAGTCGCCGCTCGTCACTCGCTTGTCGCTCGTCACCCCCGATGGCCGGATCATGTGCAGTACCGAACCAGCCCGCCTCGGGGTCGATGTCGACGAGAGCTTCTGGTTTCAGCGGGCGAGCCGCGGCAGCCCGTTCGCCGTGAGCGAGCTGCAGCGCGGGATGGACGACGTGACGACGCTCGTTGTTGCGGTGCCGGTCTATGTCGGCGAAACTTGGCGCACGCAGCCCTGGTCGCCCTCGGGTGTGCTGGCGGCGGCCCTCGATCTCGACACCTTCTCGGTCAATCCGGCAACGGTGGACTTCGCCCGCGGCAGCGAGGTCTATCTCGTCGATCGGCTCGGCCAGCGCGTGCCGCCGTTGCCCTGGAGCGCCGACGAGAGCCTGGCGTCCGACCTCGAAGCCCTGCTCACCGGCGAGCGGCGCACCGTCGAGCTGGCCTTGCCGGACGCGGGCTCGTCGCTCCTGGCGACGGCGACGATCGGCTTCACCGGCATGCAGGTGGTCGTCGCCATGCCGATTGGCCCGCTCGACTGGCTGCGTTCGGAGGTCTTGACCCCGATCATCCTGCCGGCGCTGATGCTGGTGCTCGGCGTTGTCGCGATCTTCGCCGGCACGCATCTGGTGGTGAACCGGCATGTCGAGCGGCTGGCCCAGGCGGTGCGCCGGCATCGTCCGGGCAGCCCCGACCTCGCCCGCGCCACCGCCAACGCCCCCAACGAGCTCGAAGAGCTGGGCGCGCGCTTCGCCCGCCTCGCCCAGGACCTCGAAGAGCGCGAGGAGTCACTGCGCAAGGCTGTCGTGCAAAAGGACCTGCTGCTGCGCGAGGTCAATCATCGGGTCAAGAACAACCTGCAAGTGGTCGCTAGCCTGCTGCGGATGCGCGCCCGCAGCGGGCGGACCGCGGAATCCCGGGCGGCGATCCGCGACGCCCATGCCAGGATCGAGGCCATCGCCCTCGTGCATCGGCGGATCTACGAGGAGGGGGCGATCGAGCAGGTCGAATTGGCGTCGTTCCTGGGCGAGCTGCTCGACCACCTGAAGAAGAGCATCGGCAGCGAAGCGGTGGA
Source organism: Geminicoccaceae bacterium (assembly GCA_011390475.1). GTDB lineage: Bacteria > Pseudomonadota > Alphaproteobacteria > Geminicoccales > Geminicoccaceae > SLRI01. Next base: position 5,416 of record JAABSG010000074.1, on the reverse strand, counting down.
GATCGCCGTCACCGGCAATGTCGAGGGTGCCAGGCTGGCGACGGACCGGGCGGTATCGCTGTCGCTTTTGGTGACCGAGCTCGTCACCAATGCCATCGAGCACGCCTTCGTCGGCCGGAGCCGTGGCCGGATCACGGTCGACATGTCCGTCGACGACAGCGCGGTGACCCTGGTCGTCGCCGATGACGGGATCGGCTTCGACCCCGAGGCGGAGCGCGACGGCACCGGCATCAACCTCGCCGAGCTGCTCGCCCAGCAGCTGGGTGCCGAAATGCACTTCGCAACGGCCGAGCTCGGGACGACGGTGACCATCGACCTGCCGCCGGACCGGGCCAAGGGTGTCGCCTGAGGCCGGCCGGGCCGGCTCGGCATCGTCAGGGTCTCAGGCGCCGCCCGCGATCGGATTCGAGCGCCATAGCTTGACGTTCAAGGCGAGCGCGAAGCTCACCCAGGCGAGATAGGGGGCGAGCAGCCAGGCCGCGGTGCCGCTGATCGGCTGGAAGGCCAGGATGGTGGCGAGAATGGCGAGCCAGAGCGCGGCCATGTCGAAGGCCGCGAGATCGAGCCGGCGGCGGCGAAAAGCCAGCCAGGACCAGGTGGCGTTGAGCACCAGCTGCAGCAGCCAGAGCCCCAGTGGCAGGGCAGCGCCGACGATGCCCGCCTGGCGCCAGACCAGCCAGGCGGCGGTGGCGATCATGACGTAGAGGACCAGCCAGACCGGGCCGAACAGCGCATTGGGCGGCCGCCAGGAGGGCTGGTTCAGGTTGGCGTACCATTGGCCCGGGCGAAACACGATGCCGGGCGCGGCCGCGGCCACGCAACAAGCCAAAAAGACGACGAAAGCCACCACCTCCAGCATCGCTTCAGCCGATCGCCCCGATATGGTGGAGAATGCCGCTCGAGATCCGGCGGATGGTGTCGTAATGGGCGGCGATCGGGCGGAAGATCAATTCGTGCTCTTGCGCATAAGATTGGCTCTGCCCGTCGCGATAGCTCGCCGGCTCGCCGTAATCGAGTCGGCGGGGCTCGTCGGTCAAGGGAAAAACCTCGGCCAACAGATCGAGCGACGGCTCCACCTCGAGGCGCATGAGCGCCATGATCACCTCGTCGTGGGTGGTGTTGTGCCGGTCGCTGAAGTCCGGGACGTGGACCGCATCGAGCATCAGGGCCTGGATCACGGCGATCCTGAGCGCGTGCATGGTGTTCAGGTTGTTCCTGGTCTCGAGATCGACCACGATCGGCTGATCGCCGGCATCGCGGGTCAGCCGGCGGTGCTCGCGCAGCGCCCTCGCCAGGTCGATATAGTCACGGATCAGCGTGCGGCCGACCCGCGCCAGGCGGTCGTGCAGATCCATGCGCTCGAGAAAGGTGGAGACGAGGCGCAAGCTCTCCTCGCGCAACGGGTCCTTCTCGAGCTGGGCGAGCCGGAGCCAGGCGCCGGGATCGAAGAGGTCGACATAGGCGACCAGGACATCGGGATCAGTGAACTTGAAGGCGTGCTCGACCATGGTCATCAGCCGCCGAAAGCGCGGGCTCTCGCGGTAGAGCCACTGGAAGGTCTGCGGGTCCTTGTCGACCGCTTGCCCGACGCCCCCGATGGTATTCGCCAGGATGCCGAGCTGCTGGAGGATGGCGTTGTGCGGGATGGCGCGGAGCTGCTTGGGGTGCTCGAGCATCGCCGCCGTCCCGCCCCGGTCGTGCTGCCGCTTGAGGGACCGCGAGCCCGTCGGATAGAGCATGTTGGTGCCGAAGGCGCCCAGGAGGGTGGCGTAGCAGGGATCGTCGATGATCCGCGCGTTGAACTGCTCGATCGCGGCGAAGAACTCGTCCGAATAGGCGGTCTCGGCATAGAACGGATCGCCGGTCTCGACCGGTGGCTCGAGGCAGTGCTCCAGCATCCGCGTCAAGACGGCCAGGGCGCCGTGCTCGTGCATGAAGACGAGATAGCCGTCGCCGCCCTGAAAGCTGCTCTCCTCGGTGAGCCGAATCCCGGCTGCCGCCATGATCCGGCGGCATTCCGGCGTGTCGTAGTAGAGGAAGCGGTCGCGCATGCTGTCGGGATGGGCGCCTCTGCCGATGCTCTCGCCGTGCGTGTCGAAGACCACGAGCTCGATCTCGGCGAGGCCGTGCCGGGCCAAAAGGTCGGCGAGCTGCAGACGCAGCCGCTCGATGGCATTGGACGCGGCGATCTGGCCGAGATAGCGGCCGGCATCGGAAAAGCCGGTCTGGATGCACATCCGCCCGCGGCCCTTGAGATAGGCTCGGTAGGCCGGCACCTCGAGCGCCCCCTCGAGCACCTCGGCGCCGCGCTCGAGCGCCTTGATGGTCTCGAACAAGGGCGAGATGTCGATCTTGCCGTCGAGGCCGAAGCGCTTGGCGAAATAGAGCGCGGTCAGCAACGTGAACGGGGTCTCGCACTCGGCGATGAGAAAGCGGATCGGCTCGGCACCATCGAGATGCTTGAGCATTTGCGCGATCAGCATGAAGACCCGTCTGGCCGTGGTCTTCTCGTTGGCCACCGAGCCGAAATTGACGGTCTCGGGCCGGGCCTTCTCGATCATCTCGACCACGGCGTTCTGGTAGCTCAGGCGGAAGACCGGATCGTCGGCGGCGTGGTCCATGTTGATCGATTTGCGGATCGCGTTGTGCAGCTGGACCGCGTTGATCCGCACATGGGTGAGCGCCGCGGTCAGCCCGTGGGTGGCGGTCTCGGCCTTCAGCACCCAGATCGCCCGGCGGGTGTCCTTGTCCTTGGCGGCGGCGAGTGCCCGGTCGAGCAGGGCGGTGAGCTGCCCGGCATCGGTCAGCCGCGCCTTGCCCATGCGCTGCATCTCGCGCGACATCAAGGCCAGCGCCTCGTAGGCTTCGGGCTTCTTCGGGTCGAACGCGTCCAGCACCTCGAGCTCGTCCCTGAGCGCCTTGTCGGCCAGCGCCAAACGCGCCTCGATCAGCTCGAGCACGGAGGCCGTGTTGCCGCCGTCGGTGCCCTTCTGGCGGAGGCCCGCGATGACGCCGGCGGTATGGGCGAACTGGTCGAGCTGCAGCTGCAGCCGCTTGGCGTAGGTCACCCACCAGCCGATGTCGGAGCGGCCGTCGGTGTCGTAGCCGACCCAGCTGGCCAGGCTGATCAGGTTGGGCGTGAGGCTGTCGACCTCGTCCGGATAGTGGCGGCTGACCACATCGAAGACGATGCCGTAGAGCAGGCGGAGCGCGCTCCTGAGATTGCCGATCACCTCGCGCGACTGGGTGTGCTCGAGCGCGAGATCGAGGCGCTGCTCGGGCCGGTGGTAGGCACGCTCGACGCGCTCCATGAGTTCGGCCATCGCCGTCTCGTCGAGCAGGCTGCCGTCGTCGAAGCGGCCGATGGTGAGGCGGATGAGATCGCGCTGCAGCGGCAAGGCGAGGCTGAAAGTGGGATGCGCGGTGAGCACGAGCCCGTAGAGACGGCGTGCCAGGCGGGTCCGGGCCACGTCGATCGGCAAGAGGGCGCCCGCGTCGTCGTGGAGCAGGCCGGTGATCAGCTCCTCGAGCCGGCTGCGGTTCAGGGCGGGGTCGGTCTCGCCCAGATAGTCGTCGATCCGCCGGGCCCGGGCGGCGAAGGCGTGCGCGGTAAGTCGGCGGACCAGGCGGGTGAGGTCCTCGCGGTCGACATCGCGGTCGACGATTTCGGTCAGGATATCGCCGGCGAGGAGCTTGATCGGATTGGCCGCCGGATCGCTCTCGACACGGTCGCGATGCGTCTCGAGCCTCGCCGCATAGTGGGCGATGCGGCCGTCGACATCGCTCGTTTGCGGTAGTGCTCTCGGCAGACCTTCAACCACGTCGTTCATCGCTACCCTCTCGCGCGTGCCACAACCCCGACACTGTTCGCCTCCCCCCGCGCCCACTGATACGGCATTCTGCTGCATCGCAACAGCCTCTTGACGGCCGCGCCGGCGCCCCGCGTCGGAGATTCGGGCCATGGGCCCGGCGGGGCGATGCCGGATGCCCGTCGACCGCCGGCTCGCCACCACGCGTGGTTCGCCGGTCACAGTCGCTCGGGCGTCGGCAGGGGCGAGCCGTCTGGCGGTTTGGCGTGGTGGGTCTTTGCGGTTATCACGCTAGCTGTCTCGTCGCGCGCATCTCGAAATGATCAGCATGGCCGAATGAGTTGCCGGTGCGCGTGAGCAGACGGGGCGAGCGGTGCTGCGCTCGAATGTGGCAAGGCGGAGTGAGGCAGTGCAGAGAATCAGTCGTCGACGCGCGATCTACCTTGCGGCGGCAGCCGGTGTGGCCGCCGGGCTCGGGCCCCTGACCGCGCTGGCCCAGGCGGCGAGCGAGCAGCAGCGGCTGATCGACCGGGCGCGGATCGTGGTCGAGGAATTCCAGGCCGACCCCAATTTCGCCAATGTGTCGATCTACGTGCAGAACGCCTATGCCGTGCTGATCGTCCCGGACATGCTGCAGGGCGGCTTGATCATCGGCGCCGAGCACGGCGTGGGCGTGCTGCTCGCCCGTGATCCGGTGAGCGGTGTCTGGGGTGATCCGGCCTTCTACGAGATCTGGGGCGGCAGCCTCGGCCTGCAGATCGGTGGCCGGTCGTCGGACATCATCTTCACCCTGATGAATCCCCAGGCCGTCGACAAGCTCTTGACCACCAGCTTCAAGCTGGGCGCCGATGCCAGCATCGCGGTCGGCCGCGTCGGCGCCGGGGTGGGGGCTGGAACGACCATCCGCTTCGGCGAGGACATGTACTTCTTCGCCCGCACCCGCGGCCTCTTCGGCGGCCTCGCCCTCGACGGCAGCGTCGTCAACGAGCGAACCGCCTGGAACGAGGCCTATTACGGCGACGGCGTCTCGGCTCGGCAGATCCTGCGCAGCGAGCTGGCACCGCGCCCCGGCGCCGCGACACTACGCGAAGCTCTCGCCCGCTTTTGACGTCGCGCCGCGCGGTCGGTTCGGCAGAACGCCAAGCCAAGTCGACGCGCAATCGCGGGAGTCGGTGCGGCCGGGACAGGTCGCCATGACGGCAGGGTACACTGCTCGGTACTCCAGCCGAAGACGGCGGCGCAGTCCCCCAGTCCGCAGCGAGAGCGTGATCGGCGGGCACCGCCTCGACAACGATCATGGCGCACGAGCCGAGCAAGGTGATGGCTTTGGATGAGTCACCTAACGGGTCCGCCGTCGGCACAATTCGGAGCGAGTTGCCGAGACCGCCGGCCATACGAGGTTGTGGAGCCGGTTTAGAATCCGCAGACACGAGGAAGAATTTCTTGATCGGTGTGAGCCACTGCCGGGCCTTGCAGGGCGCCTCGACGATGGCGTCGTGGTGCGGCCAGAGGCGGTGTGTGAGGCAGCGTGTCTCGAGCTGGAGCCAGAATCGTTCGATCGCATTCAGCTCGGGGTGGCCAACGACTGTCGTGGCCGTCAAGCGGTT
>JAABSG010000073.1 GCA_011390475.1 Geminicoccaceae bacterium | reverse complement strand
GCCCTGCATCGGGCGCGCAAGCTCTTGATCCGGGCTGCGGTCGAGGGCCAGGCGGCGGCCGATCTCAAGCGTTTCTTCGCACCCGAGATCGCGGGCAAGATCACCGAGAACGAGGGCGAGCTGGTCGCCGGCCACGCCGAGATGCGCGATGCGGCCATCATGTTCATCGATCTGAGGGGCTTCACCCCGTTGAGCGAGCAGCTCGAGCCTGCCGCGGTGATGCAGCTCCTGGGCGAATACCAGGCGCTGATGGCCAAGGCGGTGCGCGCGTCGGGTGGCAGCATCGACAAGTTCATGGGTGACGGCATTCTCGCCAGCTTCGGTGCCGTCCGAGCGACCGACGACTACGCCGCGGCCGGCGTGCAGGCGATGGAAGCGGTGCTCGAGACGGGCATGCGGTGGGCCGAAACCCGAGCGCAACAGGGCCTGCCGGGCCCGGCGGTGGCGGCCGCCGTGACCACCGGACCGGTGATGTTCGGCACGGTGGGCGATGCCGAACGGCTCGAATACACCGTCCTCGGCGACACGGTGAACCTGGCGGCCAAGCTCGAAAAGCACTGCAAGGCCGAGCAGGTCGCCGGCGTCGTCATGGCCGGCACCTTCGACCTCGCCCGCCAACAGGGCTTCGTGTCGCGGCTGAACTGGGACTACCGACCCGCCCGCCGCGTCGAAGGCGTCGATCGGACAATCGACCTCAGAGTCTGCCGAGGCCGGTGACCATGCCCCGCCAACGCACGGTCAGGGTCGCGAGATCGACGGTCACGAGGTCCTCGCCGACGATCACCGGCCCCGCATAGTGCGCCCGCACATCGGCCAGGAGGCGCTCGGGCGGCACGTCGGGCGGCACGATATGGGTGAGCAACAGCGCTCGCGCCCGGGCTTCGGCGGCGAGCGCACCGACCTCGGCGGCGGTCGTGTGGTAGGCCTCGACCGCCCGGATCGTCGCCGCCGAGCGCACGCCCTCTCGCGGCTGCATGACGCCATGGGCGAAGACCTCGTGGACCAGGAGGTCACAGTCGCGTGCCGCCTCGACCAGCCCCGGGCAGCGTCGGGTATCGCCGGAGAACGCCAGTCGGTGTCGGCCGTCCTCGAAAAGGAAGCCCAGGGCCGGGACGACCGGGCGGTGGTCGACCTCGATGACGGTGACCCGCAGCTCGCCGAACTGGAGGGTTTGCCCGGGCTCGATGGCGATGAGCTCCAGGGCGAAGCCGTCGGGGTTGGGCCGGGCCTCCCAGGCCAGGCGCTGGGCGCGCTCCTCGGCCCAGGCGGCTTCGATCGCTCGGACATGGGCGAGGACCGGCGGCGGGGCGTAGAGGCGCAGCGGCCGGTTGCGGCCGGCGTGCCAGCCGGCGACCGTGAGCTGCCAGAGGTCGACCAGGTGGTCACTGTGCAGGTGGGTGACGAGGAGCGCATCCGGGGTGGCCGGCGAGTGCCCGGCCTCGACCAGGCGCTGGGTGCAGCCGCTGCCGCAATCGACCAGGAGCTTGGTGCTACCGCCCTCGATCAGCTGGGCAGCGCCCAATCGGCGGGGATGGACGGCGGGGCAACCGGTGCCGAGAAGGGTGATCCGCATGAGCGCTGCCGGCCTCGCTCTGGAGCGGCCAGAGGGCCGCCGCGCGACCGAAGCCTAGCCCGGAGCGACGCGTATCGCCAGCGCCTGACGCTGCTCAGACGAAAAAGAGCAGGGCGAAGAGAATGACACATAGCGCGAACATGGCGCCGGCGGTGGGCAGCAGTCCGTCGAGCGGTGGCGGACCCGCGGCGGCGGGCGGCAGATCTTCCAGATGGTGCATGGGAACCTCTCTCGATCGGGGTGCGAAAAGCCGACACGCGCCGAACAGTGGGATTATCGCACCAGGGTAGGGTTTGGCGTGTGATCGAGGTTACAAACCGCGCAAAATTTCGTCGCCTAAGCGGGCGCTGCAGGCGCCGGGCGGGAACCGTAGACCGGCACCGCCTCCTTGCGGCCACGCAAGTGCAGGGGGGGCAGCGCCTCGAGGCTGGCCACCACCCGGTCGCCGGCCTGCGCACGGGCGGCCTCGACGGTCGTGGCCGAGACCAGCATGGCCACATCTTGTGCCCGTGTCTCGGCTTGCAGCCGGGCCGCGACATTGACCACGTCGCCGGTCGCGGTGAGCTGAATCTGCTCACCACCGCCGACATGGCCGACCCGCACGCGGCCGTAATTGATGCCGATCCGGAGGTTCAGCTTTGCGATGTCGTGGTCGGCCGCCTCGGCCTGCCAGCCGGGCATGGCGGCCAGGAGTGCCTCGCCGCAGCGGATGGCCTGCAACGGATCCTCGGGGCTGGGCTCGGGCAGCCCCAGGATCAGCATCGCCCCGTCACCGGCATAGCCCGCGACCACCGCCCCGTGCGCCGTGGCCGTGGTCTCGATCAGGGCATAGAAGCGCTGCAGGATCGATTGCAGCTGGTCCGGGTCGACCGCCTCGGCTGCCGTGGTGAAGCCCTCGAGATCGCAGAACAGGATGGCCGCGAGCTGACTGCGCTCGGCGATCCCCTCACTCGCCAGCTGCGCGCGGAGCAGGGGTGAGACATATTGCTCGAGGGCGGCGGTGCGCGCCGTCTGCTCCTGGCCGCGCTGGCGCAGCCGGCGAAAGCGCAGGGTGAAGGCGGCAGCGGTGACCCCGAGCACGCCCAGCGTCGCGAAGACGACGTTGAGCCAGTAGCCGAAGGCGATCAATGCCGCGGTCGCGACCGCCATCGGCAAGGCGAGCAGGACCAGCGCCAGGGTGACGATGGCGGGCAATGGCAGGGGTGCGAACAGCGCGAGGGCCAAGGTCGTAGCGGCCACGACGAGCGCCAGGTCGAGATCGCGGATGCGGTCCGAGCGGTCGATGAAACGGCCGGTCAGAAGATTGTCGACAACGGTCGCCAGGATCTCCACGCCCGACACCTGCGGATGAAAGGCCGTGCCGAAGAAGTCGCGGACCCCGGTCGCGGTGGCGCCGATGACCACCACCCGGTCGCGAAAGACCTCGGGCGGCAGATTGCCGTCGAGGAGATCGAGGAGGCGATAGTGGCGAAACGTGCCGGGCGGACCGTAAGGGTTGATCACCAGGCGCGAGGCGGCGTCGAGTGGCGCCTCGATGGCGCCGAGCCTGAGGCTTCGCCCGGCGGTGAAGACCTGCGCCTCGGTCGGCAGATCGCGGTGCCGGATGGCGGCCTGGACCGAAAACGAGGGGTGCCAGGCATCGGCGTAGCGGATCGCCGGGTGGTGGTAGCGCAGTTCACCACCGGGCTCGACGAAGACGTTGACGTGACCGAGGTGGCTGTGCTCGGCGAGCGGCCGGAAGGGCAGGAAGATGCCGGTGGGCTCGCCAATCAGATCGACCGCGTCGGGCGTGGTGCGGGCGATCGGCAAGGCGTTGCGTTCGAGGGCCATGCGGTCGGCAAGCGCTATCGGCACGGGCTCGGCGAAGCCGAAGGCCATGGCGAGCACCGGTCGGTCGTGACGCTTGACCGCGGTGACCAGGCGATGCGCCTCGTCCGCGGTGCCGGTAGCCGTGCCGGGCTCCAGCAGGAGGAGATCGAGGGCGACGACCGTGGCCCCGGCCCTGGCCAAAAGCTCGAACGTCTCGGCCAAGGCCGAGCGTGGCGGCGGCCAGTGGCCGAGGCGCTGCAGGGTCGCATCGTCGATCACCAGGATCGCGACCTCGTCGCCCGGCGCCATGGCCGGGCGAAGTTGCAGGCGGATGTCGAAGAGCGCCTCGTCGAGGTCGCGCCACCAGCCCGCGTCGTGCCATCGGGTATAGGTCACGACGAGGGCCAGAAGAAAAAGCCCGAAGGCCAGAAAGCCGCGGCGGCGCATCGCCTTCTCAGCCGTCCGGCCCCGAGGGCCGGCTCAACCGTCGACCATGGTGCGGGCGACGACATCGTCGACGCGGGCCTGGCCCCAGCGGACCGGCCGGCCGGTCGCGTCGCCGCGCCTGACGTCGATACCCTCGCCCGCGGTCAAGACGACCGCGTCGTCGCCGTAAATCTCGGTTGCGGCGACCTCGCCCGCGGCGACGAAGACGGCGGTCCGCCGGCTTTCCGTCTCGACGATGAAATCGGTGGAGCGGGCGGCGGCGACCGCCACCCGGCCGCGGACCTCGAAGATCTCGGGCCGGCTGGGCCCCAGGATCGCGCGGACGATGCCGGCCACGAGATCGAGGACGACGCCATGGCCGCGCCCGGCATCGTCGATGATGCTGGTCAGGACCAGCCGGCTGTTCTCGCCCATCGCCAGCGTCGAGCCGTCGGCGAGGGTGACCTTCAGCCTGGCCCCGGCAGCGGTCGCCAGGCTGTCTCGGCGGTGGACGACGGCACCGCGGTGCAGGGTGCGCGTGGCGCCGTCGAGGGTGGCCGTGGCGTGACCGCTGAGCCCGCTGACCAGCCCCGCTGCGTCGACGGCGGCCGTCTGGGCGGACAGCCGGGCCAGCGGCAGGGTGAGCCCGGCGAGCCCGACCGCGAGGGCGGCCCGCCGGGACCAGCAGCGCTGGCGGTCGATCGAGGTCTTGACCGTCACATTGAACCTCTCAAAGCCGTTCGAGGGACAACAGCGCCTCGGGGCCGGCCCAGGCTTCGGCCAAGCGCTCCGCCGTGACCTTGGCCGCCGCTTCGTCGCCCCCGGCCAGTTGCGCCTCGTGCAGGCCGTAGAGCGACCAGCCGTTATGCGGCGCGGTCATCAGGGCCGCCTGGAAGTGGCCTGCAGCGCCCTCGGCATCGCCGGAAGCGAGCTTGGCGGCACCCAGGGTCTGCTCGACGGGGTAGTACCAGTAGGGTGGCTCCATGTAGGGGATGGTCGCCTGGAGGGCCACCGCCTCCTCGAGCAGCGGCACCGCGTGGTCGAAGGCGCCCTCGGCCATGGCATGCTTCGCCCGCACCACGTTGGCGGCGAGTTGCAGGATGTCGGGGGCCGGGATGTAGCCCTCGATCAACACGGCGAGGCCGTCCGCGTCCTGCAAGGCCTCGATCGCCTCGGCCTCGGCGATGGCGGCGGGATCGCCCGCGCGGGCCAGGGCGACGCCGCGCGCATAGTGCCAGAACGCCTTCACGTAGGGCATGGCGTCACCGGGATCGGGCAGCGCCATGATGGTCTCGGTGTCGCTGAACTGGGCGTGCGCGGTCAAGGGTGCGGTCTTGATCGCCTGGATCCAGCCGACCTCGGCCGCCACCTCGTCCGACATCACGGCCTCGAGCTTGGTCGCAGCGTCCAGCGTCTCGGCCGCCGCACCCGCCATTTGCGCGCTGGTCAGCACGAAGTGGACATTGTGCGGGTAGTAGCCGTAGCGATAGGGACCGGCCTCCTCCCAGAGCGCGAAGAGGGCCTCGTCGGCGGCCGCCGCCTCGATATTGGCGTCGAGCGAGTCCTGGTAGCGGCCGACCCGGTAGTAGATGTGCGCCGGCATGTGGACCAGGTGGCCGGCCGTCGGCATCAGCCCGCCCAGCCGGTCGGCATAGGGCTCGGCCCGCCCCGGGTCGGCCGAGGCCTCGACCGTGTGGATATAGAGATGGATGGCGTGCGGGTGGTCGGGGTCGATCGCGAGGGCGGCCTCGAGCAGCTCGAGCAGGGCTGCGGCGCGACCCTTGGGCGTGACCCCGTCGGCCTCCCAGTAGTCCCAGGGCTAGGTGTTCATGATCGCCTCGGCCGCCAGCACCGAGACCTCGATATCGTCCGGATAGTGCCGGGCGACCTCCAGCATGGCGTCGGCATAAGCCGCATCGAGGGCCGCCCGGTCGGCCGCGGGATCGGGGCTGTAGCGCTGTGCCAGTGCGGCGATCAGCGCCTGCTCGCGCTCACTCGCGCCGTCCTTCAGCGCCATCGCCGTCGAGATCGCCTGAAAGGCCGGGCGCACCGAGGCATCGTGCATGACGTCGTTGATGTTGGGGCCGAGGGCATAGGCCTCGCCCCAGTAGCACATCGCGCAAGTGGGATCGGCGGCCTGCGCCTGGCGGAAGTAGTCGGCCGCGAGGAAGTGGTTGAAACCCATCAGCCAGGCATAACCCTGATCGACGTCGGCCTGGGCCACGTCGCTGGGCGTGGTCACCTCGAGGCGACGCGGTCCGAGGCCGTCCAGATGCGGCAGCTCGGCGGTCTCGGCGGCATCTGCGGCCCGAATGCCGAGCGAGGCCAAGTGCACACCCGGCTTGAACAGCTCGTTCTTGGCCCAGCGCATCGTGCCGCAAGCACTGGCCGCCACCCGGGTCGGGTCGAGTAATTCGCGGATGTCGCCCGACCGCGGCTCGGCGGCACCCGTGGCGAGCATACCCGTGGCCAAGGCCGTTGCACCCAGAAGGCTCAATCCCGTCAAGGTCGTCTTCAGCATCGGTTTCCTCCCCCAAAGAAGATACCGTGTGAATGACGAAGACTACCACACGCGTCTGTGATCGTCGCTACAGCATTAGGGCTTTTTGTTCGCGACGGGCCGGGCGGCGGTCAGCTCATCCAGCGCCGGGTGGTCGGGCCGTTGGCCAGCTTGACCTCGATCGCATCCCAGATCTTGCGCTCGAGGGCCGTGTCGTCGAAGCGGTTGATCTCCTGCAGGCCGGTGGGCGAGGTGACGTTGATCTCGGTGAGGTAGTCGCCGATGACGTCGATGCCGGTGAACAGCAGGCCGTATTCCTCGAGGGCGGGGCCGATGAGTTCGCAGATCTCGAGGTCGCGCTTGGTGAGCCTGGCCTTTTCCGCCCGCCCGCCGATGTGGAGATTGGCGCGGACGTCGTGGTCGGGCGGCACGCGGTTGACCGCGCCCACGGGCTTGCCGTCGATCAGGATGATCCGCTTGTCGCCTTGCTTGATGGCCGGCAGGTAGCGCTGGATCATCAAGGGCTCGTCGATGAAGCTGCGAAAGGTTTCGACCAGCGAGGAGAGATTCTGGTCGTCCTTCTTGATCAAGAAGATGCCGGCGCCGCCATTGCCGTAGAGCGGCTTGACGATGATGTCGCCGTGCTCCGCGCGAAAGGCCTTGATGTCGGCGATGTCGTAGGTGATCAGGGTCGGCGGCATCAATTCGGCGAAATGGGTGACGAAGAGCTTTTCGGGCGCGTTCCGGACCGAATGCGGGTCGTTGACCACGAGCGTCTCGGGGTGGACGCGGTCGAGCAGGTGGGTCGCCGAGATGTAGGCGAGGTTGAAGGGCGGATCCTGGCGCATCAGCACGACGTCGAGGGCGGCGAGATCGATCACCTCGAACGCGCCGAAGGTGACGTGGTCGCCCTTCTCCCGGCGCAGTTCGAACGGCCGCGCCTTGGCGACGATACGGCCTTGCTTGTAGGCGAGATCGCGCGGCCCGTAATGGTAGAGCCCGTGACCGCGCCGCTGCGCCTCGAGCGCCATCACGAACGTGCTGTCGGCGTCGATATCGACGTGCTCGAGCGGATCCATCTGGATGGCGACGGCAAGTGACATGGGCTGGGCCTCGGGCTGGAAACTGGCACCCGTCTCTGCCAGGAGCCGGGCGGCTTGACAAGGCGAGGTGGCTTTGTGAGGGAACCGGTCAGTCGACGAGCCGACCCCCAGCCTCGCGGAGCAACGCCATGGCCTATGACGACGCCAACATCTTTGCCCGGATCCTCAGAGGCGAGATCCCCTGCGACAAGGTCTACGAGGACGCGCACGCGCTCGCCTTCAAGGACATCAACCCGCAAGCCCCGCAGCATGTTCTGGTGATCCCGAAGGGCGCCTACGTTTCCTTCGCCGATTTCAGCGCCGGCGCGTCGACCGAGGCGATCGCGGGCTTCTTCAGGGCCGTGGGCAAGGTGGCGAGCGATCTCGGCGTCGATGCTCCGGGCTATCGCCTGATCGCCAATCACGGGCCCGACTCACACCAGGAAGTGCCGCATTTCCACGTCCACATCCTGGCCGGGCGGCCGCTCGGGCCGATGCTCGCGGCCCGGAGCTGAGAGGGCTCCAGCAGGCTGCTAGGCGGCGCGCCGCTCGACGCGCCGACGCCTCGGTGGCCAGCCGAAGCGCTGCAGGGCGCCCAAGGCGAGCGCGGCCAGGAGGCTGCCGATGGTCGCGCCGCCGAGATTGGCCGCGATGTCGGCCCATTCGAAGGCGCGGGCCGGGATGAAATACTGCGCCGTCTCGAAGCCGAGGCCGGCCACCGCACAAAAAATTCCGGACATGACGAGCTGCCGGCCAGACCGGCAGAACGCCAAGGCGGCGAAGCTGACGGCGACGAAGCTCAAAAAATGGACGGTCTTGTCGGAGACGACCTCGATGGCCGGTGGTGCCGGGTCGAGCATCGCCCAGGCGACCACGAGCCAAGCCAGGCACCAGCCGACGAAGGTCCAGAACCGCAAGTGCTCGTCCAGGCGGGCAAAGCCACCACGATCGGTAGAAATGGGTCGAGCCTCAGCGCTGCTGGATGGAATCGGCGAGGGTCGCCGGGGCGCCGTGGAAAGGTGGCTCGAACGCTGAGCGCATGGCGCATTCCGATCCGAAGGTGACCATCAGGCGGCCGCGCGCCGCCATCACTGCCACGATTCCTAGCGGATGCCGGCGCGAAAGGTCAATCACAAGCGGCGAGCGACCAGCGTGACCGGTCCCCCCGCGCGGTCAGGGAACTGCGGTGAGCGCCCCCTTGCCGGCGAACCAGGAGACCAGATTGGCGACCACGGTATCGCCCATGGCGCCCATGGTCTCTTCGGTCGAGCTCGCGATGTGCGGCGTCAAGACGACGTTCTCGAGGGCGAGCAGCCCCTCGGGCACATTGGGTTCGTCGTCGAAGACGTCGAGGCCGGCGGCACCCAGTCGGCCAGAGGCCAAGAGCTCGACCATCGCCGGCTCGTCCACCAGCCAGCCCCGGGCGATATTGACGAAGATGCCACGCGGTCCGAGCGCGTTCAGAATGGCCCGATCGACGATGGGCGCACCGGCCCCCTTGGCGGCACCGGCGGCGGCGAGGAAGAGGATGTCGCTCTCTTCGGCCAGCGTCACCGCATCGGCCACCCGGCGATAGGGCACGTCCCGCGCCACCGGATCGATATAGGCGATGTCACATTTGAAGCCCTCGAGGCGGCTCGCCACCTCGCTGCCGATTCGGCCGAGCCCGATCAGCCCGGCCTTCATCCCGCTCAGCTTGCGGCCGAGCGCCATGCGCCCCTCGAGCCAGGCGCCACGGCGGACGAAGCGGTCGCCCTCGGCGATCCGCCGGCAGGCCGCGAGGGCCAGGGCGATCGCGAGATCGGCCACGTCGTCGTAGAGCACCGGGGTGATGGTGATGGCCACACCCCGGGTCCGGGCGACATCGAGATCGGTGGTCTCGAGGCCGACGCCGTTGATCGCACAGATCTCGAGGTTCGGCATCAGCTCCATCTCGGCCTGCTTGATGCCGGCCATGCCGTGGCTGGCGGCGCCACGAATCCGCTCGCCGTGCTGGCGGAGATAGGCCAGGCGGTCAGCCTCGGCATAGACCGGGTGACAGACGAAGTCGGCCTCGAGGGCCGCCACGAGCGGCGGGCGAAGCTGGCCAAGGATGGCGATTTCGGGTTTGGCTTGGCCGGTGGCCGAGGTCATGGCGGTACTCCCCTGTTGTTCTGTTGTGCTGCCCGCCAGTCCTTAACGCCTCGGCGACCGAATGGGCAAACCCTCCCCGACCGACGCTGCCGTCACTGGAGGCGGGTGATCCGCCCTTCAGGCTCGAGATCGACGCCGCCGCCGATGGCGGTGATGTAGTTGATCACGGTGTTGGCCATCAACGTCGCCGCCGCCGGATCGATGATCACGACACCCTTGGCCAAGCTGGCATAACCGTCGCCGCCGCCGAGCATGTAGTCGTTGGTGGCGACCCGGTAGGTGGCGGCAGGATCCAGTGGCTGGTCACCGACCATCACCTCGACCACCCGCTCGCCGGCGGGCTCTGTCGCATCGAAGGTGAAGCTGAGGCCCGACACCTGGGGAAACCGGCCGGCGCCGTCCTCGACCTGGCTGACCCCGTTCTCGAGGGCGGCCAGGAGATCGGCGCCACTGAGCTCGATGAGAACCGTGGTGTTGCCGAAAGGCAGCTCGGAGAGCACGTCGCGGCGGGTCAGCACGTGGCCCGGCGCATAGAGCCGATCGCCGCGGATGCCGCCGCCATTGGTCAGGCCGATATCGGCATCGGTGGCGTTGCGGATGGCATCGGCGATGAGGCTGCCGAAATTGCTCTCCTGGTTCCTGACCGTGGCCCTTCGGGTATCGAGCTCGACCAGCGCCTCGCCGATATCGACGTCGAGCTCGGCCGAAAGCTGGTCTGCCAAGGGCTGGATCAGCGCCAGGCCGCGCTCGGCGGGCTCATAGGCGGCGCTGTCGAGGACGCGAAAAGACGGCGACCAGCCGACCGTGCCGTCTTCGCCGCGCTCGACGAGAAGATCGATGGCGGTAACGTACTCGGCCTGGGAGTAGCTTTCGACCATCGCGGTGCGGCCGTTGTACATCACGCGCAAGTCGTGATCGTGGCCGGTGAGAATGAGGTCGGCGGCCTGGTTGCGAAAGAGGCTCATGTCCTCTTCCCAGCCGGTGTGGACCAGTGCCACGACGATGTCGGCGCCCGCCTCGCGCAGCGCCGCCTGCATGGCGAGACCGGTCTCGAGCACCGGCGCGAACATGGTATCGCCCGGGCTCGCGATTTCGATCGTGGCGGGTGTGGTGAGGCCGTAAAAGCCGAAAGTGAAGCCCTCGACGTCCAACAGCAAGGTCTCGACCGTGCCGGGCAGGAGTTCGCCCGCGGCCGTCTTCACGTTGCTGTTGACGACCGGGAAGCCGGCCTCGGCGACACGCTCGACGGCGATTTCGGGGCCGAAGTCGAACTCGTGATTGCCCAGCGCAAAGGCCCTGAGCGGCAGCTCGTTCAGGAGCGCGATCATGTGGGCACCCTGGTCGAAGCCCGAGAGCAACGAGGGTGAAATGGCATCGCCGGCGTGCAGGAAGAGCACATTGGGCGCCGTTGCGTCTTCGGCGTCCAGGATCGAGACGAGGCGGGCAAAGCCGCCACGGCCGTCATCCTCCTCGAACCGGTCCCAGTCGTTGACTTGCAGGATCTTGATCGCCACCGGCTCCGCTGCAGCCGGCGAGGGCAAGGCGAGCGGCAGAGCCGCAAGCGCCGCCACAACGCTCGCCACCGTCGACAGACGCACGACACGCACCATCAGCTTTCCTCCACTGGACAACGACCACCGCTATAGCAGCCGCGACGCTTCTGTCAGCCGCTAATGACAACATGTCGACACCGTTTGCTGTTGGTCCGCCATGCAGACCCCGAGCGACTTCGGCAGCGGCGACCGACGCGAACGCACGACAGCCTCGATGCGCCCTTCCTGGCCATCGCCGACGTTTGCCGGACCGGCCATCGCCGGCTTTTGCCTGATCTTGCCACCGTTCGCTGTTGGCAGGCGGGCCGTTAACCGATCGGTAATCTCTGCTTGGTAGGTTCGTCGTGATCGACGACCCGAGGGCAGCTGATGCAAACCGATGTGGCGGTCACGACTTCCCGGCCCGGCGATCCCGGCAGGCGCGCGCGCAACGCTTGGACGACGGCCACGGGCGCCGTGCTGGCGGCGTTGAACGAGCCGGCCAGAGCGCCTGCCGCCTGTCCGAGCTGCGGCGGCGATCGGCTGCAGCGCTGGGGTTTTTCCGGCGGCTTGCAACGGTTTCGCTGCGTTGCTTGCCACCGCTGCTGCAACCCGTTGACCGGCACGCCGCTCGCCCGGCTGCGCCGCCGCGATCTCTGGCTCGACCACGCCCTGGCGCTGCACGACGGGCTCAGCATCCGAGCTGCCGGGCGTCGCCTCGGCCTGCATCACAATACCACGTTTCGCTGGCGTCACCGCTGGCTACTGCACCCCGGCGCGCAACGGGACGGCCACCTTCAGGGTGTCGTCGAGGCCGACGTGATCGACTTCGTCGACGTCCGCCCAGCAGGTCGATCATGGCGTCGAGTGGCCATCGCCCGGCCATCCGCGCCGGAGCCGCCACCCGCCTCGATCGCCGGCCCTGCCGCGGCCGTGCTCGTCATTCGGGATCGGCGGGGTGCGATGCTCGACATGGTTCTCGGCCCCGACGATCTCACCGACGTGCGCCCCACGACGGTCGAGCAAACGCTCACCGCCATCGTCGACCGGTCCGGCACGGTGCTCTGCAGCAACGGTTCGCCGATCTTCTACCGGGTCGCCCAGAACCTGGAGATCAGCCACCATCCGCTCCCGCGAGGACCGGGCGGTCGTTTCCTCAATCTCGACCGCGTGCGCGGTTACGGGCGGCGGCTCGAGCGTTGGATGCGCCGCTTTCGCGGCGTCTCGACGCGCTATCTCGTCAACTATCTCGGTTGGCGTCGCATCCTCGAGCGCAATCGAGTGCCCCTGCCGCAGCTGGCCTGGTTGCAGCTCGCCCTCGGCCATCGGCAATAGCCGAGAGTGGACCTTGGCTCGGGCACCCGTCGATTGTCGCGAGCGCCCATCGACCACCCGCGGCGATCGGCTCTGGTCCAACTCGGCGCCAACCGAGCCCGCGACGCCCGATGGCAAGAGCGGGACCGCCACTGCTGCGTCAGAACCCGTCCATTCGACGAGGGCACGGCACGGCTTCACGGCATGGCTAGCGTAGACAAGGAGCGCGGCGAACCCGGACGCATCGTTCGGCCCAACAGCCAACGGTGGCAACAGGATCCGGCGACGCCCGTCTCGTCGACACACCCAACAGCCAACGGTGGCAGCAGGCAGCGCGGGGCTCGACGGAAGCGAGCCCAACAGCAAACGGTGACGATCGGAGACGAAACGCTCGGGGCGACCAGCTCGCCAGCCGCTTGCCGCTTGCCGCTTGCTGCTTGCTGCTTGCTGCTTGCTGCTTGCCGCCTGCGCTTGCTCCTTGCCGTTTGTGCTCGCCATAGAGCCGGTCCCCGAGCTTCTCGCAATCACCGTCACGTTCTCGTCGTATGGGCATCGCCCCGAGCTTTGCTTGTGCTATGCAGCGGCCATGCAGAACCACACCGAAAACACCCCTACCCCCGCCGAGCGCGTGCCGGGCATGCGCGTGCAGCCGCACAACCTGGAGGCGGAACAGGCGCTCCTCGGCGCCATTCTCGTCAACAACGAGGCGTTCCACCGGGTCAGCGAGTTTCTCCGCGCCGAGCATTTCTTCGAGCCGGTGCATGCCCGCATCTACCAGTCCTGCGCCGACCGCATCGGTCGCGGCCAGCTGGCCGACGCCAAGTCCCTGTTTCATCTGTTCGACGAGGACGAGGCGTTGCGCGAGCTCGACGGTGCTCGCTATCTCGCCCGCCTCGCCCGCGCCGCCGAGACGATCATCAATGCACCCAGCTTCGGCCAGATCATCCACGATCTGGCGGTCAAGCGGGGACTGATCGCGCTCGGCGAGGAGATGGTGCTACGCGCCTACGACCCGCAGGCGCCGGAAACCTCGGAAGACCAGATCGAGATGGCCGAACAGGGCCTCTTCGAGCTCGCCCAGGAAGGCGAGGTCAAAAGCGGCTTTCGCGCCTTTCCGACCGTGCTCACCAGTGCGGTCAACCTGATCCAATCGGCCTATCACAAGGTCGGCGAGGTGACCGGCGTGCCGAGCCAGCTCGACAGCCTCGATCGCATCCTCGGCGGCTTGCAGGCCTCCGACCTCCTGATCCTCGCCGGCCGCCCGTCGATGGGCAAGACCGCGCTCGCCATCACCATGGCCGCCAACGCCGCCGCCCAGAAAGCCGCCGGCCTCGATGCCGAGCGGTTGAAGAGCGAGAACTACACAGTGGGCGTCTTCAGCCTCGAGATGTCGGCCGAGCAGCTCGCCATGCGGCTGCTCTCGGCCGAAGCGCAGATTCCCTCCGACGAGCTGCGCCGTGGCAAGCTCGACGAGACGGCCTGGCAGCAGGTGGTGCGCGCCAGCCAAGCCCTGGCCGCGCGGCCGATGTTCATCGACGACACCCCTGCCCTCTCTGTCTCGGGTCTGCGCAGCCGCGCCCGACGGTTGATGCGCACGCAGGGCCTCTCGCTCCTGGTCGTCGACTACCTCCAGTTGATGCGTGGCTCGAGCACCATGTCGCAGACCAACCGGGTGCAGGAAATCTCCGAGATCACCCAGGCCTTGAAGGCCATCGCCAAGGAGCTCAACATCCCCGTCCTCGCCCTCTCCCAGCTCAGCCGGGCCGTGGAAAGCCGTGACGACAAGCGGCCCTTGCTCTCCGACTTGCGCGAATCCGGCTCGATCGAGCAGGACGCCGACGTGGTCATGTTCGTCTATCGCGAGGAATACTACCTCGAGCGCTCGGCCCCGCAGCAGCGCGAGAACGAGGCGCTCGACAAGTTCCAGTTGCGCCACCGCGACTGGCTCGAGCGCTGTGATCGCGCCCACAACCGCGCCGACATCATCATCGCCAAGCAGCGCAACGGGCCGATCGGCACGGTCCAGGTCCAGTTCGACCCGAGCTTCGGCCGCTTTCGCAACCTCGAGACGGTCGAGTACATCGCCGGGGACTGAAGGCCATGCCTGAAACGCTGCTGCACGTCGATTTGGGCGCGATCGCCGCCAACTACGCGATTCTGCAGGCGGCGGCCGGTGGCCAGGAGCTCGCTGGCGTCCTCAAGGCCGATGCTTACGGCCTCGGCGCCGCAGCGGTGGCGCCGGTGCTCTGGCGAGCCGGTTGCCGGACCTACTTCACCGCCAAGCTCGACGAGGGCATGGCGGTGCGCGCGATTCTGCCCGAGGCCGTCGTCTACGTCCTCGAAGGCGTCGCTGCTGCCGAAATCGAGACGTTCCTGGTCAACGAATTGCGTCCCGTCTTGAATCAGCCGGGCGAGCTCGAGCTCTGGGCGGCTGCCGCCGGCCGGGCCGGGCAAAAGCTGCCGGCGGCCCTCCAGCTCGAGACCGGCATGTGCCGCATGGGCCTGACATCGAGCGATCTCGACGCCGTCCGCCAAAAGTGGCTGGCCGCGATCGACCTCGCCCTGGTGATGAGCCACCTCGCCTGCGCCGACGAGCCGGCGCATCCACAAAACGCCAGCCAGCTCGCGTGCTTCGCCGCATTGGCCGCCCGGCTCCCGAAAGCGCCCAGAAGCCTCGCCAACTCGTCTGGGATTTTCCTCGGCCGCACCTTCGCCACCGATCTCGCTCGACCAGGGGCTGCCCTCTACGGCATCAACCCGACGCCCGGCCGGCCGAACCCGATGCGCCCGGTG
Organism: Geminicoccaceae bacterium; assembly: GCA_011390475.1. Lineage (GTDB taxonomy): Bacteria > Pseudomonadota > Alphaproteobacteria > Geminicoccales > Geminicoccaceae > SLRI01. The sequence goes on along the minus strand of JAABSG010000073.1, from coordinate 1,988 downwards.
GTCAAGCTCACGGCCCCGGTGCTCCGGGTGCTTCGCCTTGACGGTCCAGCTGCGGTCGGCTACGGCGCCACCCATCCGGTATCATCGGGTGCCCGTATCGCGACGATCGGCATCGGCTACGCCGACGGTCTGCCGCGCGCGGCCGGCGGTGCCGCCAAAGCCTCGATCCAGGGGCGAGCGGTTCCCCTCATCGGACGGGTTTCCATGGATTTGACGACGGTCGACGTGAGCGGGCTCGACGAGGTGGGCATCGGCACGCCCGTCGAGCTCTTCGGTCCCGAATGCGATCTCGACGCCGTGGCGGCAGCGGCCGGCACCATCGGCTACGAAATTCTTACCCGCCTGGGCTCGCGCTTTCGCCGCGTCTACACGGGCCAGCATGTCCAAAAGAGGCAGGACGCGGCATGATCAATCCCTTACAGGTGGTGGGTGCCACTATCATCGGCGTGAGCCAGGCGACCGGGCGCATCCTGATCTTCGGCGGTGGCGCCATCGGCAATGGCGTCGTCGGGCCGTTCTATTGGCGGCAGCTCGGCCGGCAGCTGATCGAGATGGGCTATCAGTCGCTGCCGGTCGTCGGCCTGACCGCCATCTTCACCGGCATGGTCCTGGCGCTACAGAGCTACACGGGCTTCGCCCGGTTTCAGGCCGAAAGCGCCATTCCGACGATCGTCGTCCTCTCGGTGGTGCGCGAGCTCGGGCCGGTCCTCGCCGGCCTCATGGTCGCCGGCCGCGTGGGGGCGGCCATGGCGGCCGAGCTCGGCACCATGCGGGTGACCGAGCAGATCGACGCGCTGGCCACGCTCTCCACCGATCCGATGCGCTACCTCGTCTTCCCGCGCCTCGTCGCCGGGCTCATCGCCCTGCCCTTGCTGGTCGTCGTCGCCAACGTCATCGGTGTGATGGGCGGCTATCTGGTCAGCGTCTACAAGCTGGGCTTCGGCCCGATCGAATATCTCAATCGCACCTTCGAGTATCTGGAGATCATGGACGTGGTCTCGGGGCTGGTGAAGGCCGCCGTCTTCGGCTTCATCATCGCCTTGATGGGCTGCTATCACGGCTACAACAGCGAGGGCGGTGCGCAAGGTGTCGGCACCGCCACCACGCGGGCCGTGGTCTCGGCCTCGATCCTGATCCTGACCGCCAACTACTTCGTTACCGAGGCCTTCTTCAGCAGATGAGCGAAACCCCCAAAACCGCCGAGCCGAAGATCCGCATCCGCGGCCTCGCCAAGAGCTTCGGCGCCAACCACGTCCTGCGCGGCCTCGATCTCGACGTGCCCGACGGCGGCTCGGTCGTCGTCATCGGCGGCTCCGGCACCGGCAAGTCCGTGCTCTTGAAATGCATGCTCGGCCTGCTCGAGCCCGATGCCGGCTCGATCCAAATCGACGGCGAGGAGGTGGTGGGCGCCCGCGGCAAAAGGCTCGCGGCCCTTCGCGCCAAGATCGGCATGCTCTTTCAGGGGGCTGCCCTCTTCGACAGCCTGCCGGTCTGGGAGAACGTCGCCTTCGGCCTGATGGCAATCAACAGCATCAGCCGTCCGGATGCCCGCGAGAAGGCGATCGAAACCCTGAAGAAAGTGGGCCTCAGAGCCGAGGTCGCCGACCTCTATCCAGCCGAGCTCTCGGGCGGCATGAAAAAGCGCGCCGGCCTGGCGCGCGCTATCTGCACCAGCCCGGAGATCATCTTCTTCGACGAGCCGACCACGGGCCTCGACCCCATCATGTCGGACGTCATCAACGACCTGATCCGCACCTCCGTCTCCGAGCTCGGCGCCACCGCCCTCTCGATCACCCACGACATGGGCAGCGTCAGGAAGATCGCCGACCGGGTCGCCATGCTCTACGAGGGCAAGATCATCTGGGAAGGCCCCGTCGCCGAAATGGAGCAAAGCGGCAGCGCCCACGTCGACCAGTTCATCAACGGCAAAGCCGAGGGGCCCATCGAGGTCGGGGCCTGACGCGCCGGCAAAAGTAAGAGATGTGGGG
>JAABSG010000072.1 GCA_011390475.1 Geminicoccaceae bacterium | reverse complement strand
GACCGGCATTCTGTCCCAGGAGCTGTCGCGTCGGTGTTGCTGTTCGGTCAGATAGATATAGGCGCCTCCGGGTCGCGCACCACCCTCGCCAGGGTGAGAAGATCGACTGCCCTGGCCCCGCTGGAGAGCAGACAGCGGGCGCAGGCGCTAGCGGTGCTGCCGGTGGTGAGCACATCGTCGATCAAGAGCACGCGGCGGTCCGGCACGACTTGCCGGGCCTTGGGGCCGAGCGCGAAATCCTTGGCGCGGACATTGCGGCGGCGCTCGGCCGCATCCAACCGCTGCTGCGAGGCCGTGGCGCGCAGCTTGACCAGCCCGTCGACCAGGACCGGCTTTTGGGCATCCTCGCCGATCGCCGAAGCAAGGAGGGCCGACTGGTTGTAGCTGCGCTGGACCAGCCGCCAGCGATGCAAGGGCACCGGGATCACGAGGTCTGCCGATGCCACTAACTCGCTGCCCGCCTTCGCCATCCATCGGGCAAAGGTGGCCGCGCCATCGATGCGGTCGCCATGCTTGAAGCGAAGGACGAGACGACGGGCGACGCCGTCGTAGCGCAGAGCCGAGCGGGCCCGGTCGAACGCCGGCGGCTCGTCGAGGCAGCGGCCGCAGATCGGTGCCTCGGCCGAGACGTCGGGCAGCGGTATCCCGCAGACACGGCACTGCCGGCCATAGAGGAAACCAATGTCGCCCCAGCACTCGGCACAGAGCCGTCCTTGGGCATCGACCAACTCACCGCAGGCGAGACAGCGCGGCGGCAGCACGAGGTCGAGGACGGCGCGCCCCAACCCGGCAAGGCGTTCGCGCCAGCCAGGAAAAGCCGTCGAGGTCGAGTCCATGGGCGGCATGCGTAGCGTCCGAACGCTTATTCTCGATAAGTTGAACGTATAACGCCTATTTCAACTCGATTGGAAGCGTCTCGGCGGTGCTCGCCCGTCAATCCGGGATGCTGACCTCCAGGCCGGCTTCACCCAGTGCTCGGGTAAGGGCTGTCTTGCAGACGTCGAGGCCCGCGGGCGACAGCGCCTCGGCGCGGCCGACGAGGACGGCCTGGGTGTTCGAGGCGCGCAGCAGCCACCAGCCATCGCCCTGCTCGACCCGCACGCCATCGGTCGAATCGACCACCGCGCCGGCCGCGGCGAGACTCGCCTTCACAGTCTCGATGACCGGGAATTTCTGGTCCTCCCGGCAGTCGAAGCGGAGCTCGGGCGTGTTGTAGAGCTTGGGCATCGCGTCCTTGATGTCGGCCAGTGTCCGCTCGCCCCGGGCAAGGATGTCGAGCAGGCGAACCGCCACGTAGAGCGCGTCGTCGTGGCCGTAGAAGCCGTCCTTGTAGAAGATGTGGCCGCTCATCTCGCCGGCCAGCGGCGCCGAGGTCTCCAACATCTTGGACTTGATCAGTGAATGGCCAGTCTTCCACATCAAGGGCACGCCGCCCTTGGCGGCGATATGGTCGAAGAAGGCCTTGCTCGACTTCACGTCGGCGATGATGGTCGACCCCGGCCGGCGCTCGAGCACGTCATCGGCCAGGATCTGCAGGATCTGATCGCCCCAGATGATCCGCCCCTGCCCGTCGACGACACCGATCCGGTCGCCATCGCCGTCGAAGCCGATGCCGACCTCGAATCCGCCCGCGCGTACGGCTTCGATGAGGTCGACCAGGTTCTCGGCCACCGTCGGGTCCGGGTGGTGGTTGGGAAATTGCCCGTCGACCTCGGCGAACAACAGCTCGTGCCGGCCGGGCAGGCGTTTGCTCAGCGCCGTCATGGCGGGGCCCGCGACGCCGTTGCCGGCATCCCAGACGACGTCGATCGCCCGCACCCCGTGATAATCGGCGACCAGGCGGTCGATATAGCGCTCGAAGAGATCGACCGGGCGCTGCTCGCCTGTCCCGTCGAGCAGGTCGCCCGCAGCCGCGATCCGGCCGAGTTCCTGAATGCGTTCGCCGAAGAACGAGGCTCGGCCCAGCATCATCTTGAACCCGTTGTAGTCGGGCGGGTTGTGCGAGCCGGTGAGCTGGATGCCTGCATCGGCCGCGAGCTCGTGCACGGCGAAATAGAGCATCGGCGTGGGGGCGAGGCCGATATCGAGCACGTCCACACCGCTCTCGTTGAGTCCCTGGGCCAGTGCCGCCGCGAGTTCGGGCGAGCTCAACCGACCGTCGCGGGCGAGTGCCACCCGCCGGCGTTCTGGGCCGGCGTCGGCCTCGCGCCTTACGATCGTGCCGAAGGCCCGGCCGATGGCCAGGGCGTCGGCCGGGAACAGGGTTTCGCCGACGATGCCGCGGATGTCGTACTCGCGAAGGATCGTCGGGTCGAAGACGTGCGCCATGCTCAAGAGGAGTTCCTTCGTTTGGCCCTCGAGGGCGTGTTCATCGTACTCGACGTTCAGATGGCGCTCGGGATCGTGGCCCGGCCGATTCCGGTATAGGCGAAGCCGGCCATGGCCACCTGTTCCGGATCGAAGATGTTGCGTAGATCGACGAGGAGGGGCGTGCGCATCTCGTTTTTCAGCCGTGCGAGGTCGAGGCCGCGAAAGACGTTCCACTCGGTGAGCACCACCAGGGCGTCGGCTCCGACAGCCGGATCATAAGGCCCCTCGCACCATTCGATTTCGGGCAGGAGCTTGGCGGCCTCGGTCATACCTTCGGGATCAAAGGCGCGAACCTTGGCCCCTTCCGCTCTGAGTGCGGGAAGGATGACGAGGCTCGGACTGTCTCGCATGTCGTCGGTATTGGGTTTGAAGGTGACGCCCAGGATGCCGATCGTCTTGCCGGCGATCTGCCCGCCCATGGCATCGACGATCTTCCGGACCATCCGCCGCTTTCTGTGCTCGTTGACGTTGACCACGGCCTCGACGATCCGGAGGTGGCTATCGTATTGCTCGCCGGTACGCAGCAGGGCCAGCGTGTCCTTGGGAAAGCAGGAGCCACCGTAGCCGGGTCCGGCATGCAGGAACTTGCGCCCGATGCGTCCGTCGAGCCCCATGCCCTTGGCCACCTGCTGGACGTCGGCCCCCACCTTCTCGCAAAGATCGGCCATTTCGTTGATGAAGGTGATCTTGGTCGCGAGAAAGCTGTTGGTGGCGTACTTGACCAGTTCGGCCGTCTCTAGCGTCGTGAACATGATCGGCGTCTCGATCAGGTTCAGAGGTCGATAGGCGTTGCTCAGAATTTCCTTGGCCCGTTCGCTCTCGACGCCGCAGACGACACGGTCGGGACGGAGGAAATCCTCGATCGCCGAGCCCTCGCGCAGGAACTCGGGGTTCGAGGCGACGTCGATCTCGAGGTCGGGTCGCTTGCTCTTGAACAGCCGCTGCAGCCGCCGGCCGGTGCCGACCGGCACGGTCGACTTGGTGACGACCAGGGTCGGCTTGTCCAGCGCCTCGGCGATCTCCTCGGCCGCGGCGAAGACGTAGGTCAGGTCGGCATGGCCGTCGCCACGCCTAGTGGGGGTGCCGACGGCGATGAAGACCGCGTCGCTGCCCTTGACCGCGGTTGCGAGGTCGGTGGTGAAGGTCAGTCGACCAGCCTCGCTGTGGCGCTCGACCAGCGCATCGAGGCCGGGCTCGAAGATCGGGATCTCGCCCCGCTCCAGCATGTCGATCTTCGCCTGGTCCTTGTCGACGCAAACGACGTCGACGCCGAACTCGGCAAAGCAGGCACCGGATACGAGACCGACATAGCCGGTGCCGATCATGGCAATACGCATTTCATTTCTCCATGGGCACCAGCCAGCGCGGCGGTCGCGCTCGGCTGATGAGGCAACGAACAGTCATCGTCGGTCAGTGGTCAGTCGCGGTAGCGCTCGAGCACGGCTCGGAAGTCGGCGCCGAGATCGGGCCGCGCAAGGGCGGTGGCCACGATCGCCTCGAGATAGCCGAGCTTGTCGCCGCAATCGTAGCGCTGGCCTTCGAATCTGAAGCCGTGGAACGGCTGGCTGCCGATCAGCCGCTGCATCGCGTCGGTGAGCTGGATCTCGCCGCCGGCACCGACCTCATGGCGGTCGAGATGGTCGAAGACGGCGGCATCGAGCAGATAACGGCCGATCACCGCATAGCGCGACGGGGCCACCGCCGGATCGGGCTTCTCGACCAGGCTCTTGACCTCGACCAGGCGGCCCTCCTCGGCACCCGGCTCGACGATGCCGTAGCGCGACGTGTGTTCCTTCGCGACCTCCATGACGGCCACGAGATTGCCGCCGGTGCGCTGCTGCGCCTCGATCATCTGGGCGAGGCAGGGCACTTCGCTGTGGATCAGGTCGTCGACCAGCACCACGGCGAAAACCTCGTCCTCGATCAGCCGGCGAGCGCACCAGACGGCGTGGCCGAGGCCCTTGGCCTCTTGCTGGCGGGTGTAGAGCACTTGCCCAGCCTTGGGCACGTCGGCGGTCATCTTCTCGAGCTGCTCGTCCTTGTTCTTGGCGGCCAGCGCCTCGAACAGCTCGACTGCGCGGTCGAAATGGTCCTCGATGATGGCCTTGCCGCGGCCGGTGACGAAGATGAACTCCTCGCAGCCGGCGGCCGCCGCCTCCTCCAGCGCGTACTGGATGATCGGCTTGTCGACCACCGGCAGCATTTCCTTGGGCAGCACCTTGGTCGCGGGCAACATCCGCGTACCCAGTCCGGCAACGGGAAAAACGACTTTTTTTACAGGCTTCATTCAAACTCCTCGCGGCATACAGTCGAGCCACGCGTATCATTCACAGTCCAACCACCATCACCGACCCCGTTCTACCCATGGCGCGTGCTACGCTGCAAGGGTGACGTCGACGTCGGTGATGTCCCGGGTAGCGCATAAACCTCAACGGCGACTGAACGACCGATATTCCATCCTTGCGCGTCATTAGTGCCGTGGCAGGCTGGATGTTCAGCGCCGCTTGGAACCGACCTTGCCGAGCAGAATGTCCTTCGCTCGGTTGATTTGCGTGGCGAGAAAATTACTGCCGCCGCTATCCGGGTGCAGCCTCGCCATCAGTCGGCGATGTGCCTGCTTGATCTCGTCGGGTGCGGCGCCGCGCTCGAGACCGAGCACCTGCAGGGCCTCGGTCTCGTCCATGTCGTCACTGCCTCGGGCTCTGTCGCGGCCACGATCGCCGGCGCTTTGCTGCTCCCCGCCCCACCCACCACCGCCGCTGCGCCCGGCGGCCGGCTCGCGCCAATCGGGAAAGCGCCGGTCGAGATAGGCTTCGAGCAGGCTCGCGCTCTGCGCATCGACGCCCTGTGCCTCGGCCAGGAGATCCAGGAGTTCGTCTCGGCCGAGGCTGCCGAGATCGCGCCCTGCGAAGGGCCCGGTCTTGACCGAGCCCTTGACGTCGCCGCTCGCGCGGTCGAGCCGCATGCGCAAGAGATCGGTCTCGACCTCGACCGGATCGCTCGTTGGGCCGCCGCTGCCGTCCATCGGGTCGGCACCGCGTGCGCCCCGGCGGATGGCGCGAATGGCCATGATCGTCGCGGCAATAGTGATGAAGGCGAGCCCGATCCGTCCGGTAAAGAGGAGCCCGGTGCTGGCAAGAGCGGAGAAGACGGCAACGAAGGTGCGGGCACCCTGCACGAGATCGTGGGTGCTCGCCTGCACGTACCAGCGGGCGAGCAGGATCAGCATGCCCAGCGCGAACAGACCGAGAAAAAAGTAAGCCATCAGCTCCGACGGGTCTGTTGCTCGAGCAGACGGACAGCGCCGCCTTCACGCCTGGCATAATCGGCGAGCGCCTTCTGCCCGCCCGAGGCATAGGCCGCAACGGCGCGCAGCAGGGCGCGTAGCTCGGCCGGTGCGCTGGCATCGAAGCGGCAGGCCGCACCGCCCGTCAGCCGCGCGATTTCCTGAAACGCATAGGCTGCCGTGGGGTCCGAACCCTCGTGGAAGACGAAGGCCTTGACGCCCAAGAGCCCGAGTTGGCCCGCGAGGTCGCCGAGCGTGTCGACCGATTCCTCACACGCGTCGCCGATGAAGATCAGCGCATGGACGCGGCGCTTCTTGGTCTCGTTGATCGCATGACGCAGCACTCGGTGGATCTGCGTCCGCCCGGCGCGGCAATCGACCCTGACCATCAGGTTGACGAGGTCCTTGGCGTGACCGACCCAGCGGCTCGACTTGCACTCCTCGAAGCCGCGATAGAAGACGAGCTGCACGTCGAGGCCGCCGAGGCGGTCGGCCTCCATGAACATTTCACCCTGCACCGAGCAGGCCCGATCCCAGGTCGGCTTGCGGCTGGCCGTAGCGTCGAGCGCGAAAATCAGCCGGCCGCGACCACCGCCGGTGCCCGGCGACGGCGTGCTCCGCAGTGCCTCGACGAATGACTGGACGGCGTCGTCGCCGCGCTCGGTGATGTCCTTGCGGTCTGCCATCACGCTTATGTTGGCCGAGGAGGGGCGCCTTTCCAGACTTGCCGGTGCCGAAGCATGCCCTGTGGCCAATGGCCGCTCGGATTCAGTAGGTTGCCCGTCCGCCCGAGAGGTCGAAGACCGCGCCTGTGGTGAACGAATTTTCGGCCGATACCAGCCAGGCGACCATGGCGGCCGCCTCCTCGACCAGCAAGAATCGGCCGCGCGGGATCTTCTGCAACATGTAGTCGATATGCTCTTGGCTGATCTGGTCGAAAATGCGGGTCTTGGCGGCGGCAGGCGTGATGCAGTTGACCGCGATGTCGTGGCCGGCCAGTTCCTTGCCGAGCGACTTGGTGAGCGCGATGACGCCGGCTTTGGCGGCGCTGTAGGGGCTGGCATTGGGGTTGCCCTCTTTGCCGGCAATCGACGCCGTCGAGACGATCCGGCCGTAGTTCTGGGCGATCATCCCGGGCACCACGGCCTTGAGGCAGTAGAAAACGCCCGTCAAGTCGATGTCGATCACCGCCTGCCACTGGTCGTTCGGGTACTCCCAGACCTTGGCCGAGGGTCCGGCAATGCCGGCATTGCAGACCAGGATGTCGATGCCGCCCAAGGCGTCGTTGGTGGTGGCGACCGCGCGTTCGACCGAGGCCCAGTCGGTGACGTCGACAGTAACGGCGGCGGTCTTGCCCAGGCTCGCGAGCTCGCCCGCCGTGGCCTCGGTCAGTTGTTCGTCGCGGTCCCAGAGCGCAACGCTGGCATCCGATGCCAAGAGCCGCTCGGCAATCGCCCGGCCGATGCCTTGGGCTCCGCCGGTAACAACGGCGCGCCGGCCTGCGAGATCGATCTTGTTCATGGCCCTTGGCCTCCCCCTTCGTGGTGACTGTGTCGGCGTTGTGGCGGTGTCGGCTGTCGATAGACGGTTTGCGGCGGTTAGGGTAGTGCCCGGCGGCCAACCTTTCGTTCGAGGATCCCCGAATGCTCGCAGCCCTGCCGTTGCTCGCCGTCGTCGTCGGCCTCTATCACGTCGTGGTGCTCACCGGGCTCGGCAGCCTCACGGCGGTGATGTTCGACGTGACGCTCGTCTCGGGTGCCACCTTTGCCTTCACCGTGGCCGAGCTGTTGCTGACGCTGGGCCTCGTGCTCCTTTATGTCGAGATCTTCAAGGCGACGCGAACGTCGAGCCTGTCGGTCGTCGATCACCTGCTCTCGATGCTGCTGTTCGTGGTCTGCCTCGTCGAGTTCATCGTGTTGCCGGGCTTCGGCACCTCGGTCTTCCTGATGCTGACCTTGATGTGCTTCGTCGATGTCGTGGCCGGCTTCACTGTCACGATATCGGCAGCGCGGCGCGATTTCGGCATCGAGGCGGGCCTGCGCTGAGCCCGCCCGAATTGCCGGGCTGGAATCGGGACGCGGGCCGGCGGCTGGCGTTGCAAAAGGGGCCTCCGCACAACCTCTGGAGCCCGAAATCATGTCGTCCGCACCGCCGCTTTCCGCCCGTGACGGGGCACTTCTTCTGCTGCTCGCGGCGATCTGGGGGGCGACCTTTTTCTTCGCCGAGATTGCGCTCCGCGAGCTGACGCCGCTTTGGCTCGCACTGCTGCGGGTGGCGATCGCTGCCTTGTTCCTGGGCGCCGTCCTGCTCGTCAGCGGCGCCCGCCTGCCGCTCCGGCCCGACATCGTGCTCGGCCTTCTGGTCATGGGCCTCTTGAACAACGTGGTCCCCTTCAGCCTCATTTTCTGGAGCCAGACCACGATCGACAGCAGCCTGGCGGCGATCCTCAACGCCACGACGCCTTTTTGGGTCGTGCTCATGGCGCATCTCGTGACCCGGGACGAGCGGGCGACGGTGGGCCGGGTCACAGGCTGCGCCATCGGCTTTGCCGGCGTCGCGGTCATGCTCGGTCCTGCCGCACTCTTGGGCCTGGGCTCGGCCGTCCTGCCGCAGCTGGCCGTGCTGCTGGCCACGCTCTCCTATGCCGCAGCCGGCCTTTTCGGCCGGCGTTTTCGCGGCCTGCCACCGGTCGGCGTGGCCGCGGGCCAGCTCGTCGCGAGTGCGCTGATCCTCGTCCTGCTCGTGCTCGCGACCCAGCCCATCGCACCCTTGGTGACCCTATCGGGAGCGACCTGGGCCGCCGTCCTGGCCCTGGCGGTAGTCGGCACCGGCTGCGCCTACGTGCTCTATTTTCGCCTTTTGGCCAGTGCCGGGGCCACCAATCTCCTGCTCGTGACCCTCTTGATCCCGATCACGGCCGTGGCTCTCGGTGCGGCACTACTCGGTGAGCGGCTGACTTCAGGCCAGATGCTGGGCATGATGCTGATCCTCGTCGGTCTTGCCGTGATCGACGGCCGGCTGCTCGCCCTTTGCCGGCGGCAGAAGTTCGTGGAGACGTCGTGATGCTGGCGCCTGTGCTTGATTGCGATGCGTGCTGGCAGGCCGTGGTCGAGCGCCGGCCGGGGGCGCTGTCCTTCGTCTATGCCGTCACGACCACGTTGATCTATTGCCGGCCGGGCTGCGCCTCGCGGCTGCCCAATCGACGGAATGTCCGCTTCTTCAACAGCCCCGCCGATGCCGAGCGCGCCGGGTTTCGCGCCTGCCAGCGCTGCCGACCGGCGGGCGAGCCGCCGCTCGCAGCCCTGGTCACCCGGGCCACGGCGGTGATCGACGCGGCCGAGACGGCACCGAGCCAGGGGGCGCTCGCCGCAGCACTCGACGCGAGCCCGAAGACGCTCGCGCGCGCCTTCAAGGCGACGGTCGGATTGACGCCCAAAGCCTTCATCCAGGCGCGGCGACGGGCGCGGCTGCAGGTGGCGTTGAGCGAGGAGGCACGGGTGAGCGATGCGATCTATGAAGCGGGTTATGGTGCGTCCAGCCGATTCTACAGTGAGGCCGAGGCCGTGCTCGGCATGACCCCCGGCCGATTTCGCGCCAAGGGTGCGGGGCTCACGCTCCACTGGGCCACGGCAGCCTGTCCCCTCGGCCGCGTGCTGGTGGCAGCCACCGAAAAGGGAGTCGCGATGATCGCCTTCGGCGACGACGACAGGGCGCTCGAGGCCGATCTCGCGGACCGCTTCACCGCAGCCGAACGGGTCCACGACGCGGGTCGGCTGCAGGCGCTCTTGGCCCAGGTGGTGACCGCGATCGACGAGCCAGCGGGTGCCGCGGCCATCCCGCTCGACATCCGCGGCACCGCTTTTCAGCAGCGGGTCTGGGCGGCGCTCAGGGCGATTCCGCTAGGCGAAACCCGGCGCTACGGCGAGATCGCGGCGGCCATTGGGGCGCCTCGAGCCGTGCGCGCCGTGGCCAATGCCTGTGCCGGCAATCCCGCGGCCTTGGCCGTGCCCTGCCACCGCGTCCTGCCCAAGGATGGTACGCTGGGTGGCTATCGCTGGGGCCCCGAGCGCAAGCGCCGGCTCCTGGCAAACGAACGGCAGGCATCGGACTAGTCTTGCCAGCCCGGCCGCCCTGAACGATCTTGGCCGCTGATCGCAGTCAGGGAGGATGCATGGTGGAGGATCGGCGTGGGCTCGCTTTCTCGAGCGAGAGCGACGAGGCGGTAGCGTTGTTCGACCAGGCGGTCGACCACTATCTCGAATACCGGCTCGACACCGGCGAGCTGCTCGGCCGGGCGATGGAGGCCGATCCGGGCTTCGTCATGCCGCGCATCCTCAAGGCGTCGATGCTGCGCCTCATGGGCTCGAACAGTGTGGACGAGAAGGTCGGAGCGGAATTGGCAGCGATCGAGGCCGCCGACACAGCGATGAACCGCCGCGAGACCCTGCATCTGGAGGCGCTGAAGCACTGGGTGGCCGGCGACCTGACGCGGGCGCGGCGGGCCTGGGACGCCATCGTCCAGGAATGGCCGTTCGACCTCATGGCGCTGCGCCACATGCACTTCCAGAGCTTCTGGCTCGGCGAGCAGCAGGCAATGCGCAACACCATCGCCAGCGCGCTGCCGGCCTGGACCGACGACATGCCGGGCTACGGCTTCGTCCTCGGCATGCTCGCCTTCGGCTTCGAGGAGATGGGCGACTACGGCCGTGCCGAGGCCATGGGCCGCGAAGCGGTCGAGCGCAACCCGGACGACCTCTGGGCCATCCACGCTGTGGCGCATGTCATGGAGATGCAGGGCAGGCTCCAGGACGGGATGGCCTGGCTCGACTACCCGGACGACCACTGGGCGGATCGGGGGCCGGTGAAGAACCACGTCTGGTGGCACGCCGCCCTCTTCGCCGTCGAGAGCGGCGATTTCGACGCGGCCCTCGCCCTCTATGACAACCACGTCGTCCCCGGCGAGCGGCGCATCTCTACCGACATGATGAACGCTCCCTCGCTCCTCGCCAGGCTCGAGCTCGCAGGCGCCGACGTCGGCGATCGCTGGGCGAACCTCGCCGACTGGGGGGCGGGCTGGGTCGACGATCACGTCATCGCCTTCACCGACGCCCACACCATGATCCCCTTGGCCCGCACCGAGCGCCACGCGGAGGCCGAAGCCTTCATCGCCTCGCTCGAACGCTTCGCCAAGGAAACGAACAACGACGCAGCCAAGCGCGTCGAGCCCTTCATCCTGCCACTCGCCCGGGGCATCCGGGCCTTCTACACGGGCAAACCAGCCGAAACGGTCGAACTCCTGGCCCCGATCCGCTACGCCCTCCAACCCATCGGCGGCAGCTGGGCCCAACGCGACATCTTCAACCAACTCCTGCTCGAAGCCGCCATCCAAGCCGGCAACTGGCCGCTTGCCCGCTCCATGGCCTCCGAACGCATCGCGCTGAGGCCCGAGAACCACCTCAACTGGCTCAAATTCGGCCAGATGTTCGACGCCGCCGGCGATCCCGAAGCGGCCGAGCGGGTGCGGGAGATTGCAGCACAGTATCGGCCTTAGACTGGCAGACGAGCAGGGAGGATGATCCTCCCTGCACCCACCGGGACTTCAGGCCTGAGCGGGTGGGCTGGTGTGTCGCTGGTCTATGGGCAGGCCGGCTGCTAGAGACGGGTGGCTTCATTCAGCCGCTGGCATGAGATCATGGACATTTCGACCCTTCGCGAGAGTAAGGCTTGGCCCATCGTCGAGGCCATGGCCCTTTTGGAGCGCGTCGAGAAGCGGCCGCCGGCGAAGGGGTTCGTGCTGTTCGAGACGGGTTATGGGCCGTCGGGGTTGCCGCATATCGGGACGTTTGCGGAGGTTTTTCGGACGACCCTGATCCGCCACGCCTTCCACCGTCTCTCCGACATCCCGACCAGGCTCTATGCGTTCTCCGACGACATGGACGGGCTCAGGAAGCTGCCGGACAACATCCCGCGTCCCGAGTTGGTTCAGCCGCATCTGCAGAAGCCCTTGACCTCGATTCCCGATCCGTTCGGCACGCACGAGAGCTATGGGGCGCACATGAACGCCCGGCTGCGGGCGTTTCTCGACCGGTTCGGCTTCGATTACGACTTCAAGAGCGCTACGGAGACGTACAAGGCCGGGGTGTTCAACGAGGTGCTGCTCCGGGTGCTCGAGCGGCACGAGGCGGTTTGTGATGTGGTGCGGCCGCATCTGGGGCCGGAGCGGCGGGCGAGCTATAGTCCGATCTTGCCGATTTCGCCGAAGTCGGGGCGGGTTTTGCAGGTGGCGATCGAGGAGTGCCGGGTCGATTCGGGCACGGTGGTCTTCAAGGACGAGGACGGCAAGCTCACCGAGGTGCCGGTGACGGACGGGCATTGCAAGCTACAATGGCGCGCCGATTGGGCCTTGCGCTGGACGGCGCTCGAGGTCGATTACGAGATGTCGGGCAAGGATCTGATCGATTCGGTCAAGCTGGGCGGCCAGATCTGCAAGGTGATGGGTGGCACACCGCCCTTGGGCTTTACTTATGAACTCTTCCTCGACGAGAATGGCGAGAAAATCTCGAAGTCGAGGGGCAATGGCATCACCATCGACGAGTGGCTGCGATATGCGACGCCCGAAAGCTTGCAGCTTTTTCTCTACCAGCACCCGAGAAAGGCGAAGAAGCTTTTTTTCGACGTGATCCCCAAGCATGTCGACGACTACGAGGCGTTTCTCGGCGCTTTCGCCGGTCAGGCGGACAAGGAGAAGCTCGGCAATCCCGTCTGGCACATCCATGACGGGACCCCGCCCACGGATGCGGTGCCGATCGGCTTTGCCATGCTCTTGAACCTGGCTTCGGTCGTGAACGCGGAGGATCCGGAAGTACTCTGGGGCTTCATTCGCCAATACAGCCCCGACCTCACGCCAGAGACCCAGCCGCGCCTCGCTCGCCTCGTCGATCACGCGATCGCCTATTATCAGGACCGGGTCAGGCCGGAGAAGAAGCACCGCGCGCCGGACGCGACCGAGCGCGCCGCCATGGAAGAGCTGGAACGGGCGCTCGCCGGGTTGAACGAGGGCACGCCCGCCGAGGCGATCCAGAACGAGGTCTACGAGATCGGCAAGCGCCACGGTTTCAGCAATTTGCGTGACTGGTTCAAGGCGCTCTACGAAGTGCTGCTCGGCCAGACCCAGGGTCCGCGCTTCGGCTCGTTCGTGGCGCTCTACGGCGTCGCGAATACGCGGCGGCTGATCACGGAATCGCTCGCGGCGGAACGGCCGGTGCATGCCGACTGAACTGCAAACCAGAACGAGCGCCGGACGGGCGATCTCGGCTCGCGAGCTGGCGTTGCGCGTGCTCGATGCGACGCTGTTGGACCGAGAACCGCCCGAGGCGCGCTTCGCCCAACTGACCTTGGGCACCGATATGGAGGCCCGGGATCGGGCCTTCGCGCGGCTGCTCTATACAACGGTGTTGCGCCAGAAGGCCGCCATCGACCGGGTGCTCGCCCTGCATTTGACCAGTGAACCCAAGCAGCGCAGTGCGATGAACCTGCTGCGCTTGGGCGTCGCCCAGCTTCTCTATCTGAAGACAGCGCCCCATGCGGCCGTAGGGGAAAGTGTGGAGCTGGCCAAGCGCCGAAGGCTTGCACCACCCGGCCTCGTCAACGCGGTTCTGCGCAAGCTCGTAGGGCAGGACCCGCCGCCGCTGGCGCCGCTCGAGACGTTGCCGGATTGGCTGAGTGAGCGTTGGACGACGAGCTATGGCGCTGAACTCGCAGCCGCCATGGCCGCAGCCGCGCAAAAGACACCGCCCTTGGACCTGACGGTCAAGGACGATCCGGAAGGCTGGGCAGCCAAGCTCGGCGGGCGCGTCGTGGGCCCGGCTACGGTACGCCTCGCCGATGCCGGGCAGGTCGAGGAGCTCGAAGGCTTCACCGGGGGCGCTTGGTGGGTGCAAGACTTGGCCGCGACCTTGCCGGCGCACGTCTTGCGGCCGACCTCGGGCGAACGTGTGCTCGATCTCTGCGCTGCACCCGGCGGCAAGACGGCGCAGCTGCTGGTCGCCGGTGCGGTCGTCACGAGCATCGAGCGTGACGCGACGCGGGCCCGACGCTTGCGGGCCAATCTGCAGCGGCTGGGACTCGAGGCCGAGGTCGTGGTGGCCGATCTTCTGGACTTTTCACCGGTCGAGCCGTTCGAAGCGGTGCTGCTCGATGCACCCTGCACCGCGACCGGCACGATCCGCCGCCATCCGGACATCATGTGGACCAAGAATGCCGCTGATATCGCCACCATGGCGGCGCTGCAGCAGCTGCTGCTAGCCAAGGCCGCGACATTCGTGGCGCCTGGCGGGCGGCTGGTCTATGCGGTCTGCTCCCTCGAGCCCGAAGAAGGACCGCAAGTGCTCGAGCGCTTCCTCGAGGCTCACCCCGATTTCGCCCGGGCGCCGATCCGCGAAGCCGAGGCAGGCTTTCTGCCCACGGCCGAGGGTGATCTGCGCACGCATCCGGCTTTGCTGCCCGAATCGGGCGGCATGGACGGCTTCTTCATTGCCCGCCTGACCAAAAAGGCCTGAGACTTCGCCATGTCACTGCTCCGCCCGGCCCGCGCGCTGCTTTCCGTTTCCGACAAGACCGGCCTCGTCGAGTTGGCGAGGGCGCTGACCCGCCACGGCGTGGCCCTGATCTCGACCGGCGGCACGGCCAAGGCCCTGCGCGATGCAGGGCTCGAGGTCGACGACGTGGCGACGCTCACCGGCCAGCCGGAGATTTTGGACGGCCGGGTCAAGACTCTGCAGGCGAAGATCCATGGTGGCATTCTGGCCAGGCGAGATGACCCCGCCCACATGGCCACTCTGGCCGAGCACGGCATCGCCGCGATCGACCTCGTGGTCGTCAACCTCTACCCGTTTGCCGCGACCGTGGCCTCGGGTGCCGATTTCGACACGTGTGTCGAGAACATCGATATCGGCGGGCCGGCGATGATCCGGGCCTCGGCCAAGAACCACGAGCATGTCGCGATCGTCACCGATCCCGCCGACTACGCCGCGATCGCGGCTGCACTGGACGCGGGCGGAGTCGGCGCGGACCTGCGCCGCGAACTGGCGAGAAAAGCCTTCGCGCACACGGCGGGCTATGACGCGGCCATCGCCAACTGGCTGGGTGAGGAAGGGCTGCCCGACCCGCTCCTGGTCGCAGCACCTCTGGTGCAGAGCCTGCGCTACGGCGAGAACCCGCACCAAGCGGCCGCCCTCTACCGCCTGGACCAGGGCCGTCATGGTGTCGCGCTGGGCCGCCAGCTCCAAGGCAAGGAGCTCTCCTACAACAACCTGCAGGATGCCGACGCCGCAGTCGAGTTGGTGGCGTCGTTCGACCGGCCGGCCGCGGTCATCATCAAGCACACCAACCCGTGCGGCGTGGCGGTGGCGGACGGGCTGGCCGATGCTTGGGCACGGGCCTTGGCGGCGGATCCGGTGAGTGCCTTCGGCGGCATCGTGGCCCTGAACCGCGAGGTGGATGCGGCGACGGCGGAGGGACTGGTTTCGCTCTTCCTCGAGGTCTTGGTCGCCCCCGGCTTCAGCGCCGACGCCCGAGAGATCCTGGGCCAGAAGGGCAATCTCCGCCTCATCGAACTGGACCGACTGCCCGGGCCGGATGATGCGATGCTCGACATCAAGAGCGTGGCGGGCGGCCTCCTCGTTCAGGTGCGCGACGCCGGCACCAGTGATCCTGGCGGCTGGACCTCGCCTACGGCACGGGCGCCGAGCGTCGCCGAACGGGCGGGGCTGGAATTTGCATGGGCCGTGGTGCGGCAGGTCCGCTCGAACGCCATCGTCATGGCCAGGGGTCTGACGACCTGCGGTATCGGCGCCGGGCAGACCAGCCGGGTGGGGGCGGTCGAGCTCGCGGCGCGCCAGGCGGCGGCAGGCGGCGGCGAGGGGCCCCTGGTCCTGGCCTCCGACGCGTTCTTTCCCTTCGCCGATGGCATCGAGCGGGCGGCGGCAAGTGGGGTCACTGCCATCGTCCAGCCGGGCGGGTCGATGCGTGACAAAGAGGTGATCCAGGCCTGCGATCAGCACGAAATCGCCATGCTGCTGACCGGCCGCCGCCACTTCAAGCACTGACGCCGCGGAAAATCCTGTGATCGGCGGGCCACAGTAGCCGACATCACAGACCGGCGTTGAGAAATCGGTAACCATTGCTGGGCAATAGTGTCTATGGGCGCTTCCGGCCGCGGGCCGGCAAGTGGAGCCCGCGGCCTTTGGAGCCCTTCGATGGTCGAGCGTACGGTCGTCTATCTGACTTTCGTCTTCGTTCTCGTGGCCTTGCTGCTCGAGCGGCCGATGACCTATGCGATTGCCCCTTGACGGCGTGCCCGCCGATCAGTCGAGGCTGGTGCGCTCACCGCTCGCAGCCGAACGCAACAGCGCATCGATCAGCCGGTGGACGTGCAGTGCCTCCCGGGCGGTGACCCGTGGCGGCCGGCAGGCGTCCAGCGCATCGAGAAAATCGGTGATCACCGCCTTGTGCCAGGCATGGCTGAAAGCCATCGGATCGGCGCCGCCGCCGATGCCGCCGGCCTCGCCCGTGGTCTCGCTCCGACCATCGTGGCGGTGCAGTTCGAGCCTGCCGCCCTCGAGGACGGCGGTGGCCGCCGTGCCTGCGATGATCAGCTTCTCGGTCCGTCCCGGGTAGAAGCTGGTGGTGGCGAGCAACGCGCCCAAAGCACCGTTCTCGAAGGTGAGCCCGGCGCCGACGAAGTCCTCGCCCTCCATCCGGTGCAGCGCCGAGGTGCCGGCGATCGCCTGCGCACTGGCGGCCGGACCGGTGAAGCTGAGCATCAGGTCCAACCCATGGATCGCTTGGGTGATCAAGACCCCGCCGCCGTCACGGGCGAGGGTCCCCCGGCCGGGCTCGTCGTAGTAGCTCTGTGGCCGCCACCAGGGGACATCGAGTTGCACCGTGGCGATCTTTCCGAGTGCACCCTCGGTCAGATATCGGCGCAGCGCTTCCGCCGCCTCGCGAAAGCGGTGCTGGAAGACCACCCCGGTGGTGACGCCGGCAGCCTCGGTGATGGCGACCACTTGCTCGGCCGCCTCGATGGTCCGCTCCAGCGGTTTTTCCATCAAGAGATGCTTACCGGCCGCCGCCGCTCGCTCGACCAGTTCCAGCCGCGCATCGGGCGGGGTGAGCAGCAGCACCGCGCTGACCGAGGGATCCTCGATAATGGCCGCACTGTCGTCGACCACGCCGAGACCGAATCGCGCCGCAAAAGATTCACGCCGCGCGGCGGACGGACTCCAGGCCGAGACCTCGATCCGGTCGCCGAGCTCGACCAAGCTTTGGGCATGTGGCGTCACCGCCATGCCGAGGCCGATCAGGCCGATCCGTCGTTTGGTCATGGCAACCCCCTTTGATCGAGTTCGGGTCTAGCCCGCATTTTTCACCAGCAATCCAGTCGGTCGGTATTTTGACAGTTGCCGATCGTTGATCGCAACCATCAGGTGAGCAGCCGAGCCGAACCGTGGCGC
>JAABSG010000008.1 GCA_011390475.1 Geminicoccaceae bacterium | reverse complement strand
CCGTAATCCTGGTGCCATTGCCAGACGGCGCCATCGAAGGCGGCCTTGGCGTTGATCTTGAACTGGTGCATGTAGACCGGCTCGCCGAAGAGTTGGGCTACGGGCTCGATCAGGCGCGGGTGGCGGCCGAGAATGCCGAAGCCCTCGTTGTAGGTGTGGGCGGCGAACGCGGTGCGCGGTGCGCCGTTGGTCTCGCGCCAAACCTCCTCGCGGTCGGTGGCGTAGATCGCCTCGGCCTCGGATCGGAGGACCGCGACCTCTTCGGGCGTGAAGCAGCCCGGCAGGAAGAGCCAGCCGGTCTCGGCGAAGTCGTCCAGTTGGGTGTCGGTGAGCCGCATCGTCGTGCCTCCTTGATTTCTTGCTCATCAGGATAGCGTGACGGCGGCGCCCGGCAAGCCACGGGCGCCTGCCGGTGCTTGATCAATCGCCACGCCCGGCGCACTCTTCGCCGCGTCAACGAGGGAGGAAGAAGCGATGGCCACGAGCAATGACGCATTGCGGACGGGTATCTACCCGATCGCGCCCACACCGTTCCAGGAAAACGGCGATCTCGATCTAGAGGGGCAAAAGCGCGTGCTCGACTGCATGGTCGACCAGGGCGTCGACGGCATCTGCATCCTCGCCAACTATTCCGAGCAGTTCCTCTTGACCGACGTCGAGCGCGACACGCTGCTCGATCTCTGCCTCGACCATGTGGCGGGGCGGGTGCCGGTGATCGTCACCACCAGCCATTTCAGCACGAAGATTGCGGTCGAGCGGGCGGAGCGGGCGGCAGCCGCGGGCGCGGCCATGCTGATGCTCATGCCGCCTTATCACGGCGCCCTCTTGCGGGCCGACGAGAAGGGCACGTTCGAGCACTTCAAGTCCGTGGCCTCGGCCGTCGACGTCCCGATCATGGTCCAGGACGCGCCCTTGAGCGGGGTGACGCTTTCCGTCCCCTTCCTCGCCTTCATGGCCAGGGAACTCGCGACCGTGCGCTGGTTCAAGATCGAAACACCGATGGCAGCGGCCAAGCTCCGGGCACTGATCCAGGCCGGCGGCGAGGCGATCGAGGGCCCCTTCGACGGCGAGGAATCGATCACGCTGATGGCCGATCTCGATGCCGGAGCGACGGGCACCATGGCCTCGGCCCTCTTGCCCGACCTGATCAAGCCGGTGCTGACGCATCATCTGGCCGGGCGATTCGACGAGGCGGCGGATGCCTATGCCGCGATCCTGCCGCTGATCAATTTCGAGAACCGGCAATGCGGCTTGCGCGCGACCAAGGCGGTGATGATGGAGGGCGGGGTGATCGCGAGCGACTATGTCCGCCATCCTTTGGAGCCGTTGCACGAGGCGACGCGGGAGGGCCTGCTCAGGCTGGCGCGGCAGGCGAAGCCGCTGGCGCTGAGCTGGGGGCTTTGAGGCCGGACGGCTTCAGCGACTGGTGTCCGCGCTGGCGTTCTCGCGGACGCGCTCGAGGAGGGCGAAGAGCGTTCGGGCCTCGGTCTCGCTGAACCCGTCGAGCAGCCGCTCGTTGACCTCGACCCAGAAACCGGCGAGAGGTTCGAGGGCTCGGCCCTTGGGCGTGAGCCGGATGCGGACGGCACGGCGATCCTCGGGATCCGCCTCGCGGGTCACCAGCCCTTCCTTGATCATCCGGTCGACGATTCGCGAGGTGGCCGGCAGGGCGTTGCCGGTATAGCCGGCGAGCTCGCTCGTGGTCAGGCCGTCCTGCCGCCAGAGGGCGGAGAGGATCACCCAGTGGCCGAGCTGCAGGCCGTGTTGCGCCAGCAGGGTCTGGCAGAGCCGGTTGCTGGCGCCTGTGGTGACGTTCAAGAGCCGGCCGAGCGATGGCGGCGGGGGTAGCCGGTCGGCGATTTCCATGGTAATAGTTGCCGTGTAAATAAAGTGCGCGTGACGGGATCGTCAGAGCGCACGAGAACGATGGGAAATGCCATGGCGAACCGCAAGCGTGTCGTGCTGATCGGGCTCGATCCCAAGGTCGTGGACTACGCGAAGTATCCGGGGCTCACGGCGGAAAAGCTCGAGGGCGCCTTGCGCGCCGACGTCGCTCGCCTCGACGAGTTCGGCCTCGAGGCCGGCATCTGCTTCATCGATCACGGCGAGACGGCGGTCGAGACGGTGACGGCCGCCCTTGCCAGCGCCCCGCCCGACATCGTCCTCATCGGTGCTGGCGTGCGCAGCGATCCGGCCGAATTCCTGCTGTTCGAGCGCCTGGTGAACGTGGTGCACGAAGGGGCGCCGGCGGCCAGGCTCTGCTTCAACACTGGCCCCACGGACTCGGTGGCGGCGGTGCAGCGCTGGCTCTAGCGGCCGCGCTTGACCGACCCAGCGCAAGGCCTTACCTCCCAGTCTGTGCCCCTGTGGCGGAATTGGTAGACGCGGCAGACTCAAAATCTGTTGCTGGCAACAGCGTGCTGGTTCGAGTCCGGCCAGGGGCACCAAGCCGCTTGTTCGTGTACGCCTAGAGCTTGGCCTCGATGGCGAAGACCTCGACCCGGCGGTTGATCGCTTGGCCTTCGGCCGTGTCGTTGTCGGCGATCGGAAAGTCGGGGCCACGGCCCTGGGCCATCAGCCGCCAGGGTTGCACCGCAACCTTGGACGCCACGAGATCGCGCACGGCCTTCGCCCGCTCGAGGGAGAGGCGCTCGTTCAAGGATTGCGCGCCACGCGAATCGGTGTGGCCGATCACCCTGAAATAGAACGCGGCATTATCGGTCAACTCGTGGAGACAGGCGACGATCGCCGCCAGCGCCTGGCCGTCCGGCTGGGCTGTGGCGTCGGCGAAATGGATCGTGCCCATCAGGTAATGGTTCCAGTTCGCTGCCGCCTCGTCGTCCAGATAGGGCCGGGCCACCTGCTCCGCATCGGCGAGACAGCTGGGCCCGGCCGCCGGCTCGATCGCGGCGAAATCGGTGTCGCCCTCCGCCAGCACCACTTCCGGCGGCAACAGATTGCCCTGCTCGTCGCGGCGAAAGCCCATATCGGCCAGGGCCGTCACCCGGGCCTCGCTCGCCATCTGGGCTTGGCGCAAGAGCTCGCGCTCCTGGTCGGCATTGCGTGCCTCGGTCACCTCGTCGAACTCGGCCAGGGCTCGCACCAGCACCTCGCGCGCTTGAGCCTGACGTTGCGCCAGCCGCTGGATCTCGGCCTCGCGTGTCGCGATCAACGCATCGGCTGTCCGCTGCTGGGCCTCGAGCTCGTCCTCGAGATCACGCATCCCCGCCTCGGCCGCCGCCACCTGGCTCTCGTAGGCTTCGAGCCGGGCCTGGCTCGCGGCCTCGATGCTCGCGAGCTCTTGATTGATGTCGTTGATGCGGCGGCTCGCGGCTGCCAGTGCCCGGCGGGTCTCCTCCGCTCCGGCCTGGGTCGTCTCGAGCGACTGCTCGAGCCGTCGCCTTTCGTCATCGGCCTCGATCAGGCTCTGTGCCAGATCGTCGACCCGAGCGGCACTCTCGGCCGCGAGACGCTCCATGTCGTCGCGCTCCTTGAGCAGCCTCGTCAATTGCTGCTCGGCCGTCTCCAGGCTCTGGGCGAGCCAGCTCATCTGCTCTTCGGTCAGCGCCTGGGCCGCCCGCTGTTGCAACTCGGCGATCTCCTTGCGCAGCAACAGCTCGGCCAGCCGCTCGACATCGAGCCGCGCCTGCTCGAGGTCGCGGGTGAGATTGCCCAGCGGCACGTCGTTCTCGGCCCGACTGGCGCGCATCCGGGCCCGCAGCGCCTCGATCAGCTCGGTGAGGTCGTCCGCATCCAAGGTCTCGGCCGCCAGGATCTCGGGCAGGTCGTCGCCGAGCCCAATCTCGCGCAAGTCGGCTTCGGGCTCGGCCGCAAGCTCGCTGGCACGGCGCGGATTAGGCTCCGGCACGGCCTCGATCAAGCTCTCTTCCACGACGGGATACTCGGGCGGCGGCGGGCCCTTCTCGAAATCGTCAGACGCCGCAGCGGGCCAAGGCAGGAACAACAGGGTCAATGCCGCGACGAAGCCGAGGGGGGTGCCGAAGGGCCGAGTGTGAACCATCCGTCTCACTTTCCGATGATCTTCACCACCGATTTACGCGGATGCGCGAATGCAACCAAGAGTTAATAACGCTGGAGGCGACTTTCTTTGTCGAAAGAGGTTCGCGGAGGCAGCGGCGCTCGGCCCGAGCAGGCTGCTAAAGCCGCCGCCCCAGCCGGCCGGCGCGGTCCTGGATGAACTGCCAGGCGACGCGGCCCGAGCGGCTGCCGCGGGTGGTGGCCCACTCGAGCGCCTGATGCTTCAGCTCGGCCTCGGCCACCTCGAGACCGAAATGCCGGGCATAGCGTTCAACCATCGCGAGATAGGTCTCCTGGTTGCAGGCGTGAAAGCCGAGCCAGAGGCCGAAGCGATCCGAGAGCGACACCTTCTCCTCGACCGACTCGCCCGGATGGATCGCCGTGCTCCGCTCGTTTTCGATCATCTGTCGGGGCATCAGATGCCGGCGATTGGAGGTCGCGTAGAAGAGGACATTCGGCGGCCTCCCCTCCAGCCCGCCCTCCAGCACGGCTTTCAGGGATTTGTAGCTGCTCTCGCCGGCATCGAATGAGAGGTCGTCGCAAAAGAGCAAGAACCGCTCGTCCGCGGCGGCCAGTGAGAGGAGCAGCTCCGGCAGCGCCTCGATGTCCTCGCGATGAATCTCGACCAGGACCAGCGGCAGCCCCTCGGCCTCGAGCAGCCCATGCACCGCTTTGACCAGGCTCGACTTGCCCATGCCGCGCGCTCCCCACAAGAGCGCGTTGTTCGCCGGCAAGCCATTTGCGAAGCGCCGGGTGTTGTCGAGCAGGATCGAGGCCACGTGATCGATGCCGCACAACAGCTCGAAATCGATCCGCGAAACCCTGGGTACGGCCCGAAGCGATCGGGTCGCGGCATCGAAGACGTAGGCCCGGGCCGCACCGAGGCCCAATGAAGGGGCCGGCGGCGGGCTTTGCCGCTCGAGCGCTTCGGCGATGCGGGCGAGAAGAGCAGTCTGGTCGGCGTCGGACATGCGGGGCAAGGCTTCTCGTTGACTGAGGGTCGGCGGGTCGGGGTGGGCTGGCTCGCCTAGGCGTCGCGGCGGTCCGGCGCTGGTGCGCCGTTCCCGTGCATGGCCGCACGCGCGTTCTTTCGCGCCCGACGGTCACGCTCGCCATTCAGCCGGCGCACGGCCATGGCCAAGACCTCGAGCTTGCGCTTCGAGCCCGTCTCGTCCGTGGCCGGGGTGGCGCCACGCGGGGCCGCCTTGCCGCGCAGCTCGCGCCGCTGCTGCCGAGCGAGTCGCTGTGCCCGGTCACGCCGCTCGCGGACCAGCTTCAAGAGGTCGGTCAGCTCGCCTTGGCTGAGCTCCTGCACCCCGGGATGATGCGATTTTTCGACCAGATCGCGCTCCTCGGCGTCGAGAGCGCGGGCTTCGTCCTTGCGCGTGTGCGCCATGATCCCATCTCCTGCTTAGCGAATTGGCGAGTGCGGCCGAAACGTCAGCGTGCCGCCGAGCGCGCAGCTTTCGGCCGCACGCTCCGGGTTTGCCAACTCGGCTCTGGCATTATAGAACGCGGCGCAGTCTGCAGCGTCTCATCCTCGAGGACAAGAATGCTCATCTCACCGGCCTACGCCCAGGCGGCGTCACCGGGCGGCGGCGACTTTTTCGTCTCGCTCCTGCCCCTCGTCCTGATTTTCGCGGTCTTCTACTTTCTGCTGATCCGCCCGCAGCAGCGCAAGGTCAAGGAGCATCGCGCCCTCGTCGACAATCTCAAGCGCGGCGACCAGGTCCTGACCTCGGGTGGCATCTTCGGCAAGATCACCAAGGTCGAAGACAACACCGTCAACGTCGAGATCGCCAAGGACGTCAACGTCCAGGTGCAGCGCTCGACCATCGCCGACGTCGTCAACAAGCCCAAGCCCGGCACGGCGGCACCCGCGGCCGGCACCGGCGCTGCCAACACCAACACCGGCGGCGGCTTCATGGGCAAGCTCTTCAAGAAGTGAGCGATCTGCCACCCCGTACGCACTGCAACAGAGGGACCGCGTGATGAAGGCGCTCCAGCCCTGGAAGATCTGGCTCGTCGTCATCGTGCTGGTGGGTGCTGTCATCGCGGCAATGCCCAACCTCTTTGCCCGGGACACGGTCGAGGCGTGGCCCGACTGGCTGCCGAAAAGCCAGATCAATCTCGGCCTCGATCTGCAGGGTGGCTCGCATCTGTTGCTGGAGGTCGGCGTCGATACCGTGATCGACGAGCGCCTCGAGGACCTCGTCTCCGAGGTGCGCCTGGCCCTCAGGCGCGAGCGTATCGGCTATCGCGGCCTCGGCGTTCAGGACGGCATGGTCCGTTTCACGCTCACCGAGCCTGGTCAGGAAGCACTCGCTCGGGCCCAGCTCGACGAGTTGAACCCGATCCTCGCGGGCAACGCCTTCGGCGTCGGCGGCGGGCGCGAGTTCACCATCCAGGACTTCGGCGAAGGCCGGCTCGGCATCGGCTTCTCCGAGGAGGGTCGGGCGGAACGCGTGCGCGCTGCGGTCAACCAGTCGCTCGAGGTCGTCCGCCGCCGCATCGACGAACTCGGCACCCGCGAGCCGACCATCCAGCGCCAGGGCGACGACCGCATCCTCGTCCAGGTGCCGGGCGAGCGCGATCCTTCGAACATCAAGGAACTTCTAGGCCGGACCGCGCGCCTGACCTTCCACATGGTCGACATGGACGCGAGCCTCTCGGACGCCGAGGCGGGACGCCTGCCGCCCGGCACCATGCTGGTCCCGTCGGCGGATCCCGACGACGGCGTGCCGGGATGGGTCGTGCAGCGCCGGGCCGAGCTTTCGGGTGAGAACCTCGTCGATTCGCAGCCCAGTTTTCAGGACAACCAGCCGGTCGTGAGCTTCCGCTTCGACAATGCGGGGGCCAGACGCTTCGCCAGCCTCACCCAGCAGAATACCGGACGCCTCTTCGCCATCGTCCTCGACGACGAGGTGATCTCGGCGCCCCGCATCCGCGAGCCTATCCTCGGTGGTTCCGGCATCATCTCCGGCAGCTTCACCGTCGAAAGCGCCAATCAGCTCTCCATTCTGCTCCGCGCCGGCGCCCTGCCTGCTCCCTTGACCATTCTAGAGGAGCGCAGCGTCGGCCCGGACCTGGGTGCCGACTCGGTGGCGGCGGGACAGACGGCGAGCATCATCGGCATCGTCTTGGTCGGCGTTTTCATGGCGCTCTATTATGGCCGGTTCGGGCTGATCGCCGATATCGCGCTCTTCAGCAATCTGGTGCTGATCCTGGCCGCCCTCTCGCTGCTGGGAGCGACCCTGACCCTGCCGGGCATCGCCGGCATCGTCTTGACCATCGGCATGGCGGTGGACGCGAACGTGCTCATCTTCGAGCGCATTCGCGAGGAAATGCGCGCCGGGCGGACCCCACTGGCCTCGATCGAGACCGGCTTCTCCCAGGCGATGCGGACCATCATCGACGCCAACGTGACCACCCTGATCGCCGCCGTCCTGCTCTTCGAGTTCGGCTCGGGTCCGGTCAAGGGCTTCGCCGTGACGCTGGCGATCGGCATCCTGACCTCGCTCTTCACCGCTACCCTGGTCACCCGGCTCTCCGTCCTGGCCTGGTATCGCCGCACCCGCCCCGCCACCCTGCCGCTCTGATCTAGAGACCCGCTCATGCAATTTCGCCTCGTTCCCGATGACACCAAGATCCGCTTCATGCGCGCGCGGTTCATCGCCATCGCGGTCTCGGCGTTCTTGATGCTGGGCTCGCTCGTGGCGTTGGTCTATCCGGGTCTCAATTTCGGCATCGACTTCCAAGGCGGCATCTTGATGGAGGTCCGCACGCCGGGCCCGGCCGATCTCACTGCCATGCGCACCAACCTCAACCAGCTCGGCCTCGGCGAGGTGGCGCTGCAGGAATTCGGCGCCGAGACCGATGTTTTGATCCGCGTCGCCCGGCAGGCAGGCGACGAGGAGGCCCAGCAGGTCGCGGTGGTGGCGGTGCAGAATGCGCTCGACGAGCTGATCGGCGAGGGCATCTCCTACCGAAGAACCGAGTTCGTCGGCCCCAAAGTCAGCGAGGAGTTGCTCCAGGCCGGCGTCATGGCGATCAGCCTCGCCCTCGTTGCGGTGCTCATCTACATCTGGTTCCGCTTCGAGTGGCAATACGGCGTGGGTGCCATCGTCGCCCTGATCCACGACGTGGTCCTGACCATCGGGCTCTTTGCGGTCACCGGGCTCGAGGTGAATTTGACGACGGTAGCAGCCGTGCTCACGATCGTCGGCTACTCGTTGAACGACACCGTCGTCATCTTCGACCGGGTGCGCGAGAATCTCCGACGCTACCGCAGCATGGAGATTTCGGAGCTTCTCGATACCAGCCTCAACGAGACGCTGGCCCGCACCCTGATGACTTCGCTGACCACACTCTTGGCCCTCTTCTCGCTCTATTTCTTCGGCGGCGAGGTAATCAAGGGCTTCACCTTCGCGATGATCTGGGGCGTTCTGGTCGGCACCTACTCGACCGTCTATATCGCTACGCCCATCCTGCTGCAGCTCAACCTGCGCGCCATCGGCGCCAAGGCCGACGCCGCGGCCAAGGTCAGGGGCGAGGTCGACGAGGGCCCGGCGATCGAGGGTCCCGGACCCGCCCGGCGTGGCAAGGCTGGCGGCTGACGGATGGCCGAACCCCTCGATCGGCTCGAGGAAACCGAGCTCGGCCGGCAGGGTGTGACCGGCTACCGCCCGGGCGGCTTTCGCATCGGTAGCACCTGGCACGAGGGTCATCTCCTGCTGCTGCCGGAAGCCGTCGTCACCTGGGACATCACCTCCCCCGACGCGCTGAGCGAGGCGAGCCTCGAGGCGCTGCGTGCCGTCGAGCCACCCGCCGACATCCTCCTCCTCGGCCTGGGTGCCAAGGCCCCGCTCCTGCCCTTCGAGCTCCGCCGCACGCTCGCCAGCTGGGGGCTTGCGGTCGAGGCCATGCCCACCCCCTCGGCCTGCCGTACCTTCAACCTGCTCCTGGCCGAGGAACGCCGTGTCGTGGCCGCCCTCTTCGCCATGCCCTGAAGTGCTGTCCGCCCCGACGCCGATCACGCTTGCCGCCGCCATTCCCGACGGTGCCAGCTTGGCGCTCGCGCCCGACTATTCGGGCTGCTCGCTCGTCACCATCCGTGAGCTGATCCGCCGCCGTGCCAGGGGCTTGCGGCTCATCGGCCTGCCGCAACTGGGTCTCCAGGCCGACCTCTTGATCGGCGCCGGCTGCGTCGCCACTATCGAAACCGCCGCCATCTGCCTGGGCGAAGCCGGCATCGCTCCCGCCTTCGAGCGCGCCCGGCGGGCAGGTGAGGTCCAGATCATCGAAAGCACCTGCCCGGCCATCCACGCTGGCCTGACCGCCGCCGAGAAGGGCATCTCGCACCTCCCCTTGGCCGGCGTCATCGGCTCCGATCTCGTGGACCTCCGTCCAGACTGGCGCATCGCCGACGACCCGTTCGCCACCGGCCAACTCCTCCTCGTCCCGGCCATCCGCCCCGACATCCTCCTCTGTCACGCGGCCCTGGCCGACAACGCCGGCAACCTCTGGATCGGTGTCCGCCGCGAGTTGATGCTCGCAGCCCACGCCTCGAGGCGCACGCTCGCCACCGTCGAGGAGGTGGTGGACCACGACCTCCTGGCTGACGACGTCTGGGCCGCGGGCACCATCCCAGCACTCTATGTCGACGGCATCGCTGAGGCCCCCAACGGTGCCGCCCCGGTCGGTCTGCGCGGCCGCTACCCGTCGGACCGGGCGAGGCTCCATGCCTATGCCGAAGCCGCCCGCACGGCCGAAGGTTTCAATCGGTTCCTAAATGCCTGGCTCGGTGATGGCTGAGCAGGGCCGCCGGCTGGTCATGATCGCCGCCATTGCCCGGCGCCTCGCGGGGCTGCGCCACGTCGCCGTGGGCGCCGCCTCGCCAATCCCGGCTGCGGCATCGCTCCTCGCCCGCGCGTTATCCGACGACAGCGTCACCGTCTCGATCCTGGGCTCGGCACACCACAGCTCTTTCACCGACGGCGGTCGCGAGCTCTTCGATTGCGCGGCGCAGGGCCGGCTCGACGCCTTCTTCCTCTCGGGCGCCCAGATCGACGCCACGGGTGCGGTCAACCTGCTCGGCCTCGGCGATCCCATGGCCCCGACTCGCCGCTTCCTCGGCAATTTCGGCGCGCCCTACCTCGCCTCCCTCGTGCCGAACGTCATCCTCTGCCGCACCGACCACGGGCCCGAGACGCTGGTCGAGAAGGTCGATTTCGTCACCGCCCCCGGCCGCGAGGGTCGGAGGCTGGTCACCGACCGATGTGTCTTCGTCGTCGAAGAGGGCAGATTCAGGCTCGAAACTCGCCATCCGGGCGAAACCCTGGAGAGCTTGCGCGCCGCCACCGGCTTCAACTTCGAGGCCAAGCCCGACGCCGGCATCACAGAGGCCCCCGACAACACCATGCTGAGCCTGTTGCGAGGCCCCGTCGCCCAGGCGATGCACGAGGTCTACCCGGCCTTCGCGGCAGAACTCGAGCGCGGCTGAGCGATCAGGCGCCCTGCATCAACCGGCGGATCTCCCCGAGCAGCGCATCGAGCTGAAGCTGTCGCGCCTCGACATAGGCCGGGTCGAGCACCAGGGTCGCGATCCGCTCGTCGGCGGGACGCGGCAGCGGCGCGTCCGCGCCGAGCCCGGCGGCCGGCTGTTCCAGCCACGGGCCGAGCAGCCGGCTGATCCGCTCGGCGATCGCCGTCTCGCCAGCCGCCCCTGGCCCGGTGTTCAGGAGGCGCACGTGCTGCCGGCCCTCGGCGGCAAGCCGGGCGGCGACCTCCAGCGTCGCCATGCTGCCCGCATGGACCACCAGGATGATGCCACGGCGCCGGCGGCCGAAGACGGTGAGCGCCGTGCCGCCGGCCCAAAGCCCGACCTCGGGCGTGGGCCCCGTCTCGATCAGCTCGGCCTGGATGCCGAGCCGCTGGGCGAGGCGCTGCAGTTCCAGGCGCAATCGGGCCGACTGCGCCTTCAAGAGCTGCCGCGCCTCGCGCGGCTCGAAGCGGCTCACCAGCCCACCCGGGGCCATGAGATGCGCGCATGCCAGGCTCGCGGCCGCCAGCAGTTCGCCGCCGTCGGCGACGACCACCCGCAGCTTGCGGCCGGTGGCCGCCGCGAGCCGGGCCGCCCTGGTCACCGGCTCGCGCCAGTCGCTCATGTCGGTGAGGATGGTGACCACCGTGCCGGCCGTGGCGACCGTGGCGCCACTCACGACCGGTCTGCCTTCTCGCCCGCTTCGTCGGGCTTGGCAAAGCGCCGCTGTGCCTCGGCGAAGCCGCGCAGCCGCGCCTCCACCCGGGCGTAGAGCGAGCCTTCCGGGAAGCGCTCGTCAGCTCCTCGCCGGCCCACGGTCATTCCGGTCAAGAGGGCCAGACCCGCTTCGATATGCTCGATCGGGTAGACCGCGAACTGCCCGGCCTCGACCGCCTCCAGGACTCGGGGGGCCAGCATCAGGTGCCGGACATTGCTCGCCGGGATCATCACGCCTTGGGTCCCGGTGAGCCCGCGCCTGGCGCAGACATCGAAAAAGCCTTCGATCTTTTCGTTGACCCCACCGATCGCCTGCACTTCGCCCCGCTGGTCGACCGAGCCCGTGACCGCCAGATCCTGGCGGATCGGCACGTCGGCGATGGCCGAAATCAGGGCATAGAGCTCGGTCGAGGAGGCGCTGTCGCCGTCGACCCCGCCATAGGACTGCTCGAAGACCAGCGACGCCGAAAGGGCCAAGGGGAAATCTCGAGCAAAAGTCTGCGCCAGATAGCCCTGCAGGATCAGCACACCCTTGGAGTGCAGAGGGCCGCCGAGCTTGGCCTCGCGCTCGATATCGACGAGCTTGCCGGCGCCCATCCTGACCGAGGCGGTGATTCGCGACGGCCGGCCGAAGGCGAAGCCACCGAGCTGCAGGACTGCGAGGCCGTTGATCTGACCGGCAACGGCGCCCTCGGTCGAGATCCGAACGAGCCCTTCCTCGACCTGCTCGATCGACCGGTCGCGCAGCCGTGCCAGCCGCCGCTCCCGGGCCTCGGCCGCGGCTGTCACATGCCCGGCCTCGATCGCCGCAGCCCCGCCCTTCTTCGCCGAGTGGTCAGCCTCGCGGAGCAGGTCGAGCAGGCTCTCGATATCGGCCGACAGGCGCTCGATGTCGCCCGCTCGCCGCAGCGCATCCTCGAGGCAGGCGGCCATGGCCGCGGGCTGAATTGGCCGGAGTCCCGCTTCCCCGGCGAGCGCCGCCACATGCCGGGCGAACTGCGGCACCCCATCGCCCGCGGTCCTGATCTCGTCGTCGAAATCGGCCACCACCTTGAAGAGCTCGGAAAATTCCGGATCGAGCTCGGAGGCGAGATAGAAGAGCATCCGATCGCCCAGGAGTGCCACCTTGACGTCGAGCGGCACAGGCTCGGGCTCGAGCGACTGCGTCGCCATCAGACCCAAGGCCGCCAGCGGCGATTCGATCCTGAGCTCCCTGGCCTTCAAGGCCCGCTTCAGCCCGTCATAGGCCATCGGCCGGGACAAGAGCTTCTGCAGCTCGAGAAAGAGAAAGCCGCCATTGGCCTGATGCAAGGCGCCCGGGCGGACCATCAGGAAGTCCGTGACCAGAGCCCCCTGCTCGGCCCGCTGCTCGATCCGCCCGACGAGCCGCTCGAAGGTCGGCTCGTCCTCGAAGACCACCGGTGCTTCGTGGTCGTCGCCGCGGTCGACCAGCAGATTGACCCGATAACGCCGGAACGGCGGCGGCAGTTCCTCGATCGAGGCCGAATGCGGCGCCTGGTCCTGCGCCTCCGCATAGCCGAGAAAAACCCCGATATGCCCGCGTACATCGGCCTCGAGGGCATCGAGATGCGCCAGGATGGCCGGCTGCTCACGATAGGTCTCGCGCAACGATTCGATCAGGTGGCCCACGGCCATGGCGGCGGTCTCGTCGTTGAGCTGGCGGATCTGCGCGCGGGTCTCCTGCATCCAGCCCGGGACTGCCGAGAGCGCGTCCTTCAGCAGCTTCTGCAGCCCCTCGATCACCTTGGTGATGCGCTGCTGCTCCGCCTCGGGCAGCGCCTGAAAAGCATCGGGCTGCAGCACATGACCGTCCTTCATCGGCGCGAAGATGAAGCCCGTCGGCGCCCGCAAGAGAGCGATGCCCTGCTCCCTGGCCGCCTTCTCGACCGCCTCGACGGCCTCCTCCTGGCGCTCCTTGAGCTCGTCCTCGAAGACCTGCCGCCGGGTCCGGTAGTCCTCGTTCTGGAAGGCCGCTTTCAAGGCATCGGCCAGATCCTCGACCAGCCGCTCCATGTCGGCCGCCAGCTTGCGACCGAGCCCCGCCGGCAAATGCAGCGCCTTGGGACAGCGCGGCTCCTGAAAATCGCTGACGTAGGAGAGATCGCCGCCCGCCGGCCGCTCGGCCGCCGCCGCCCGAAGCGCCGTCTCCAGCACCGCCCGCCGACCGACCCCGCGGCCGCCCATGACATAGAGATGCCCGCCCGCCATCGGCAGCGCCAGGGCGAGGTCGATCGCATCCCTCGCCCGCTCGTGGCCGAAGGGCGTTGCCGCCGGTTGCGGCCCCTCCAGCGCCGCCGCCACACCGGCAACGTCGATCAGGCGCCGCAACCGCGCCACCGGCAAAGCCTCCGGCATCTCCTTCGTCATCGTTGGGCCGCTCCTCCAAAATCCACGCGAGCCTAACCGATCGCCAGCCGCCTTGGTAGTGGCGGCGCTGGCAGCTCAGCGCAGCCCGTCCAGCAGCAGGATGGCGAGCGGCAAGGCCATGTCGAGGCGCGAGAGTCCTACCGCAGCCGCCTGAGCAATACATAGAGCGCGCCCTCGCCGCCGTGCCGTTTCTGCGCCGGGCTGTGGGCGATCACGCGTGCCGCGTTGGCGGGCTCGGCGAGCCAGCGCGGCGTCATCCGCCTCAGCGTGCCGCCCGTGGTCCGCTCGCCGATGCCGGTGATGACGAGAATGCAGCGGGCACCCTGGCGCTGATGGTGGGCCAGAAACAGCGTCAGATGGCGGTGCGCCTCTTCTTGGGTCATGCCGTGCAGGTCGAGCCTGGCATCGATGCTGACCAGACCGCGGTTGAGGCGCTGCAGCGTCCGCCGGTCGATGCCGTGCGGCGCGGACTGCGGGGTGAAGACCGGCGCTCTGGTCGGCACTACCGGTCGGCCCGGCTCGGGCGGCGGACTCGCTGGCGTCGGCACTACCTGAGGCGGCCGGATCGGTGCAGGCAGCTCGACCTCCCGCCCCTCGAGTGGCCGAGCGTCACGCATCGCGTGCTGCCAGAGGGCCAGTTCATCGGTCGAGGGGCGTCGCTCGCGGCGTCGGCGGGGTGTCGTCTCGGCACCCGTGCCAGCGCCGTTGCGGCCGATCCGGCTCACGGGCCCCGATCGGCGGGGCCGGGCGCGCTCCCTTCCGGATCGACCAGCACGACGAAGAGCCGTCGCGGCCCGTGCGCCCCCAACTCCAACTTTTGCGCGATATCGCCGGTGCGCGACGGGCCAGTGATGAAGTTCAACGACCGCGGCAGGTCACCCGTCTCGTCGAGGTGAAGCTGGATCGCCTGCTCGTACGAGCCCACGATCCGGTCGGTCGCCAGCACCACGATGCAGGTCTCGGGCAAGTAGGCCAAGAGCGTCGGCCGCTCGGACCCGGAGGCGATGAGCAGCGTGCCGGTCTCGGCGACCCCGGCCGTGGCCAGCGTGAGGCCGGTCTGGTCGCTGTCGTCGGCGGTGCCGCGGGTGATGCGGAGCAACGGCTGGCTCGACCAGTCCGCCTCGTCGAGGGCCGGCTCCGGCGCCATCACCAGCTTTTGCGGCAGGTTTTGGCGGCGCAGATAGCGGCTGACCACGGCCGGGATGGCGTCTGGCCCGCTGACGCGCTCGACCTCCGTCTGCACCGCCCGCGCATATTCGATGAAGAGCCCGATCCGGTCCTCGGGCGTGAGTTGGCCGCGAGCCGGCACGAACGCGGCCCGGCTCTCCCGGGCCCAGGTCGCGACCCGCTCGCTAGCCCTTGCATCTTCCTCGGGCGTGCGGCCGAGCGCTCGCTTCACCCGATCGAGAAGGACTGTCCGGCTGTCGCTCAACGGACCCTGGCCCCGGATTTCTTGTAGGCGGCCATGAAAGTGGTGCCCGCGGGTGCCGGCAGGTCGCGGCTCACCGTCCAGCCACCGGCCAAGGGCAGCTGTTTGAATCGCCCGGCCTTTCGGCCGAAAAGCCCGAGCATACCCATCGCGAAGCTTGTGCCGAGCCGATAGAGCGCCGGCCGCCTGGCGAAAAAGCCCCAGACCTTCAAGCCCCAGCGGGCCGTGGGCGGCGTCAGGTTCCGCTCGAACTGTACCTCGCGCCAATGCCGCATCAGCTTGGGCAGCGGAATACGAACGGGGCAGACCTCCTCGCATTTGCCGCAGAAGGTCGAGGCATTGGGCAGGGTGTAGGTGTTCTCGATTCCGGCGAATTGCGGCGTCAGGACGGAGCCCATGGGTCCTACATAGACCCAGCCATAGGCATGCCCGCCAGCTGCCAGATAGACCGGGCAGTGGTTCATGCAGGCGCCGCAACGGATGCAGCGCAGCATCTCCTGAAAGGCGGTGCCCAGCATCTTGGTCCGGCCGTTGTCGACCAGCACGATGTGCAGATTTTCCGGCCCGTCGAGATCGCCCTCGCGCCGGGGTCCGGTCATCAGCGTCGTGTAGGAGGAGAATTCCTGGCCTGTGGCCGAGCGCGCCAACAGGCGCAATAGGGTGAAGGCGTCGTCCATGGTCGGCACCAGCTTCTCGATGCTGGTGATCACCACATGCGTGCGCGGCAGGCCCTGGGTGAGCTCGGCATTGCCCTCGTTGGTGACGGTGACGAAGCTACCGGTCTCGGCGACCAGGAAATTAGCGCCCGTGATGCCGACATCCGCCTCGAAATATTTTTGCCGGAGCACCCGCCGGGCTTCGGCGACCAGCGCTGCCGGATCCTCGATCCGCGGTGTGTGGTGGTGCTCGTGAAAGGTGTCGGAGACCTGGTCTTTGGTCAGATGCGCCGCCGGGCCCACGAGATGGCTCGGCCGCTCCTTTCGCAATTGGATGATGTACTCACCCAAATCGGTCTCGATCCGCTCGATGCCATTGGCCTCGAGGTATTCGTTGATGCCGATCTCCTCGGCGACCATCGATTTCGATTTGGTGACCGCCCTGGCCTCGGCGGTGCGACAGAGATCGAGCACGATCGTTCGGGCTTCGGCCGCGTCCCTCGCATAATGCACGTGCCCACCCTGGGCCGTCACCTTTTCCTCGAACATCTCCAGATAGAGGTCGAGATGCTGGAGCGTGTGGTTCTTGATCGCCCTGCCGCGATCGCGGAGCGCTTCGAACTCCGGCAAGGCCGCCGCGGCCCTGGTGCGATTGGCCTGCCAGCCCGTCTTGATGTTGCCCATGGCGTCTTGCAACGCCGGGTTGGCCAGAGCGACTTTCGATTGAGCCTCGAAGGCGAGGGATGTTGCGTGCATCGGCGTCCTCCTCCAGCTCAGCTCTTGGCCGGTTCGGCGATGGCCGGCGTGCCGCCCGTGCCAGCCAGGATCTCGGCGATGTGGTAGGCTTTGACCTTGGAGCCCTCGCGCTTCAGCCGGCCCGCCATGTTCATCAGGCAACCGACATCCCCCGCGGCCAGCGTGTCGGCTCCGGTGGCTTCGATGTCCGCCACCTTGTTCTCGACCATCTTGGTCGAGACCGCCGGGTACTTCACACAGAACGTTCCACCGAAACCGCAACAGGTCTCGGGCTCGGCCATCTCGACCAGATCGACCCCTGGAATGGTCAAGAGCAGTTGCCGCGGCTGCGTTTTGACCTTCAACTCGCGCAGGCCCGAGCAGCTGTCGTGATAGGCGAGCCGGCCCTTGAAGTCGCTCGGGGCGGCGGCGAGCCCGCGCACATCGACGAGAAAGCTCACCAATTCGTGGCAGCGCGCCGCCAGCCGTTCTGCGCGTAGTCGATTCTCGGGCTCGTTCTCGAAAAGCTCGGGCAGATGCTTGGCCAGCATGCCGCCACAGGAGCCCGAGGGGACGACCACGTAGTCGTAGCCCTCGAAGCTGTCGAGAATGGTCCGGGCGATGGCCTCGGTGGTCGCCCGATCGCCGCTGTTGAAGGCCGGCTGGCCGCAACAGGTCTGCCCCTCGGGCACCTCGACGTCACAGCCGGCTGCCTCCAGCAGGCGAATGGCGGCAAAGCCCACGGACGGGCGGAAGAGATCGACGAGGCAGGTGACGAAGAGCGCCACCCGTGGCCGCGCGGCCGCTTCGGCTGGAGCCGGTCTCTCGGGCGTCGCCGTCATTGGTCGCGGCGCAGTTGCGGTTTCGGCGGACATGGCATTCCCTGGTCGGCAGACGACTTCTTCGACCGCGGCGGCCGCCTGGCTCAGCCGGTCGGCACCGCTGCCTTAGGCAACATGACGTAGTAGCTGCCCCGACTGTTCATATGGCCTGCGACGAACTCGGCCAAGTCCCCCGACCCCCAAAACACGTCGCCCCGCACCCCGCCGCGAATAGCGCCGCCGGTATCCTGGGCGATCATCAGCCGCGCGAACGGCTGTTCGCCGTCCGGAAACGGTGCCGTGGTCTCGAGCCAGACGGGCGCACCATAAGGAATGTAGCGCCGATCGACAGCCAGTGAGCGCTGTGGCTGGAGCGCTACGCCCTGGGCCCCGAGCGGCCCCTCGAGCGCATCCGCCTCGCCCAGGAGCTGGAAGAACACGTAGGACGGGTTCTTGTCCATGATCTCCTCGGCCCGATCCGGGTTGGCCCTGAGCCAGGCATCGATCGTCTGCAGCGACACTTCCTCACGGGTCAATTCGCCCATCTCGATCAGATCCCGGCCGATGGCGCGATAGACCCGGCCGTTCTGATCGGCGTAGCCGACCCTGAGCAGCCGACCGTCGGCCAGCCGCACCAGCCCGGAGCCCTGGATCTGCAAGAAGAACTTCTCGATTGGATCGGTCACCCAGACGAGTTCCAGACCCCGACCGTTCAAAGCGCCGCGCTCGATCTCGCCGCGGCTGAAATAGGGCTCCAGCCGGTTGCCGACGAGCCGCCCACGGACCCGCTCGCCGTCGTAATCCGACGAAAACAGACCCAGCTCGACCGAAATGATGTCGCCCGGCGCCGCCCTCAGCGGCACGCCGCCGGCGATGGGCTCGAGGGCGCCATCGAGCAGCGGCTCGAAATAGCCGGTGAAGACCCCCTCGGTGCCGCTTTCGCCGCTCACCCGATAGGGCTGAAACCAAGTCTCGAAAAAGCCACGGGCAGCGACATCGTCGATGCTGCCGGCAGCCCCCAAATCACCAGCGGCGCGGCATGCCGCCTGCCAGTCCGCGTTGCTGCCGGCCCGTGGATCGTTGCCGAAGGATCCCGTGGGATCGCGACGGAGGATGGCGGCACAGGAACGGAGCAGAGCCGGAAGCGCCTCGCCGAGCGCGTCCTCGCCCCAGCCGTCGAGAGCCGAGAAGGCGACCGGCTCGATGACGAAGGGCGGCAACGGCTCGGGCTCGGGCCTTTCGCAAGCGGCGAGCAGAGCCGTTCCAAGCAAAAGAGCGGTGAGCGACAGCGCGCGCATCAGGCGAACCTCTATCGGGTGCCCATCAATCAGGCGTGCGGGTCTCGACCAATTGCCAGTTCGGATCGTCGGTCCGCGTGTCGCGGGCGAAGGTCCAAAGATCGGTCAGCTCGGCGATCTGCGAGGCATCGCCGTCGACGACATTGCCTTCGGCGTCGCGGGTCGCGTTGATCTGCTCGGTCACGAAGCGAACGGTGAGCTTGGCATAGGGCCCATCCATCCCGGCCTCGGCCACCTCGGCGGTGCGCATGCCGACGATCTCGGTGGTCAAGCGCTCACCCGCAGCCTCGCGTTGATCGATGGCGGCGCTGAAGCTGTCGTAGACGGGATCGGCCAAGAGTGGCCGCAGCGTCGCCTTGTCGCCGTTGGCGAACGCATCGAGCACCATGCCGAACGCCGCTTTCGCACCTTCCAGGAAACCGTCGAGGTCGAAATGCGGGTCGGCCAAGCGGATGTCGGTCAGGCCTTTTTTCAACGTGCCGTCCTTGATGTCGGCGAACACCGGCTCGGCGTCGTCCTGATTGGCGTGCCGATCCGGCAGCTTGACGACGTTGTCGCCACCCGCTTCCTGCTTCTTCTGTTCGGCGGTCAGGAACGGATTGGTCCGTCGTCGCTCGTTGCCGGTTCGTCGGCCGAGTACGCTACGCAAGCGGAACGCAATGAACGCCGCGACCATGGCGAAAAAAATGATATCGATGAAGGCGAAGCTTTCGGACATGGTCCTCGATCGCGCAGGGCCTGAGAAAGTACGGAAACCGAGCAGCTAGGGAAGGTGCACGGTGGCTTAACGATGCCAGCCCTTATATAAGGTCGGTTGCTGAAAAACAAACCAGTCCGCCCGGCTCGTCGCACGACTGCCCGCGACCGGCGGCCGCGTCGGCCCATCCCCACCTCCAGCTCGTTGCCGAAATCGACATGTCACCTGTCCTCGCGCTGCTGTTTCTCTTCATATTCGTGCCGTTGGCCGAAGTTGGCGTGTTCATCCAGGTGGGTGGGCTCTTGGGCATTTGGCCGACCCTGGCTCTCTGCCTCCTCACCGCCGCAATCGGCACGCTCTGCATACGCCACCAGGGCTTCAAGTTGATCACCCGCGCTCGCGCCCAGCTCGACGCCGGCGAGGCGCCGGTCTTCGAGGTCGTCTCCGGCGTCTGCCTGGTCATCGCGGGCGTGCTCCTCCTGGTCCCCGGCTTCGTCACCGACGCCGTCGGTTTCCTCCTCCTGCTGCCGCCTGCCCGCCGGTTGTTCTACGACCGTTTCTTGGCGCCGCGCATGGCCATCATCGCCGAGGCACAGGCCGCGCGCGGCCAGAAAGGGCCCGGGCCAGGCCGCGAGCCGCCGCCCCGGCCGAGCGTGATCGAGGGCGAGTTCGAGGAGTTGGGCGACGTCAAGGGCGAGATGCCACCACCCCGGGGCGGTTGGGACAAGCCCTCGTGATCCTCGTCCGTCACGGCGAAGGCCTTTGGAACACCCATTTCCACCTCTCGCGAATCGATGCGGCGATGGCGGACCCCGTGCTCACCGAGACCGGTCGCAACCAGGCGCGGCTCGCCGCCGAGCGGCTCGAAGAGCACGGTATCAAACGGCTGATCGCCAGTCCCTACCGCCGGACGCTGGAGACGGCGGTGATCATCGCCGAGCGTCTCGGGCTCGACATCGAGGTCGATCCGTTGGTACGAGAGCGCTGCGCGTTTTCCTGCGACCAGGGCAGCCCAGCCTCGGCGTTGGCAAGGCTTTGGCCCGAGATCGATTTTTCCGGGCTCGAGGAAATCTGGTGGGGCCGGCGGATCGAAAGTCAGGCGTCGATCGACCGACGGTCGAGGACTTTCGCCGATGCCATGGTCCGGACCGCCGATTGGCAGCTTGCCGCCGTGGTCTCGCATTGGGGTTTCATTCGCGCATCGACCGGCCGATCGCTCGGCAATGCCGAGCTCGTTCGCTGGACAATTTCGGGCCACGATGCCGCCGATCAGCGGCCGCGTGGCCAGCAAAACCGAGGATCAGAAAAGAATGAGTGACGAAAAAGAGGGCCAAAACGGCGGCGGTGCGGCTTCTGCTGCGGCCACGGGCGTCGGCGCCGCCGCAACGGCGGCTGCCGGTGCGGCCACAGCCGGGGCCGGTGGCGATGCCACCCAGGCACCACAGCCCAGGCTCTCCATCCTGACCCAATACATCAAGGACATGTCCTTCGAGAACCCGCGCGCCCCGCAACCCGCCCCGCAGGGTGCCGGTCGGCCGGAGATCCAGATCAAGGTGGATGTCGCGGCCAACGCGCTCGGCGAGGATCGCTACGAGATCACGCTGCAGCTGAACGTCGACGCCAAGTCGGCGGGCGAGACCATCTTCTTGATGGAGCTCACCTATGCCGGTGTCTTCCAGCTGCAGAACATCCCCAAGGAGAGCCTGCAGGCCCTGGTGATGATCGAGTGCCCGCGGTTGCTCTTTCCCTTCGCCCGGCGGATCGTCGCGGACGCGACCAGGGACGGCGGCTTCCCGCCCTTGATGATCGATCCCATCGATTTCGTCACCCTCTACCGCCGCAAGCTCCAGGAGGCGCAGGCGCAAGCCCAGGCGCAGCCGCAACCACCGAGCTGAGGGCCGGCCCGAAACCCTGGCAGCGAGACCGGCCGGCGCCTAGGTTGATCGAGGGGATTGTTCGACAAGCGGAGGATACGCGTTGGAACGCGAGGCGATGGAGTTCGACTGCGTGATCGTCGGCGCCGGCCCGAGTGGGCTGGCAGCAGCGATCCGCCTCGCCCAGCTCGGCCGAGAGAAAGGCGAAGAGCTCTCGATCTGCGTGCTCG
Source organism: Geminicoccaceae bacterium (assembly GCA_011390475.1). Taxonomy (GTDB): domain Bacteria; phylum Pseudomonadota; class Alphaproteobacteria; order Geminicoccales; family Geminicoccaceae; genus SLRI01. Next base: position 14,245 of record JAABSG010000008.1, on the reverse strand, counting down.
AGAAGGGGGCGGAGGTGGGCGCGCACATCCTCTCTGGCGCCTGCTTCGAGCCCCGGGCGCTGGATGAGCTGATCCCCGACTGGAAGGACAAGGGAGCACCCCTGACCGTCGCGGCCAAGGACGACCACTTTCTCTATCTCACCGAGTCGAAGTCCTGGCGGCTGCCGACCCCGCCGCAGATGAACAATCACGGCAACTACATCATCAGCCTCGGCAATCTCTGTCGCTGGCTGGCCGAGCAGGCCGAGGCCCTGGGCGTCGAGATCTATCCGGGCTTCGCCGCGGCCGAGGTGCTCTACGACGACAAGGGGGCGGTCAAGGGTGTGGCCACCGGCGACATGGGCGTCGGCCGCGACGGCGAGCCCGGACCCAACCATCAGCCCGGCATGGAACTCCTCGGCCGCGTCACCCTCTTGGCCGAAGGCTGCCGCGGTTCGTTGACCAAGACGCTCTTCGAGCGCTTCGAGCTCCGCCGCAACGCCCAGCCGCAAACCTACGGCATCGGCATCAAGGAGCTCTGGGAGATCGAGCCCGCGAAGCACGACGAAGGCAAGGTCGTCCACACCATCGGCTGGCCCTTGGACACCAAGACCTACGGCGGCTCCTGGCTGTACCACTTCGAGAAGAACCAGATTTCCTTGGGCTTCGTCATCGGCCTCGACTACGCCAACCCGCACCTCTCGCCCTTCGACGAGATGCAGCGCTTCAAGACGCACCCTTCGATCAAGCCGCTGCTCGAGGGCGGAAGGCGGATCGGCTACGGCGCCAGAGCACTCTCCGAGGGCGGCCTGCAGTCCCTCCCGCAACTGGTCTTCCCGGGCGGCGCGCTGATCGGCGACACTGCGGGTTTCCTCAACGTGCCCAAGATCAAGGGCAGCCACACCGCGATGAAATCCGGCATGCTGGCGGCCGAAGCGGCCTTCGAGGCGCTCACCTCAGGCAACGAACGCCCGACGCTGGAGAGCTACCCCGAACGCTTCGCGAAGAGCTGGCTGAAGGAGGAGCTGCACGGCGTCCGCAACGCCCGGCCTGCCTTCAAGTGGGGCTTGTGGCCGGCCATCGCCTACAACGCGCTCGACACCTTCGTCCTCCGCGGCAAAGCGCCCTGGACGCTCGCCCATCACGGCCCCGACCACCGCAGCCTGAAAAAGGCCAAGGACGCGCCCAAGATCGACTACCCAAAGCCCGACGGCGTGCTCACCTTCGACAAGCTGAGTTCGGTCTTCCTCTCCAACACCAACCACGAGGAGGACCAGCCCTGCCACCTGCAGATCATCGATGCGGCGGTGCCGGTGCGCATCAACCTAGAGGATTACGACGCGCCCGAGCAGCGCTACTGCCCGGCCGGCGTCTACGAGATCGTCCGCGACGCGGACGGCACGAATCCCAGGCTGCAGATCAACGCGCAGAACTGCGTCCACTGTAAGACCTGTGACATCAAGGACCCGACGCAGAACATCAACTGGGTGACCCCGGAGGGCGGCGGCGGGCCGGTCTACACCAACATGTAGCAGCGGGTCGGTGGCTGACAGCAGCAGCCGCTTGGCTAGGTGTCCACTGTGCGCGCGCCTAGCGGCATTTTTCTTCAACCTCGAGTAGGCATGTGTTACGAGATAGGGCGTCCCCATCAACCGACCCGCGCCATGCGGGTCCCCCGCCGAGGTGCAAGCTTCGCCATGCGTTCATTCGGTCTCCACGAGGCCGCGCATGCTGGTGGCTTGGTCTTGCCGACCGAGCACCGGCTGACTCACGCGCTCGATCGTCTGCCCTCTGCCGTGATCATCGCTGACGCGGTCGACAAGGTGGAGCACCTGAACACGGCCTGCCGCAGCTTTCTGCCGACGCTCAGGGACGAGCTCCGACCCGGCGCTTTCGTCCCGCATCTCTTCCGCGAGGCCGTCCGGCGCGGCGACGTTCGCGTCGAGCCGGCGCTGATCGAGCGCTGGCTCGAGGACCGCGCCGCGCTCGAGCCGCCGAGCCTCAATCTCCGCTTGCGCGACGATCGCTGGGTCAAGCTCGAGGTGCGCTCGAGCTTCGATCAGGGCGCGGTGCTCACGCTGGTCGACGTCACCGAGTTCAAGCGGCGCGAGGTCTGGCTGACCGAACTGCACGACCGGCTCGCCGGCGAGGGCGAGGATCTCAAGCTCTTCGCCCGCCACTTGGCGACGGCCAAGGCCGAGGCGACGGAGGCGCTCAGGCGCGCCGAGCAGGCCAATGCCGCCCTCGCCCACGAGATCGCCGAACGCAAGGCGCTCGAGGAGCGGCTCTGGCTCTTGGCCAATACCGACTTCTTGACCGGTGCCATCAACCGCCGCCGCTTCATCGAGCTGCTCGAAGGCGACGCCCGCTGCCCGGCCGGCAAGCCCGCGACCCTGGCCGTGCTGATGCTCGACCTCGACTACTTCAAGACGATCAACGACCGCTTCGGCCACACCACCGGCGACGAGGCGTTGAAGCACTTCACCGCGCTCGCCATGGGCGAGCTCAGGGAGCGGGACCACTTCGCCCGGCTCGGCGGCGAGGAATTCGCGGCCCTCCTTCCCGCCACCCCGATCGAGGCCGCCCTCGGCGTCGCCGAGCGGATCCGCGCCGCCACCGAGGCCACCGACTTTTGCGACGAGAACGGCACGCCCGTGCCGATGAGCGTCAGCATCGGCGTCACCGAGCTCGCCCCCGACGACGACCGCCCCCTGGCCGTCCTCAACCGCGCCGACAAGGCCCTCTATTTGACCAAGGAAAGCGGCCGCAACCGCGTCGCCAAAGCGACGACCGACCGACCGCCGGAGTTGGTCGACGGCTGAGGCAGCGGTCTTGCGGAGCAGGGCCACGCGCTTGCCCGGGGGCCGCGCCGGTGCGATCGTGCTCGCTGTGCGGAGCGTGCACCGCAGGGCCGAATGATCGAGGAGTCAGCACGTCGTTGCCGAGGCTCACCACCTGTCTGCCCGACGATCGACCCCGACGCCTGAAGCAGTCGGCCTATCGGCGCGGGGCCCGTCTGAACAAGCCTTTGGAGGAACTGTCGACCCGGGCACTCGTCGAAACCGACGCCGAAACCCACTTTCGCCGGCGCGCCGCCCGTCCCGACACCAAGGCGAGCCTCGCCGTGCTCGACAAGCTGGACCGGTACTTCGAGGCTCGAGTCGTGGTGTCAGGCAAGGCGGAAGATCAATCGGCCACCATCGAGTATGGCGGCTTCTCGTAGCCTATGGGCGAGGCCGTGAAGATCTCGTAGCCGTCTTCGGTCACGCCGACCGTGTGCTCGAACTGGGCGGAGAGCGAGCGGTCGCGGGTCACCGTGGTCCAGCCGTCCTTGAGGATCTTCACCTTGTGGCCGCCGGCATTGATCATCGGCTCGATGGTGAACAGCATGCCGGGGGCGAGCACGAGGCCGTCGCCGGGCTTGCCGTAGTGGCGGACCTCGGGCGCGTCGTGGAAGACCTTGCCGATGCCGTGGCCGACGAAATCGCGCACGACAGAAAACCGGGCCCCCTCGGCCACCACCTGGATGGCGTGGCCGACATCACCGAGCGTGGCCCCGGGGCGCACGGTCTCGATCCCGGCCCACATGGCATCGAAAGTGACCTCGATCAGTTTCTGTCCCTTGATCGGCACCTTTTCACCCACGGCGAACATCCGGCTGGTGTCGCCGTAATAGCCGTCGAGAATCACCGTCACGTCGATATTGAGGATATCGCCGTCGGCGAGCCGCTTGTCGTCGGAGGGGATGCCGTGATTGACGACGTGGTTGACCGAGATGCAGGAGCTCTTGGTGTAGCCGCGATAGCCGAGCGTCGCCGGCACGCCGCGGTGGTCGCGCATGAATTGCTCGATCGTACGGTCGAGGGCCCCGGTGGAGACCCCGACCTCGACCATGGGCGTGATGTGATCGAGGGTCATCGCCGCCAGCCGGCCGGCCGCGCGCATGGCGGCGAAGTCTTCGGCGCCGTGGATCGGCACGGGCCGGCCGGTGCCGGCCTTGTCGATATGCGTCTTTCGCTCGTCTTTCATCACGCCGATCGTCATGGGGAACGGCCGTCAGCCGACCACCTCGGGGTTGAGAATCAGGCCCGGCTCCACCGGCCGGCCGGCCAGGTAGTCCAGGATGGTGTCGACGCACTTCTCCGCCATGGCGGCGACCGCGGCGTCGCTCAAGCCTGCTACATGGGGAGAAAACACGACATTGTCCATTCGCCGGAGCGGTGATTCGGCCGGCACGGGCTCCACCTCGAAGACATCGAGCCCGGCCCCGGCGATCGTTCCGGCCTCGAGGGCCCGGGCCAGCGCCGCCTCGTCGATCAGGGGGCCACGCGCCGTGTTCACGATGAAGGCCGTGGGCTTCATTCGCTGCAACGCTGCCTCGTCGACCAGGTGCCGGGTCGAGGGATTGGCGGGTGCGTGGACCGAAACGAAATCCGCCGTCGCCAGCAGCGCCTCGAGGTCGACCGGCTCGCAGCCCAGATGCTCGATCGCGGCCGCGTCGACATAGGGATCGTTGACCAGCACGCGCATCGCAAAGCCCTGGCACCGCTTGGCGACCGCCCGGCCGATCCGCCCGAAGCCGATGAGGCCGACGACCGTGCCGTGCAGCCGGCCGTGATAGAGGCTGCCCCAGCCACCGTCCCGGACGCGCCGGTCGTAAGTCACGATCCGCCCGGCCAGAGCCGCCATCAAGGCCAGCGTGTGGTCGGCCACGGCCTCGTGGTTTGTGCCGAACGCCATGGCGACGGCGACTCCGGCCGCGGTGCAGGCCGCGACATCCACCTGGTCGTAGCCGACGCCGAGCCGGGCGACGATCTTCAGATCCCGGGCCGCCGCCAGTGTTTCGGCGTTGTAGGGTTCGGTGCTGGCGATGGTGGCGGTGATGCCTGGGATCGCCTGGATCAACTCGGCCGCGTCATAGCTCCTTCCGGTCTCGTTGAAGAGCACCTCGAAGCCGGCATCGACCAGCGGCTGCACGAGATGCCGGCGTTCGTTCAGGACCGGGATGGTGCAGAGAACGCGCCCGTTGCCCCGAGTGCGCCCGTCGCTGGCTCGCCTCAGCTCCCTGAGTTGTCGGTCGGTCACCATCTCGCTCGTGCGCTCCTTGAACCGCGCGAGCTGCGGCCGGGCCCGATGATCTTCGACCGCCGCCTGGTCGCGATAGACCTCGTAGAGGACGACCTGATCAGCGTCGGCGCGGACGACGTCGAAGACGAGGCAGCCAGGCTCTTCGGCCAGTGTGATCCGCGCATGCTCGTCCGCGAGCTCGAGGAACCGCGCCATGGAGTCGGGCCTGATCGTCAGCTCGACCAAGAGAACGACGGGCTGCTCACCGGCCGTCATCGAGCCGATCCTTTGCCCGGATGAGGCGGCGGGCCGAGCCTGAAGTCGGCATGGAGCTCCAGCTGATGGGCCAGGCGCAGGAGTCTCGCTTCGGCGAAGGGTGGGCCTACGAGTTGGATTGCCATGGGCAGGCCGTTCTGGGTCCGGCCGATCGGCAGGGTCAAAGCCGGCAGGCCCAGATAATTGAACGGGCAGATGAAATGCCCCATGCCGTTGACCAGCCGGACGTAGGCCGCCGTATCCGCCGAGCCCGCCGCATCGAGCCTCGGGATCGGCTCGGCCAGGGCCGGCAGCACCAGCACGTCGGCCGCGGCGAAGACCTCGCCGCAGAACCGCCGCAGCGCCTCGGCACGGTAGGTCACGGCGCGTAGATAGCTGGTGGCCGCCACCTCGTAGCCGGGCTCCAAGCGGGCCAGGGTGTAGGGATTGTACTCGTCCCGCTTGGCCGCCACGAAATCCTCGTGTCGGGTCGCGACCTCGGCCAGCATGACCACCCTTCTGAGCGCGTTCAGCGGCTCGAGCGGCGGCAGGGTGATTCGCGACGCCTGGACATCCACTGCCGACAGCCGATCCACCGCCCGGTCGTAGAGCCCGGCGACCTCCGGCGAGAGTGGGACCTCGAAAGGCGCTTCGCCGACGGCCAGCCGCATGCCGCCGAGTGGCCGCTCCAACAAGGCCGCATAGGGCGGCACCGGCCGGTTCACGGCGGTCGGGTCGCGTGGGTCGGGCCCGGCGATCGCCTCGAGGATCAGCGCCAGATCACGGGCACTCCGGGCCAGCGGCCCGACATGGTCGAGGGTGTGCGAGAGGGGCAAGGCGCCGGCCCGGCTGACCCGGCCGTAGGTCGGCTTGATCCCGGTGATCCCGACGCAAGCCGCCGGCACGCGAATCGACCCTCCCGTATCCGAGCCCAGGGCCGCGAAGGCCAGCCGGGCGGCGATCGAAGCCACAGGCCCACTCGACGAGCCGCCGGTGATGTAGTCGCGGTCCCAGGGGTTCTTCGGATGGCCGGTGATGTCGTTGTGCCCGGTCAGGCCCAGGGCGAACTCGACCATATTGAGCCGGCCGAGATCGACCGCGCCCGCGGCATCCAGCCGCTCGATCACCGAGGCGGTGACCGCGGGCACGAAATCACCCCGGACGGTGCTGCCCGAGGCACAGAGCTTGCCTGCACGGTAGAACATGTCCTTGTGCGCCAAGGGCACACCGGCCAGGGGTCCGCGCGCCGCCCCACCCTGTCGCTCCGCATCGATCCGGGCGGCCGTGGCCAGCGCCTCGTCGTTCCAGAGTTCGACGATGGCATCGAGTCCCGGCCCATGCGTGCGAAGAGCCTCGAGCGAGGCCCGGGTCAGTTCGACGCTGGTGACGTCACCGGCGCGCAACGCCTCGGCCGCGGCGAAGAGATCGCCCTCGAGCAGTTCCGCCGCACTCATGCCTCGTCGTCCAGGGCGAGCGCCTCGGCGAGTTCCAGCATCACCAGCACGAAAGTCGCGGGCTCGTCTTCGAACGGCAGCAGCGGCACCACGTCCAACACCTGCTGTTTCGCCGTTTCCGGCAAGGCCTCGCGCTCTTCACCCGCCATCGTTCCCCCGCTCTATCCGAACACCTCGAGGGCTCATTAGCAGCCGATGCTTGCCCGCGCACCCCGTTAGTGCGACATTTTGGGCGCCTTCGCCGCCCATGGAACGAGACGGACATGCAAGCTTTGAAGCCCGCGAGCCCGGCGCCTCTGTCGAGCGACACCGAGCGCCTGCAGATTTTGGCCGCGATCGAGAAGAAGCTGCTCTGGCTGGCGGCCTGGACGATCCACAACGCCAACCACCTCAGGCCCAGCCGCGACAAGCTCAAGGTGGGAGGCCACCAGGCCTCCTGCGCCTCGGTCGCGACCATCATGACCGCCCTCTTCTTCGACGTGCTCCGTCCGGGCGACCGGATCGCCGTCAAGCCGCATGCGAGCCCGATCATGCACGCCGCCCACTATCTCCTGGGCGAGCAAAAACGCGAGGCGATGCAGAACTTCCGGGCCCTGGGCGGGGCGCAATCCTACCCGTCCCGGACCAAGGATACGGCCCCCGTCGACTTCTCCACGGGCTCGGTCGGCCTCGGGGCCGCGATGACGCTTTTTGCGTCGCTCACGCAAGACTACGTCCGCCTCCACGGCATGGTGCCCGAGGACCAGCCTCCAGGCCGGATGGTCACCATCGTCGGTGACGCCGAGCTCGACGAGGGCAACATCTTCGAGGCCCTGCTCGAGGGCTGGAAGTACGACGTCCGCAATCTCTGGTGGATCATCGACTACAACCGCCAGAGCCTCGATCGCGTCGTGCCCGAACAGCTCTTTGCCAAGATCGAGCAGTTTTTCGGGGCGGTGGGGTGGACCGTCGTCACCATCAAATACGGCAAGAAACTCGAGGCCGCCTTCGCCGAGCCCGGTGGCGAGGTGTTGCGCCGCTGGATCGACGACTGCCCCAACGACCTCTACGCCGCCTTGACCTTCAAGGGTGGGGCCGCCTGGCGGGCGCATCTCGAGAGCGACCTCGGGGCCAACAAGTTCATTCGCAAGCTCTTGAAGGAGCACGACGACAACGCGCTGGCTTCGCTGATGACCAATCTCGGAGGCCACGATATCGAGGCGGTGCTGGACGCCTTCCATGGTGTGGTGGACGACCGCCCGCACTGCTTCATCGCCTATACGGTCAAGGGCTGGGGCCTGCCGTTTGCCGGACACAAGGACAACCACGCCGGTCTGATGACCCCGGATCAGATGGCGGCCTTCCGGGCGCAGATGCGTATTCCCGACGGCAAGGAATGGGACCGCCACGCGGGCCTCGCGGTCGATGCCGCCGATCTCGACAGCTTCCTCGACGCCGTCCCCTACAAGCGGCGGATCACCCGCCACGACGCTGCCACCGTCCCGGTGCCGGCCAAGCTGCCGACCGGCCGGATCGCCGCCACCAGCTCGACCCAGGAGGCCTTCGGGCGGATCATGGGCGAATTGGCCAGAGGCGACAGCGAGCTGGCATCGCGGATCGTCACCACCTCGCCCGATGTCACCGTCTCGACCAATCTCGGCCCCTGGGTCACTCGGCGCGGCGTCTTCAATCGCCGGGCGCACGAGGACGTCTTCAAGTCCGAGGCCGTGGCCTCGCCCACTGTCTGGCGCGAAAGCCAGCAGGGCCAGCACATGGAGCTCGGCATCGCCGAGAACAATCTCTTCCTCAATCTGGCCTCCTTGGGCCTCGCCCACGACCTCTTCGGCGCCCGCCTCCTGCCGGTCGGCACGCTCTACGACCCGTTCATCAATCGCGGCCTCGATGCGCTGATCTACGCCTGCTACCAGGGTGCGCGCTTCCTCCTCGTCGCCACCCCCTCGGGTATCAGTCTGGCGCCGGAAGGCGGGGCGCACCAGTCGATCGGCACGCCCTTGATCGGCCTCGGCCAGCCGGGCCTGACCTCCTTCGAGCCGGCCTATGCCGACGAGCTCGCGATCATCATGTGCTGGGCCTTCGATCACCTGCAACGGCCGGACGGCGGCTCGGTCTATCTCCGCCTCACCACCCGCCAACTCGACCAGCCCATGCGCGATGCCATGCCTGAGGGCGTGATCGACGGCGGCTATTGGTTGGTGCCGCCGGGCCCAGATGCCGAGCTGGCGCTGGTCTATACCGGTGCCGTCGCACCCGAGGTCCTGGCCGCGCACCGGGCGATGACAGACGACCTGCCGGGACTTGGCATCCTCGCCGTCACCTCGGCCGACCGCCTGCATGCCGACTGGGTCGCCAATGGTGCCCGGAGCCGGATCGCCGGGCTCCTTTCCGCTCTCGCGCCGACGGCGCGGCTCGTGACGATTCTCGACGGCCACCCGCTCACGCTCTCCTGGGTCGGGGCCGTCTGCGGCCAGCAGGTCCGGGCCTTGGGCGTCGAGCAGTTCGGCCAATCCGCGGACATTCCGGATCTCTACCGCCTTCAGGGCATCGATACGGATGCCGTCATCGACGCCGTGGCCGAGGCGCTGCTCGCCGATCGATGATCCGCCCCGGGACACGGCCATTGCTGGCCGGACGCCCCCAACAGGCGCCGAGGGGCGAGCATCGGACTTGTCGGCAGGCCGCCACTTCGCCATAAACACTTGTGCTGAAAGCAACCGGTGAGAGCTGGCGTCGGCCTCGGTGTCGGCTGCTCGTCCGGACAAGGCCGCGGCAGAGGCGCCCACGGGCGACCGATCGGCCAAAAGACGCCCAAGGGGAGTGCGCGCATGGACATGTCAGGCGAATACCGGATCCCGGCGCCGCGGGATCGCGTCTGGGCCGCTCTCAACGATCCGGAGATCCTCAAACAAGCGATTCCCGGCTGCGAGGAGCTGACCAAGCATTCCGACACCGAGCTCGAGGCCAAGGTCACCGCCAAAGTCGGACCGGTGAAGGCCAAGTTCACGGGCAATGTCAGGCTGGAGAACATCAACGCGCCGGAAAGCTATTCGATCGTCGGCGAGGGCAAGGGTGGGGCCGCGGGCTTCGCCAAGGGCGGCGCCGATGTCCACCTGAAGGAGGACGGCAGCGACACCATCCTCACCTACAACGCCAAGGCCGAGGTGGGCGGCAAGCTGGCGCAAATCGGCTCGCGGCTGATCCAGGGCACGGCCAAGAAAATGGCCGACGATTTCTTCGGCAAGTTCAGCCGGATCGTCACCGACGCCGAGGTCGCCGCCAGCGGCCCGCGAGCCGCGGCGGCGTCGGCCGAACCCGAGACCACGGCACCGGCTGGACCGGTCGGCGAACCTTCGCCCGAGCCAGCGGGCGAGCCGGCCCAACCCGCACCGTTCCCCGCCGACGCGGTCACCGATCGGGCGGAAAAAGCCGCGGAGCCCAAGGCGCGGCCGGCCGCCGAACCGGCCCCGGAGCCCACCGGCCCGGGATTTCTGGGCGGGCTCGGCATGCCGGCTTATATCGGAATCGGCGTGGTCGTGCTGATCCTGCTCTATCTCCTCTTCACCTGAGGCGGCACATCGCCCCTCGGATGGCAACCTAACGACACTACCGGCGACGAAGGCCGGCAATGGGAGGGTTTTCGACGATGACCAAACTATCGATGACCGTGAACGGCAAGGCGGTTTCCGGCGAGATCGAGGGGCGCACGCTGCTCGTCGATTTCTTGCGCCAGAATCTCGGCCTCACCGGCACGCATGTCGGCTGCGACACCTCGCAGTGCGGCTGCTGCGTCGTCCATGTCGACGGCCGCAGCGTGAAGTCCTGCACGATGCTGGCAGCCCAGGCCGAAGGCGCCGAGGTGACCACGGTCGAGGGCTTGGCCCAGGCCGACGGCACCCTGCACCCGATCCAGGCGGCGTTCCGCGAGCATCACGGCCTGCAATGCGGCTTCTGCACGCCGGGTATGCTGATGTCGGCGGCCGATCTCCTGCAGCAGAACCCGAGCCCGACCGAGCACGAGGTCCGCGACTGGCTCGAGGGCAACATGTGCCGTTGCACCGGCTACCACAATATCGTCAAGGCCATCCTGGCCGCCGCCGAGACCATGAAGGGCGGCATGCCCCAGGCGGCCGAATAGACAGTCGAGATACCTGTTTCAATCGGGGGCGGCTTCGGCAAGCAAGGAAGCTCAACAAATGGCAGAGAACGGTATCGGCGCCAGGTCGCTCCGCAAGGAGGACCAGCGCTTCATCACCGGCAAGGGCCGGTACACCGACGACATCAGCCAACACGGCCAGACCCATGCCGTCTTCGTGCGCAGCCCGCATGCCCACGCCAAGCTGGTTGGCGTCGACAAGGCGAGCGTGGCGGACATGCCGGGTGTGCTCGCGGTCCTGGACGGCACGGACGTCGCGGCCGACGGGCTCGGCAACCTGATCTGCGGCTGGCTGGTCAAGTCGAAGGACGGCTCGCCGATGAAGATGGGCCCGCACCCGCTCCTGGCGCAGGGCAAGGTCCGCTATGTCGGCGACCGGGTGGCCGTCGTCATCGCCGAGACCCACGCCCAGGCCCAGGACGCGGCCGAAGCACTGGTGGTCGAGTACGACGAGCTGCCGGCAGTGGTCGACGTCGCCAAGGCGCACGATGCAGCGTCCACCGTCCATGACGAGGTCGAGCACAACCTGATCTTCGACTGGGAGCTCGGTGATCAGGCCGCGGTCGACGCGGCCATGGCCAGCGCCGCCCACGTCACCCGCATCGATCTCGTCAACAACCGGCTCGTACCCAATGCGATGGAGCCCCGGGCCGCGATCGGCACCTACGACAGCGGCCTGGACCAGTTCACCTGCTACGTCACCAGCCAGAACCCGCACGTCCACAGGCTGGTCATGGCGGCCTTCGTTCAGGTGGCACCCGAGCACAAGCTCAGGGTCATCGGTCCCGATGTCGGCGGCGGCTTCGGCTCGAAGATCTTCATCTACGGCGAGGAATGCGTCGTCACCTGGGCATCCAAGAAGGTCGGCGGCCGGCCGGTCAAGTGGACCTGCGATCGCTCGGAGGCCTTCCTCTCCGACGCGCACGGCCGTGACCATGTCAGCCACGCCGAGCTCGCCATGGACGCGGACGGCAACGTCACGGCGCTTCGGGTCCACACCAAGGCCAATATCGGCGCCTACATGTCGACCTTCAGCTCCTGCGTGCCGACCTATCTCTACGCCACGCTCCTGGCCGGTCAGTACAAGACCCCGGCGATCTATGCCGAGGTGAAGGCCTATTATACCAACACCGCCCCTGTCGACGCCTATCGCGGCGCCGGCCGGCCCGAGGCCTCGTTCCTGCTCGAGACGCTCTTCGAGCAGGCGGCCAAGGAAACCGGCAAGGACCCGGCCGAGTTCCGAAGGCAGAACTTCATCCCCAAGGACGCCTTCCCCTATCAGACACCAGTGGCGCTGGTTTATGACATCGGGGATTACGAGGTGACCCTCGACAAGGCGATGGAGCTGATCGACTACAAGGGCTTTCCGGCCAGAAAGGCTGCGGCCGAAGCCAAGGGAAAGAAGCGCGGCATCGGCATCTCCTGCTACATCGAGGCCTGCGGCATCGCCCCCTCGGCGGTGGTCGGCTCGCTCGGCGCCGGCGTGGGCTTGTGGGAAAGTGCCAAGGTCCGCTTCAGCCACACCGGCAAGGTGCAGGTGCTGACCGGCACGCACAGCCACGGCCAGGGCCACGAGACCACCTTCAGCCAGCTCGTCTCGGAAAAGCTCGGCATTCCGTTCGAAGATATCGAGGTGATCCACGGCGATACCGAAAAGACGCCCGTGGGCATGGGCACCTACGGCTCACGGTCCTTGGCCGTGGGTGGCGAGGCGATCGTCAAGTCCTGCGACAAGCTGATCGCCAAGGGCAAGAAGATCGCGGCCCACCTGCTCGAAGCCTCCGAAGCCGACATCACGTTCGAGAACGGCCAGTTCTCGGTCGCCGGCACCGACCGCTCGAAGTCGATGGGCGAAGTCGTCTTCACGGCTTACGTGCCACACAACTACCCACCCGACCTCGAGCCCGGCATGGAAGAGGGCGCCTTCTTCGATCCGCCCAACTTCACCTACCCGTCGGGAACCTATATCTGCGAGGTCGAGATCGATCCCGACACCGGCGTGGTCAAGATCGAGAAGCTGGTCGCGGTCGACGATTTCGGCAACGTCATCAATCCGAACATCGTCGAGGGTCAGGTCCATGGCGGCCTGACCCAAGGCATCGGCCAGGCGCTGCTCGAAGGCGCCATCTACGACGAGAGCGGCCAACTGCTCACCGGCTCGTACATGGACTACACCATGCCCAGGGCCGACGACGTGCCGAGCTTCGAAGTGGTGACCTCCGCCGGCACCGTTTGCACGTCGAATTCGATGGGCGTGAAGGGCTGCGGCGAGGCGGGGGCGATCGGCTCGCCGCCGGCGGTGATCAACGCCATCACGGACGCGATCGGCGTCCGCGTCGAGATGCCGGCCACCCCGCAAAAAGTCTGGGCCGCCATGCAGGGCATGGCCCGGGCCGCCGAGTAGAGAAACCAACAGAACCGGCAAGGGGCCGCCTCGAAAAGTGGCGGCCCCGGCACCGCTAGGGAGAACCACGACGATGTATGAATTCGAGTACAAGAAGCCCACCTCGCTCGCCGAGGCCGCCCAACTGATCGGTGGTGACGGCGACGCCAAGCTCATGGCCGGCGGCCAGACGTTCATTCCGACCCTCAAGCAGCGCCTGGCGCAGCCGACCTCGGTCATCGACCTCGGTGCCATCGGCGAAATGAAGGGCATCAAGGAAGAGGCCGGCGGCCTGACCATCGGGGCGATGACCACGCACGGTCAGGTGGCCAAGAGTGATGTCGTCGAAAAGGTGATCCCGTCGCTCGCCCACTTGGCCCAGCACATCGGCGACCCGCAGGTCCGCAACCTGGGCACGCTCGGCGGCTCGATCGCCAACAACGACCCGGCCGCCGACTATCCGGGCGCGCTTCTCGCGCTCAAGGCCACGATCCGCACCACCAAGCGCGAGATCGCCGCCGACGACTTCATCACCGGGATGTTCGAGACGGCTCTCGAGGACGACGAGATCATCAAGGAAGTCCACTTCCAAAAGCCCGACGCCGGGAGCTATCAGAAGTTCCGCAACCCCGCGTCCCGCTACGCGATCGCCGGCGCCTATGTCGTCAAGTACGGCGCCGAGGTCCGGGTCGCCGTCACCGGTGCGGGTCCCACCGCTTTTCGCTGGACCGAGGCCGAGAGCGCGCTCGCGTCGAACTTCGCGGCCGATGCCATTGCCGACCTCACGCTCGATGCCGGCAACCTCAATGCCGACATCCACGCGTCGGCCGACTACCGCGCCCACCTCGTCAAGGTGATGGCGACGCGGGCCGTCAAGGCCTGCGCATGAGCTGAGCCGAGGCCACGGGGTCGGGCGAGCCACCTGCCCGACCCCGCCGCCACCGAATGACCCGACCG
>JAABSG010000007.1 GCA_011390475.1 Geminicoccaceae bacterium | reverse complement strand
GTCTTGGAGGTTCTTCTGGATGACGCGCTTGAGGGGGCGGGCGCCGTAGACGGGGTCGTAGCCGGCGTTGCCGAGCCAGGTTCGGGCGCCGTCGGTGAGGGCCAGGTCGATGCGGCGGTCGGCGAGGAGCTTCTTCAGGTAGCCGAGTTGGATTTCGACGATGGTCCCCATTTCCGCCCGGCTGAGGCGGTTGAAGAGGATGATTTCGTCGAGGCGGTTGATGAACTCCGGGCGGAAGCTGGCGCGGACGACTTCCATGACGTCGTTGCGGGCTTCCTCGGCCGAAGCACCTTCTGGGAGGGCTGCGAGGAACTCGCTGCCGAGGTTGGAGGTCAGGACGATGATGGTGTTCTTGAAGTCGACCGTCCTTCCTTGACCATCAGTGAGCCGGCCGTCGTCGAGGACCTGGAGGAGGACGTTGAAGACGTCGGGGTGGGCCTTTTCGATCTCGTCGAAGAGGATCACCTGGTAGGGCCTGCGGCGGACGGCTTCGGTGAGGGCACCGCCTTCGTCGTAGCCGACATAGCCCGGAGGGGCGCCGATCAGCCGCGCCACCGAGTGTTTTTCCATGTATTCGGACATGTCGATGCGCTGCATCGCCTGCTCGTCGTCGAAGAGGAAGGCGGCCAGGGTCTTGCAGAGCTCGGTCTTGCCGACGCCGGTCGGGCCCAAGAAGAGGAAGGAGCCGATCGGGCGGTTCGGGTCCTGGAGGCCGGCGCGGGCCCGCCTGACGGCATTCGAGACGGCGTGGACGGCGGCTTCCTGGCCGACGACGCGCTTTTCCAGCTGGCTTTCCATCTGGATGAGCTTTTCGCGCTCGCCTTCCAGCAGCTTGTCGACGGGCACGCCGGTCCAGCGCGAGACCACGCCGGCGATGTCGCTGTCGGTGACCTCCTCCTGCAGCATGCGGGTGGTCTCGGTGCCCTCGGCCTCGAGGATCGCCTTCTCGAGGCCGGGAATGACGGCGTAGGTCAGCTCGCCGGCCTTGGTGTAGTCGCCCTTGCGCTGGGCTTCGGCCAGGTCGTGGCGCGCCTGATCGAGCTCTTCCTTGAGCTTGGTGGCGCCGGCCAGCTTCTGCTTTTCGGCCTGCCAGCGGGAGGTGAGCTCGTTCGATTCCTGCTCGAGCTCGGCCAGTTCCTTCTCCAGCTTGCCGAGGCGATGCCTGGAGGGTTCGTCCTGCTCTTTCTTCAGGGCCTCGCGCTCGATCTTGAGCTGGAGGATGCGCCGGTCGAGTTCGTCGATCTCCTCGGGCTTGCTGTCGATCGCCATGCGCTTTCGGGCGGCGGCCTCGTCGACGAGGTCGATCGCCTTGTCGGGCAGGAAGCGGTCGGTGATGTAGCGGTTGGAGAGGACGGCGGCCCCGACGATGGCGCCGTCGGTGATGCGCACACCGTGGTGCATCTCGTATTTTTCTTTGAGGCCGCGGAGGATCGAGACCGTGTCCTCGACCGAGGGCTCGGGCACGAAGACGGGCTGGAAGCGCCGGGCGAGGGCCGCGTCCTTCTCGATGTGCTTTCTGTACTCGTTCAGTGTCGTCGCACCGACGCAGTGCAGCTCGCCCCTGGCCAAGGCGGGCTTGAGCATGTTCGACGCGTCCATCGCACCATCGGCCTTGCCGGCGCCGACCAGCGTGTGCAGCTCGTCGATGAAGAGGATGATCTCGCCCTGGCTGTGGGTGACCTCCTGCAAGAGGGCCTTCATCCGCTCCTCGAATTCGCCGCGATACTTGGTCCCAGCGATGAGCAGGCCGAGGTCGAGCGAGAGGAGCTTTCTGTCCTTCAAGCTCTCGGGCACGTCGCCGTTGATGATGCGGTTGGCCAAGCCCTCGGCGATGGCGGTCTTGCCGACGCCGGGCTCACCGATGAGGACCGGGTTGTTCTTGGTCCGGCGGGAGAGGACCTGGATGACACGGCGGATCTCCTCGTCGCGGCCGATCACCGGGTCGAGCTTGCCCTCACGCGCGATGGCCGTGAGGTCGCGGGTGTATTTCTTCAGCGCCTCGTAGCTGTCCTCGGCCGAGGCACTCTCGGCGGTCCGGCCTTTGCGGACCGTCTCGATCGCGGCGTTCAGGCCTTGCGCGGTGACGCCCGCGTCTTTCAGGACCTTGCCGGCGTCGCTCTCGGAGATGGCCAGGGCCAGGAGCAGGCGCTCGACCGTGACGAAGCTGTCGCCGGCCTTCTTCGCGATCTGGGTCGCACTCTCGAAGAGCCGCGCCGTCTCGGGGGCGAGGTAGAGCTGGCCCGCGCCCGAGCCCTCGACCTTGGGCTGCTTGGCGAGCGAGAGCTCGATCGCCTGGGCGGCCTGCTTGGCGTTGCCGCCAGCGGCCTGGATCAGGTTCGCCGCCATACCTTCGGGGTCGTCGAGGAGGACCTTCAAGATGTGTTCGGGCAGAAAGCGCTGGTGGCCCTCGCGAAGGGCGAGGCCTTGCGCCGACTGAACGAAGCCGCGGGCGCGCTCGGTGTAATTGTTGAAATCCATGGGTCGTTTTCCCTTCCTGGCCCCTCGTGCGAGCGGGCCTGCCTCTGGCGACCCCTGCCGGGCATCGCCACCACTCGAAGGGTATGTGGGAAGGCGTTTTGGCCGTGCAAGCGCGCGTCAGTTGGTGGCCGAGAGGGTCGCAGCGATGCTGCCGCAGGGGGTCGGCTGCAGTGCGGACGCGCGTGGTGACGGCGTCGGCCAGGGTGCCGTCGTCCATCATCACCCGGTCGACCTTGCCGTCGGCCATGAAGGCGGCATTGCCCAGATTGTCGCGCAGACTCGCCGTCGAGGGTGAGCGACTGGCCCAGATGGCGGGCGCTCGTGGCGAGCAAGGTGAGGGCGGTGGCGAACGTGGTGATACGGGTGGTCCGATCGCGGGTGATTCCATGGCGGGTGGTCATGGCGTGGTCTCCTCGTGGTAGGCGACGACACGTCTGGCCCCGAGTCGTGGCGAGAGGCGCGAATGGCGGCCCGGAGCATGGGCAGCGGGGCGGCGGGAAAGGCTCGCGCCGTCGGGACGGCGCTACCGGGACGCGAAAGCGGCTTCGTGTCAGCTGGCCAAAGTTACCCCGGCTGGTGCTGCTGCTCGAGGGGCGCGCCCGGCTCGGGTGCAAGGGCGTCGGAGTGGTGTTGGCCCTGGTCGAGAGGCCGGCGACTTTGCCGACGACTGGGGCTCGGCGGTGCCGCCGCGCTGTCCATTGGGGCTTGTCGGGTCATCTCGACCTCCTGCGTCGTCGTTCGACACGCCGACAACGAGGCTTCAGCGCAGGCCATTCCAGGCGATCGTCAAAAAGCTACCGGTGGCCGGACTCGGGCGCGAACAGGCGCTCGAGGCGATGCGCGTGACCTCAAAAACGTTCGAGCAGTCGGTCGATGTAGTCGAGCTCTTGTTGCGGCCGGCCGAGGTCGCGGGAGCGGCGGTAGAGCTCCTCCAGCACGTCGCGGGCACGGCCGAGGTCGTGCTCTTGCGGCACCTCGGTGCCTTCGCTGTCCCAGCCGCCCTCGTTGCGCATCGCCCGGCCGAGCGGGTCGCGACCGTCGCGCTGACCGGCCATCGACGGCGGACCGAAACCCTCGCCACCCCCCGGCTGGTTGGCCATCTGCTCGCGCAGTTGATCGAGCATCGCCTGGCCGCCCTGCTGCATCAGGTCGATGGCGTCACCCTGTGGGGCGACCGCCTGGCCGGGCTGGCCGTCGCCCAGCGCATCGCGCGCCCCGCGCATCTGCATTTCCGCCTGACCGAGCGAGCGCGGGATGTCCATGCCGCTCTCGCCCATCCGCCGCATCAGCTCGCCCAGCGCCCGCCTGAGCGCGTCCTGCTCGGCCGCCGCCTGGCCCGTACCCGACTGGCCTTGCATGCCCTGGCCGTCCTGGCCCATTTGGCCCTCTTGGCCCGGCTGACCCTCCTGGCCTTCCTGGCCTTCCTGGCCCTGCTCGCCGGCCTGGCCCTGCCGCATCTGATGGCTGCGATCGAGCAGGTTCTGCTGCAGCTCGATCATCCGTTGCAGGTCGGACAGGGCCTGCTCGCCCGGATTGGGCTGCATCTGCGGCATGCCCGCCTGCAGGTTCTCGAGCATCTGCTGCAGCTGCTCCAGCATCGCCTGGGCCTGCTCGCGGGCCCCTCCCTGCATCATCTCCTCGGCGCGGTCGAGCATCTCCTGCAGCTGCTGGCGATCGACCATCTGCGACGGGTCGATCGGCTGCATAGGCATGTTCTCTGGCATGTTCCGCATCTGCTCGAGCGCCTGCTGGGTCAGTTCGTCGAGATAGCGGTCCATCGCCTCCCGGAGCTCGTCCATCAGCGCCTGCAGCTCCTCGTCGGGAGCGCCTTCCTCGAGCGCCCGCTGCAGGGCGTCCTGGATCTCGCGCAACGAGCGCTCGGCGACCGAGAGTGTGCCCTCCTCGATCATCAAGGCGAGCTCCCAGAGGAGATCGACCACCGAGCGTCGCTCCTCGGCATCGGTCGATTGGCGCAGCCGCGAGCCGGCGATCGAGAGGCCGAGCTGAATGGCCGTGCCCGCCTGCTCGGCAAGCTCGCTCTCGGCCAACCGGTCCAAGCGGCTGACCACCTCGTTTCGTTCCTGCGGCTCGCGCACCAGCCGCCGCCGCTCGGCCACCACGGCCCGCGCCAGCGGATGCTCGAAATGCCGCTCGGGCAGCACCATGCGCACGGCCTCGCTGCGCCCGTCTTGCCCCAGGCCATCGGTCGCAACCAACTGCAGCTCGACCTCGAGCCCGGCCAGCGGGTGCGCCGTCAGATCGCTGTAGGCCGTGCTGGCGAGCTGCCGGGGCGCTCTTGCCGGCTCGGCCAAAACGACAGTGTCGGCTTCGCTCGGCCGGCTGATCAGGACGAAATCGAGCGCAACGCGGCGCACGCCATAGTCGTCGCTGGCCTCGTAGGCGAGCTCGAGCACCCGGCGGTGCGTCGCCCGCGGCGGCTCGGCGAAGCTGATCGAGGGCGGCATGTCGGGCAGCACCAGAACCTGCCAACGCGCCAGCGGCTCGCCGGCTCCAGGCACGATTTCCAATACGCCGGCCGTCTCGAGCGTCAGCCGTGCCTCGCCGCTCCGCTCGCCGAGATCGGCGAGGTCGAGCACCTCACCGTTGAAACGGATCGCCGGCCGCGGGTCACCGGCTGGCCCCAGATTGTGCAGTTGCACCACCGCCTCGCTGCCGGCGGGCACATCCAACCGCTCCATCCGGCGGGTCTGCTCGATCGTCAAGGGCGGCCGTTG
This sequence comes from Geminicoccaceae bacterium, assembly GCA_011390475.1. Taxonomy (GTDB): domain Bacteria; phylum Pseudomonadota; class Alphaproteobacteria; order Geminicoccales; family Geminicoccaceae; genus SLRI01. The sequence continues at coordinate 19,438 of JAABSG010000007.1, read as the reverse complement.
GGTGTAGGTCGGCGGGGTCACCCACATCGTGACATCGACCGGCAGCGCCGCCGCGGTCGCCATGCCGGGGCTCACCGCCCGCAACAACCGTTCGCCGAAATCGCCGCGCGCCTCGACCGCGCCCACGACCAGCACCAACAGCACCAGCGCCCGGGCGGCCCAGGGATCGCGGCCGGGCATGGCCGAGCGCGGCGGGGCGACGCGGATCCGGTGCAGTGCCGCCAGCACCCGCTCGCGGTGCCGCTGCCAGAGACTTGTAGCCACCGGATCCTGCCAACCCTCCGGCAGCCGATCCTCGAGCACGCGCAAGGGTTGGTGGCGGGCATCGCTGTCGGCTTCCAGCCGGGCGAGACCGGCCGACCGCGACGGCCAGACACAAGCCGTTCGCGCCCGATAGAGGCCATGGAGAACGGCGACGGCGAAGCCCAGAAGGGCCAGGGCGTGCAGCCAGACCGGCAGGGCGCGCCAGACATCGAACAGGCTGAGGACGAGGAAGCCCGCGATGACGACGAGAGTCGGGAAGAGCGCGGGATAGAGCCGCTCGAAGGCGAGCGCCGCGCGGGCGAGCCAGAGCTTGCCCTTGAAGCTTCTGGTCTCCAGCGGATTGGCGCGATCGGCCATTCGCTCAACCTTTCGGTTCGGCCCACCCGTGGCAGGCGTTCATCATTGCCGGGAACTCATGTCCGCACGGCCTCAAGCCAAGGCGGAATGGCCTCGTCGGCGAACTGGGCGCCTGGGGCTCGTCCCGGCTTGATCACGGCCCAGCGGTCGCCGTCGACCAGCACCTCGGCGGCACTCCACCTCGAATTATAGTCTGATGCCATCACCGCGCCATAGGCACCGGCCGAAAGAAATGCCACCCGGTCGCCGGAATCGAGCAGCGGCAGATAGCGGTCGCGTCCGAAAATATCGCTGCTCTCGCAAATCGGTCCGACGACATCCATGGGCTCGAGATGGGCATCCGCCTCGGGTTCGGCGAGCGGCAGGACCTCGTGATAGGCATCGTAGAGGGCTGGTCGGATCAGCACGTTCATGCCGGCATCGAGGACCAAGAACCGCCGGCCACCACTTTCCTTGCGGTAGATCACGCTCGACACCAGAGCCCCGGCTTCGGCCACGAACGCCCGGCCCGGTTCGAAAACCAGCTGGACATCGAGCCCGGCCACCAATTCCAAGACCATGGCGGCAAAGGCCGCCGCCGGGATCGGCGTCTCGCTTCGGTAGCGTACGCCGAAGCCGCCGCCGAGATCGAGACGGCGGAGCGGAATGCCGGCACCGCGGATCTCGTTGAAGAGGTCGATGCCGCGCCGATAGGCTTTTGCGAAGGGCTCGATCGTCGTGATCTGCGAGCCGATATGCAGATGCAGACCGACCGGCTCGATGCCGGGCAGGCTCGCCGCCATGCCGTAGAGGGCCGGCGCATCGGCGTAAGGGATGCCGAACTTGTCTTCCTTCCGCCCGGTCGAGATCTTGCTGTGCGTCGCGGCATCGACGTCGGGATTGATGCGCAATGCCACCGGTGCCGTGGTGCCGAGCTCCTGCGCGACGGCCGAGATGCGCAAGAGCTCGGGCACCGATTCGACATTGAACTGCAGGATGCCCGAGCCCAGGGCAAAGCGGATCTCCTCCGCGCTCTTGGCGATGCCGGCGAAGACGATCTTTTGGGGCGGCACGCCGGCGGCCAGTGCCCGCTCGATCTCACCGCCGGAGACCGTGTCGGCCCCGGCCCCGGCTGCCGCCAGCGTGCGGATCACGGCGATGTTGCTGTTGGCCTTGACCGCATAGCAAAAGAGCGCCGGACGAGCGGCGAACGCATCCTGATATGCCTGGAGCTGGGCGCGCATGGCACCCGCGGAATAGACGTAGCAAGGGCTGCCGACCTCTGCCGCGATGGTCGCCAACGGCACCGTCTCGCAGGCGAGCTGCCCGGCCCGATAGGTGAAGGCCTTCACGTATCCGAGTCCCTTGTGCTTTCGTCGAGCGGAACCGGGTTTTCCTCGACTGGCGCCGGTTGCGGCCGGTCGGGCAGGCGGAGATCGCCCCGGCGGCCACAGCCGGCGAGAGCCGGGGCCGTCAGCAACAGGGCGAGAAACTGCCGGCGGCGGGTCACCGGCCCGGCTCCAGAGCCGCCAGGCGCTCGCGCATTGCCGTAATCGCCTCTCTGACACGCTCGGGCGACGTGCCACCATGGCTGGTGCGGCTCGCGACCGAGGCCTCGACCCGGAGCAGGCGGCGGACCGCGCCGTCGAGCCTGGGATCGATGGCCTGCAGGACGGCCTCGTCGAGCTCGTGCAGATCGCAGGCGCGTTCCTCGGCGGCCTTGACCGCCCTGGCCGCGATGCCGTGCGCATCCCGGAAGGGCGCCCCCTTGACCCGAACCAGCCAGTCGGCGAGGTCGGTGGCCGTGGTGAAGCCGACCCCGGCCGCGGCCCGCATCCGCGCCGGATCGACCCGCATCGAGGCGAGCATGGCCGTGGTCGCTCGCAGGCAGAGCTCGAGCGTGTCCACCGCGTCGAACACGCCCTCCTTGTCCTCCTGCATGTCCTTCGAATAGGCCAGCGGCAGCCCCTTCATGGTGACCAGCAGCGCTTGGCTGTGGCCGAGCACGCGGCCGCTCTTGCCGCGGACCAGCTCGGCCGCGTCCGGGTTGCGCTTTTGCGGCATGATCGAGCTGCCGGAGGTGAAGTCCTCGGCCATCGTGACGAAGCCGAACTGCGGCGTCGACCAGAGGACGAGCTCTTCGGCGAGGCGCGAGAGGTGGACGGCGGTAATCGCGGCCGAGGCCAGATAGTCGAGGGCGAAGTCGCGATCGGAGACGGCGTCGATCGAGTTCGCCGCCGGCCGGTCGAAGCCGAGGGCCGAGGCCGTGGCATGGCGGTCGATGGGAAAGCTGGTGCCGGCCAGGGCCGCGGCACCGAGTGGGCACTCGTTGAGCCTGAGCCTGGCATCGGCGAAGCGCGAGCGGTCGCGCACGACCATCTCGGCATAGGCCATCAGGTGATGGCCGAAGGTCACGGGCTGGGCGGCCTGCAGGTGGGTGAAGCCCGGCATCACCGTGGCGGCGTGCTGGTCCGCGATGTCGAGGATCGTGTCGGTGAGATGCTCGAGGAGGTCGATGGCACGGTCGATGGATGCTCGGACGAAGAGCTTGAAGTCGGTCGCGACCTGGTCGTTGCGGGAGCGGGCGGTGTGCAGCCGGCGGCCGGGCTCGCCGATCTTCTCGGTCAGCCGAGATTCGATATTGAGGTGGATGTCCTCGAGCGCCGGATCGAAGGTGAAGCTGCCGGCCTCGATCTCGCGGGCGATCTCGTCGAGGCCTTCGAGAATGGCGTCGCGGTCGGCCTCGCTGATGATACCCTGGCCTGCCAGCATCGTCGCGTGCGCCTTCGAGCCCACGATGTCGTGAGGCCAGAGCCGCTTGTCGAAGCCGATCGACGCATTAATCTGCTCCATCAGCGGTGCCGGGCCCGTGGCGAAGTGGCCTCCCCAGAGGTCGCGGGCAGCCTTGCGTTGCTCCGTCATGTCACGCTTTCGGTCCTCGTCAGCCTCGAAATGCTTTTGGAGATTGCCGGCGATGCGGCACATGCCAGCTCTAGCGACCGCCATCCTCTTCGGCACGATGTTCGCCCACGGTGCCGCGGCCATCGAGCCCGAGGCCGGACCGCCGACCCCGATCGCGTCCGTCACCGTCCAGGATCTCGCCGGGAACGAGCTCGATCTCCAGGCTGCGCTCACCACTGGCGAGGTGGTCGTCCTGAACTTTTGGGCCACGTGGTGCGCGCCCTGCAAGCAGGAAATGCCGACGCTGGCCAGCCTCGACGAGATCTTCGCGGATCGGCCGCTCAGGGTGGTGACGCTCGCCATGGACCGGGCGGGACCAGAAGCGCTTCGGGCGTTCATGGCCGAGGTGGGCGCCGAGCGGCTGGAGGTTCTGCGCGACCCGATCATGGCGGTGAGCGGGCCCTACGCGGTGCGCGGACTGCCGGTCACCATCGTCGTCGATCGAGACGGCAACGAGGTCTACCGCCACGCCGGTTTTGCGGACTGGTCGACGCCCGCCGTCGTCGAGTTTCTCGAAGGCCTGCTCGAGCCTGTCGGCTGACCGGGCGATAGCGCAAAGGGCGTTGCCCGGTTGCAACGTTTGTTCCTTGCGCTATGACAAAGGGCACGAAAGCCGTGTCCGCACGGTTGAACTCGTGTTCAGGGAGTAGACGAATGTTCAAATTTTGTATGACGGGTCTCGGCGCCTTGGCGCTCGCCGGTGTGGTCGGCTTCGCCCCGGCGCCGGGTGCGGCGCAGGACCGCGAGGGCTGGCCGGATTCGATCATGGTCGGCACGGCGTCGCAGGGCGGCACCTTCTTCATCTACGGCGCCGGTTGGGCCGGGATGATCCAGGAGATGCTCGGTGTGCCGTCGAGCTCCGAGGTCACCGGCGGCCCGGTGCAGAACCTGGCCTTGACCCAGACCAACGACGTGCAGATGGCGATGACCACCATGGGCCCGGCGCGCGAGGCCTGGGACGGCATCAGCCCGATCATGCCGGGCGTCGAGATGCGCGACATCCGCGCCACCTTCCCGATGTACCAGACGCCGTTTCACGGCGCGGCGCTGGCCTCGAGCGGCATCACCTCGGTCAGCGATCTCGACGGCAAGACCGTCGGCAACGGCCCGCGCGGCGGCACCTGCGGCACCTACTGGCCGCGCTTCTACGATGCACTGGGCATCGAGACCAACGACCAGTTCGGCGGTGCGTCGGACCTCGGCGGTCAGCTCGGTGACGGCTTGATCGACGCCTTCTCGTTCTGCGCCGGCCTGCCGATCGCGGTCTACAGCGAGATCGAGGCGCAGCAGAACATCAACTTCTACGCCTTCACCGAGGAAGAGCAGGCCACGCTGATCGAGCAGTTCCCGGTCAGCGCCTACGAGATCCCGGCCGGGACCTACAGCACCCAGACCGAGCCGATGCATTCGGTCGCCATGTGGAACTTCGGCATCGCCCACAAGGACATGCCGCAGAGCTTCGTCTACGAGGTGATGAAGGTCGTCCTCGATAATCACGATCGGATGATGCAGATCCACCAGGCGGCGGCCGAGACGCTGCCCGAGAACTGGGTGCACAACACCTTCCTGCCGTTCCACCCGGGTGCGGTGCAGTACTACAAGGAAAAAGGCTTCGACATTCCGGCGGAGCTGATCCCGGACGACTACCAGGAGTAGGCGGTCGGAGAGCGGGCGGGGGCAACCCCGCCCGTTTCTCGTTTCAATAGGGTGATCCGGGAGAGTGTCCGTGGCCAAGGCAGAACCGCAAGACGACACGATCATCGTCCAGGGCACGGACGACGAGCCGGCAACGGGCAACCAGCGGATACTGGAAGGCTGGAGCGGCCACCTCCTTTTCTGGTTCGGCGTGGCCTACACGGCCTTTCACCTCATCGTCCTCAATCTCTTTCCGCTCGAGACCTGGGCGTTTCGCATCCTGCACGTCGCCGGCGGGCTGATGATCGGCTTCGTGCTGATGACCGTGGCGGTACCGCGCTCGGGCGACGTCGTCTCGGCCGGGCGGATTCCGGAGCCGTTGCTGCAGGGTCTGCGGGTCGTCTCGGCGGTGCTGCTCGTCCCCTCGATCATCGCCATGCTGGTGCCGTTCTTGCTGCGCGACTATGCCGGGATGGCAGCCCCGCCAGCCTGGCTCTACGGCTACGCAGCACCCGCCCTGGCCTATGGCACCATCTTGTCGATCGTCACGGCCTGGCTGGCGCCGGCGCGAACCGACCGGGTGGAGATCGTCGACTGGCTGATGGCGGCGGCGGCCGGAGCGGTCGCAGCCTATCTTCTCTTCAATCTGGCGGCCTTGCAGTTCCGCGCCGGCGTGGCCCCGACACCGGCTGATTTCTGGGTGTCGCTCGCGGGCGTGCTGTTGATCCTGGAGGCGACGCGAAGGCTCGCCGGCCTGGCGCTGGTGATCATCGCCGGCGTCTTCATCCTCTATGCCTTCATCGGTCCGTGGCTGCCGGGCTTTCTCGCCCATCGCGGCTACCCGGCGCCGCGCTTCTTCAGCTATCTCTATACCGACAGCGGCATTCTCGGGCCGACGACCGCGGTGTCCTCGACCTACATCATCCTCTTCATCTGCTTCGCGGCGTTCCTGCAAGCCTCCAAGGTCGGCGACTACTTCGTCAATTTCGCCTTCGCCGCCGCGGGTCATGCCCGGGGCGGTCCGGCCAAGGTCTCGATCTTCGCCTCCGGTCTGATGGGCATGATCAACGGCACCTCGGCCGGCAACGTGGTGGCCACGGGCTCGCTCACCATTCCCTTGATGAAGAAGGTCGGCTATCGGCCGCAGAGTGCGGCGGGCATCGAGGCCGCGGCCTCGACCGGCGGACAGATCATGCCGCCGATCATGGGCGCCGGCGCCTTCATCATGGCCGAGGTGACCGGCATCCGTTATACCGAGATCGCGGCCGCAGCAGTGATCCCGGCCGTGCTCTACTTCGTCTCGGTCTACTTCATGGTCGATTTCGAGGCGCAGCGGACCGGCATGAAGGGCCTGCCACGGCACATGCTGCCGCGCTTCAGCGTGCTGGTGAAACAGGTCTACCTCTTCGCCCCGATCCTGATCCTGATCGGTGCGCTCTTCTCCGGCTATTCGGTGATCCGCGCCGGCACGCTCTCGCTGATGGCGGCCATCGTCGTGAGTTGGCTGACGCCGCATTGGCTCGGGCCCATGGGCATCATCCGGGCCTTGCACCTGACGTCGACCATGGCGGTCCAGCTGATCGCAGTCTGCGCTTGTGCCGGCATCATCGTCGGCGTCATCGGCCTCACCGGCGTCGGCTTGCGCTTTTCGTCGCTGCTGCTGTCGGTCGCCGACACCAGCCAGTTCCTGGCGCTGCTTTTTGCCATGGGCATCTCGCTGATGCTGGGGATGGGGATGCCGACCACGGCGGCCTATGCGGTAGCGGCATCCGTGGTCGCACCGGGGTTGATCCGCCTCGGGATCGAGCCTCTCGTGGCGCACTTCTTCGTCTTCTACTTCGCCGTCGTTTCGGCGATCACGCCGCCGGTCGCCTTGGCGGCCTACGCGGGTGCCGCGATCGCTGGCTCCAAGGCGCTGCCGACCTCGATGACCGCGTTCAAGTTGGGGCTCGCGGCCTTCGTCGTGCCGTTCATGTTCTTCTACAGCCCGGCCCTTCTGATGCTCGGCAGCTGGGTCGAGATCATCCACTATACGGCGACCGCCTGTGTCGGCGTCTTCCTCCTGTCCGCCGCCGTTCAGGGCTGGTTCTTCGGCCGCACCAACATCCTGCTCCGGCTGGTATTGGGTGCGGCGGCGCTCTTGATGATCTCCGGCGGCCTGGTCACCGATCTTCTCGGTATCGGGCTCGGTCTCGCGGTCTTCGCCTGGCAGCGCAAGATGGCGATCAAGGAGCCCGATCTGCCGATTGCCGAGACGGCGATCACGGAGCAGGCAGGCTGATGGAGCAGGCAGGCTGATCAGGCGGACTTTCTTCCTCGTCGTCCTGCTGTTGGTTGTGGCGTCCTGCGCCCGGAAGCCGTCGACACCGCCGGTGGCCACCACGTGGCCCACCGACCGGGCCACGTGCTTTGCCGCGTTAGCGCGGGAACCGGTCAGCTTCACGCCCTGGGTGGACGCGCCCACCGCCAATGTCTGTGCGGTGCCGGCGCCGGTCGTCGTGCAGGCGTCGACCGCGGCGATGACGCCCACTTTGCGGACCAGTTGCCCGATGATGTTGGCCTGGGCCCGCTTCGAGCCCGAGATGCAGCGTCTCGCCGTTCGCCGCTTGGGCAGCGAGATCGCCAAAATCCACCACTATGGCTCCTACAGTTGCCGGCGAATGTCCGGCAACCAGCGACGGATGAGCCTGCACAGCACCGGCCAGGCGCTCGACATCTCGGGCTTCAGCACCACCGATGGTCGCTATATCAGCGTCCGCGACGGCTGGCGCGGGCGGCGCGACGAATCCGCCTTCCTCCGCGATCTGGGCCAGACCGCCTGTGGCCACTTCAACGTCGTCCTGACCCCCGCCCACGACCGGGCGCATCACGATCATTTCCACGTCGATATCGGGCCGTGGCGGTTCTGTGGGGCGTGAGGGGGCCGGTTTCTCCTGGCATCACGCCTTGGGATGCGCTATCTAATGACCATCTTCATGACCATCTCGGAGATGCGGGCATGCTGACCGTGACATTGGCGCAGGCTAAGGCGCAGTTGAGCGAACTTTTGAACAAGGTGGAAGCGGGCGAGGAGGTCGTGGTCACGCGGCGGGGTCGGCCCGTGGCGCAAATACGTGCTGTGGAGAAGAAGCTCGAGCCGATCCCATTCGAGGAGCTGGCCGCCTTTCGGGCGCGCATGCCGCAGCTGACGAAGTCCAGCGTCGAGCTTCTGCGTGAAATGCGGGACGAGGGGCTTTAGCCGGCCTCCTAGGCCTTGCTGTACTTCGACACGTCCATCCTGACGCCGCTGGTGTTGCCAGAGGCGACGGGCGCCGCCGTAGAAGCCTTCATGCGTAACGTCGCAGCTGACGAATGGTCGACGAGCCAGTGGGCGCTCGTCGAGTTTGCATCACTCGCTGCCAAGCATGTCCGCCTGGGAAACATGCGAGACGACGAGGCGCGTGACGCTGTCACACGCTTCGATGGGCTGCTTGCCTCGAGCTTCAAACTGTTCCTCCCGAGCGTCGAAGACTTCACGCTAGCAAAGCGCTATTTGGGACATTTCGAGACGGGCTTGCGGGGCGGTGATGCTCTGCATCTCGCGATTGCCGTAAGCAACGGTGCCCGAGTCGTCTACACGCTCGACAAGCCGATGTTGAAGGCATGCCGCATGCTGAAAATCGACGGCAGGGCGGGCATCGACTGGCCGGGCTACAACTGAGATCGACCCGAGTCCGGGCGGTTCGGCCTAGATCAGATCGCTGGTCAGGGCGAAGGCTTCGAGCTTGGGCGCCGGGCCGTCGGTCTTGCGGTTGCGGCAGGCCTCCAGCCATTCCTTGGATTGCATCTCCATGAGGCGGCTGACCGTGCGCTGGAACTCGAAGGCGCCGTCGCCGATCGGGTAGAGTTCGGTCGTCGGGGCGGCGGCCGCCAGAAAGAGCATCACCCGACTTTCGTAGAGGGCGTCGATCAGGGTCATGAACCGCCTGGCCTCGTTGCGCCGATCGGGGGTCAAGAGCGGCACGGCGTCGAGCACGATACTGTGGAAGCGGCGCCCCAGGGCGAGATAGTCGGCTGGGCCCAGCGGCTGCGCGCAGAGATCGTCGAAGGTGAAGCGGGCAACACCGCCCGCGGCCTCGGGCACCCCGAGCTTGCGGCTGCCGACCTCGACTTCGGTTGGCGCAGCCTCGACGCCATCGGCGAGGGCTCCGAAGATACCGTCCAGCGCCCGGCTCGCCACTGGGCCGAGCGGGTAGTGGTAGACCGGCAGCTCGCGCAGGCGTTCCAGCCGGTAGTCGGTCGGGCCTGCCAACTCCAGCACCTCCATTCGCTCCTGCAAGAGCGCGATGAACGGCAAGAACCGCTGGCGGTTGAGGCCGTCCTCGTAGAGCCGGTCGGGCGGCCAGTTGGATGTGGCGACCACCACCACGCCGGCGTTGAACAGGCCTTCGAAGAGCCGGCCGAGGATCATCGCATCGGCGATGTTGACGACGTGGAATTCGTCGAAGCAGAGCAGCCGCGCCTCGCCGGCGAGCGCCTGGGCCAGTGTCTCGAGCGGCTCACCCTTGCCACCGCCCTGGCGCAGCCGGTGCAGGCGCTGGTGGACGTCGATCATGAAGGCGTGGAAGTGCACCCGGCGCTTCTTCGGCACGTCCACGGCCTCGTAGAAGAGGTCCATCAGCATCGACTTGCCGCGGCCGACACCGCCGTGGATGTAGAGGCCCTTGGGGCCGGCGGGCGGCGGCTTGGCGCTGCCCTTGATCAATCGGCCGAAGAGGCCGGATCGCGCCGGGACGGCAGCGGGCGCTTCGGCGAGTTCCCGCGCCAGCGCGTCGAGTTTTTCGGCGACGATCATCTGCGCCGAATCGAGGCTCAGCTCACCGCTCTCGATCAGGCTGTTCAATCGTTCGAGTGGCATGGCATCCGGGGTCCGGGTGAGCCGAAAACGGCGCCCCTCGAAGGAGCGTGCAACGACCTGGTATGGCTGTTCATCGGCATTCGGGACAGCACGCGCGACGCCGATTGACAAGGGCCATGGGCGGGTGGATAGAGCGCTGTCGGCTGACATAAACAACACTTATCGAGTGGAGAAGTCTCGATGTCGCGCAAGTCGTTGATCGTTGGTGCGGCATGCCTTTCGGGCCTGATGGCCCTTTCGGCTTGCGCGACCTCGGAAAAGGTTCAGGCCAAGCAGATCGGCGACAGCGAAATGGGCTGTGAAGAGATTCTCGCCGAGACGCAGAAGCTCGATCAGGCGAAGCAGGAGATCGACAGCAAGCGCGGGGCCACCGGCACCAATGTGGCGGCCGCCATCTTCTGGCTGCCCGGCCTCGCCTACACCTATTACGACGCCGGCCAGGCCGACCAGTTGATCCTCGAGCGCAAGGCCTGGATGGCGCAGCTCTATGACCAGAAGGGCTGCGCCCGGAAGAGCTGACCAGTCGGGCCGCAAACCGGGTGGCAACCACCCGGCCGGTCGACAGCGAGACGTAGCCGGCACCGGCGAGGGCATCGTCCTCACCGGTGAAGAGGGAGATGACGACAGCCGGCTACTAGACCCAGCCGCAGGTTTCGCGCCGGGCGAGCTCGGCCAGGAAATCCATGTGGGCGTCGTCGTCGTTGAGGCATGGGATGTAGGTGAACTGCTCGCCGCCCGCCTCCATGAATTCCTCGCGGCCTTCCTGGTTGATCTCTTCCAGGGTCTCGACGCAGTCGGTGGCGAAGGCCGGCGAGATCACGGCGATCTTCTTCACCCCCTCCTTCGGCAAGTGCTCCAGCGTCTCGTCGAGATAGGGCTGCAGCCACTCCTCGGGGCCGAAACGCGACTGGAAGCAGACCATGACCCGGTCCTTGGGCCAGCCCAGCCGTTCGCGCACCAGCCTGGTCGTCTTGTGGCACATGCAGTGATAGGGATCGCCGCTCATCAAGAAGCGCTTGGGCACGCCGTGGTAGGACATGATGAGCTTCTCGGGCTCCCAGTCCAGGGTCGCCAGATGCCGCTCGACGCTGCTGGCCAGAAGATCGATGTAGCCCGGCTCGTCGTGATAGGGGCCCATGGTGCGGATCGCCGGCTGCCAGCGCATCTTCATCAGCGCCTCGAACGCCTTGTCGTAGGCCGTGGCGGTGGTGGGTGCCGCATATTGTGGATAGAGGGCCATGAAGGCGATGCGGTTGCAGCCTTGCTCGGCGAGGCGCTCGAGCACCGACTGGATCGACGGGTTGCCGTAGCGCATCGCCCAGTCGACGACGATCTCGGGGTGTTTCGCCTGCAGGCGTTCGGCCAGCTTCTCGGCCTGGCTGCGGGTCACGGTCCTGAGCGGGCTTTCGTCGAGCGCCTCGTTCCAGATCGAGCGGTAGGCCGCACCCGAGGTGAACGGGCGTTTTTTGAGGATGATGAGCTGCAGCAGCGGCTGCCAGAGCCAGGCCGGGTAATCGATGACCCGCTTGTCGGAGAGGAACTCGCCGAGATAGCGGCGCATCGACCAATAGTCGGTGCCGTCGGGCGTGCCGAGGTTGAGCAGCACCACGCCGACCTTGCGCGCCATCACCTTGGGATGGTCGGCCGGCAGCGGACCGGTTGCGGTATAGGCCGCCTCACGGTCGATCGTCACGGTCGCCGGTCGCTCGATCAGCCCGACATCACTCATCTCGAAACCTGCCCTACTGCCGATGATGACTGTACAATGCGCCCGCCCCACTCAGCACATAGGCGCCATGTCGTGCTGAGCAAGCCGCTGCGATTGTCGCGGTCGTTTTTGCCGGGTATGGTCGGCGCTTCCAACACTCCGGCCGACCCGGCCCGCTCGTTCTCGTGGCGGGCGATCGACCCAGCACCGAAAGCACGTCCATGACCATCGCCCCGAACTCGCTGGCCGCTCGCGACATCGCCTACAACGTCCACCCCTTCACCAACTTCCGGGTGCACGAGCAGCAGGGACCGCTGGTCATCACGAAGGGCAGGGGCGTCTTTGTCGAGGACGACGACGGCAAGGAGTACATCGAGGGTATGGCCGGGCTCTGGTGCACCAGTCTCGGCTTCAGCAACAAGCGCCTGGTCGAGGCGGCCCGCCGGCAGATGGACCATTTGCCCTACATGCACCAGTTCGCGCATCGCTCGACCGAACCGGTGATCGAGCTCGCCGAAAAGCTGATCGGCATCGCGCCCGAGCCCTTGAAGAAGGCCTTCTTCGTCAATTCCGGCTCGGAGGCCATCGACACCGCGATCAAGCTCATCTGGTACTACAACAACGGCCGGGGCAAGCCCGAGAAGAAGCGCATCATCGCGCGGCGGCGGGCCTATCACGGCATCACGCTGGCCGCCGGCCATCTGACCGGGCTGCCTTACGCCCGGGCCGGATTCGATCTGCCGATGAGCGATCGCTTCTTTCACGTCACCACACCTTCACATTACCGTGACGGCCTGCCCGGGGAGAGCGAGGCCGACTTCACCGACCGTCTGGCACGGGAGATCGAGACCCTGATCCTGGCCCTGGGGCCCGACACGGTCGCCGCGTTCTTCGCCGAGCCCGTACAGGGTGCCGGCGGCGTCATCGTTCCACCCCAGGCCTATTTCCACAAGATCCAGCCGATCTTGAAGAAGTACGACGTTTTGATGGTGGCGGATGAGGTGATCTGCGGCTTCGGCCGGACCGGCAACATGTTCGGCTCGAACACTTTCGACATCGCGCCCGATCTGATGACGGTGGCCAAGCAGCTCTCCTCGGCCTACCTGCCGATCGCGGGCGTCTTGATGCGGGACGAATTCTACGAGGTCCTGGCCGAGCAGACGCAGAAGCTCGGCATGCTGGGGATGGGCTACACCTATGGCGGCCACCCGGTCTCGGCCGCAGTGGCACTCGAGACGCTCAAGATCTACGAGGAGGAGGGCACCATCGACCAGGTGCGCGCCAAGGCCCCCCGCTTTCAGGAGCGGCTCGCCCAGTTGAACGGGCACCCCTTGGTCGGCGAGGCCAGGGGCGTCGGGCTGATCGGCGCGATCGAGATCGTCGCCGACAAGGCAACCAAGGCGCAGTACCCGGCAGCCGCCAAGGCCGCGGCCGCAGTGGCCGCCAACTGCCTGCCGCACGGCCTGATCCTCCGCCCGCTGCCCGGTGACGTCGTCGGCATCTGCCCGCCGTTGATCATCACGGATAGCGAGATCGACCTTTTGTTCGATCGCCTTGCCCAGGCTTTGGACGACACGCTGCCGGCGATGCAGCAGGCGGCGTGAGGTCGGCCATCCCGGTCGCGCCATCGTCGCTCAGCGGAGGTGCTAGGCGTCGATGACGACCAGCCCTCGGGCTCGGGCGGCCCGAAGGAGGGCCGCATCGAGGGTCGCGAGTTGCGCGCCACGACGCGACGCGAGCTCCAGATAGAGCGCGTCGTAGTAGGTCAGGCCGTGCTCTTCGGCGAGCGCCATGGCATCGTTCAAGTCGGGATCGGCATCTGTCTCGAGCGGTAGGTCGACCAGTGCAGCGAGGCGATCCTTCAGGCCCTCGCTGGTGATGCGCTGTCGGCGACGTGCGGTGAGCAGAATATTGCGCATTTCGTAGTGCCAGAGTTGTGGCACGACGCCCGGCATTGTTTCGAGGGCAGCGAGGGTAGCGGCGGCTCGCGGATCGTCCTCGTCGTCGAAGAGCCAGCTTGCGGCAAGCGAGGCGTCGACGACAAGGACCGAGCTCAAGCCCGATGACCCTCGTGCCGTGCCGCCAGGATCTCGTCAGTGCTGAAGTCGGCTCTTGCCCATTGCCGACGTCGCTCGAGAAACCGCTTTACGGCCGCCCGGCGGGCCAGCCCGTCGACGCTGGCGGCCGGCACGAGATGGGCGACGGCGCGGCCGTGGCGGGTGATGGCAAAGCTCTCGCCCCGCTCGACCGCACTGAGCAGCTGGCTCAAATGCGCCTTCGCCTCGGTCGACTGGACTGCACGCACGGGCTCATCCTGACTGGTTATTCTAATTGGTCAGGTTGGTCGCTCTACTCGGATTGTCAAGCCGTACGCGCGGCGCGCTCTCGACAAATGCTCGCTCGACAGTAGGGTCGCGCAACAGCCGCGTCCTGTCGCCTCGTGGCATCGGCGCCTCTTTGGTTCTCGGCGGGCCCGGCTCGCTCACCCGAAAACGGATACGATGAAGCCCCATCCCTGGCTGCAGCCGCTCTATCGCCGCGTGCTCGTCACCCTCTTCTGCTTCGCGTGGACGGCGTGGGAAGGATATTATGATGCGAGCTCGATCTGGTTTCTCTTGATGCTGGGCATCAGCGCCTGGGCGGTCTGGGATTTTTTCATCTCCGGCAATTATGCGCCCAAGGCCGAGGAGGTCGATACCACGGGATCCGACAGCGGTTGAGAGGTCTGACGATGCGGTGGCTGGCAATCGTGGTGCTGCTGATCGGGTCGGGCGCCGCGTCGGCGGCCGATATCCACCTGTATTGGGAGAATCACTGCCTCGAGTGCCACGGCCATGCCGGCGCCTTTGCCCGCGACCGGCTGACGGTCGAGGGTGGTGTCCTGGTTTCCGACCGCTGGGGCAGCGGGCTCGACCGGTTTCTCGCCAATCACCATACGACGCCCGCGACCCTCGAGCCGATCATCGCCATGCTGACCGCCCAGGTGGAATCGCCGCCGCTCTATGCCGAGCATTGCAGTGGCTGTCATGGCATCGCCGCCGACCTCGTCCGCGACTCGGTCGAGCGACGCGACGATGTGCTCTACGGCCGCCCGTCCGGCCGACCCCTGGCCCGCTTCCTGGCGCGGCATGGCGGGCTGGCGAGCGACGAGATCCCGGTCGTCTTGGAGAGCCTGGATCGCTTGGTGGACGAGACCGTGAGGCGGTGAGCCACGCTCAGCGCGTCTGCCTGGCGAGCCGGGCCAGCAGCGTCGCAAAGCCGGTGCGGCAGGTGAAGCCGAGGCCGCGGGTCGCCTTCGAGGCGTCGTAGACCCGGTCGATCGAGGCGAACATGCTCCAGCCCAGGCGGGCATAGATATCCGGGTAGTCGGGAAAATAGCGCGCCACGACCGTGGGGGCATCGCCGATGAGTTCGGCGCAGTCGTCGGGTGTGAAGGGGGTCGGGGCGGAGACGATGAAGGTGTCGAAGCCGAGTGCCGGGGCACACTCGAGGGCAGCCAGATGGGCGGCGGCCGCGTCTTCGACGGTCAGCCTGCGAAACAAGAGCTCGTTCGCCTTGGTGTTGGCATCGGACTGGGCGATCGTGTGGGCCATGTCGTCGGCTTCGGGGAAGAAGCGCGAGGTGCGCAGGACGACGATCGGCAGGCCGAAGAGCTCGTGATGGAGCCGGCAGAGATGTTCGGCCGCGAGCTTGGTGACGCCGTAGATGTTGCGCGGGCGAAGGTCGGTCATGGCCTCGGTGAGCCAGGCGGCGCGCATGGCTCCGCCGGCGCGCCCGGCGCGGATCTCGGCCGAGATCATCAAGGACGTGGTCGAGGTGAAGACGAAGCGCTCGACCGGCGAGCCCGGTGCCGTCGCGGCATGGAGCAGGTTCAGCGTGCCCTGGACGTTGACCGCGACGAAGTCGGCGGCGCTGCGGGTGGCGACGTGCGGCTTGTGCAGTGTCGCTGCATGGATGACCGCCTCGATCCCACGCTCTCGGAGGGTGACCCCGACGAGCCCGGCATCGGTGATCGAGCCCACGACGTCCGTCATCGGCGACGGTAGGAGGTCGAGGCCCGTGACCGCGTGGCCGGCCGCTTTGAGCTGCGGCACCAGCGCCTGGCCGAGCCAGCCGCTCGATCCGGTCACGAGAACGCGCATGGCGGGCCGGCCCGGTGGTGAGAGTCCCCGTCAGGCTTGGCGCATGCAGGCGATGGTGGCGGCGTCGGGCGATTGGTCGCGGATGACGAACTCGGTCGCGGTGACGCGCAGCACTTCGGCGTTCAGGTCCTCGGCCCGATCGCTGAAGCGGGCCATGAATTGGTTCATCATGCCGGCGAGCCCGGTATCGCTGCCGTCGGCCATCACCGTCTCGACCTCGGTGCCGCGGGTGATCAGCCGATCGCCCTCGACCGTCCAATCGCCGGTCCAGGTCATCAGCATGTCGCCGGCCCCGGGCATCGCTTGCTCCATCGGCACGGTCGACTCGGCCGACATCGTGCCATCGGCGGCGAAGGTCATGGCGATCCTGACGTTGGGCATGTCGGGATAGGGGTTGAGCTCGCGGCAAGTCCAGCTGCCGGTGATCTCCGCCGCCGACACGGTGGTGACTTCCTTGGGGATATCGATCTGCGGCCGGCTCGGGCTCGAGCCGAAGGTATCGAGATCGGCGATGTCGCAGGCGGCGAGCAGCGTGAGCGAGGCGATGGCGGCAGGGGCAACGAGGCGCATGACAACTCCAGACGGTGAACCGAGCGCCCGGACCATCGCCGTCGATGGTTTCCGGCGCAAGCCCTATCGACGGCCCCGAGGTGCGACTCTCGCCGCCGCCTCAGGCTGCCCGCAGCCGCTCGCGGCCGTGTGGCTCGGTGTAGTCGATCACCGGGCCCAGGGGCACCACGCCGGTCGGGTTGATGCTGCCGTGGCTGCCGTAATAGTGGTTCTTGATGTGGTGGAGATTCACGGTCTCGGCGATGCCCGGGTGCTGGTAGAGCTCGCGGGTGTAGGCCCAGAGTGCCGGGTAGTCGACGAGCCGCCGGAGGTTACACTTGAAGTGGCCGACATAGACCGGATCGAAGCGGATCAGCGTGGTGAACAGCCGCCAGTCGGCCTCGGTCAGCCGCTCGCCCAAGAGATAACGCTGGCGCGACAGGCGCTCTTCGAGCCAGTCGAGGCTGTCGAAGAGCTCGCTCACCGCTTCCTCGTAGGCGTCCTGGGTGGTGGCGAAGCCCGATTTGTAGACGCCGTTGTTGACGGTGTCGTAGACACGGTTGTTCACCGCGTCGATCTCGGCCCGGAGCTCTTTCGGGTAGTAGTCGCCGGGTGCGGCGCCGACATCGTCGAAGGCCGAGTTGAACATGCGGATGATCTCGGCCGATTCGTTCGAGGCTACGGTCGCCTGCTCCTTGTCCCAGAGGACAGGCACGGTCACCCTGCCGCTGTAGTCGGGCTTGGCCCGGGTATAGACCTCGTGCATCCGCTCGAGGCCGAAGAGCTTGTCGCCCGTCGCGGCCTCGTCGGTGGCGAACGTCCAACCTTCTTCGGCCATGTGCCAGTGGACGACCGAGACGTCGATCATCTTCTCCAGGCCCTTGAGTTTCCTGAAGATCAGCGTGCGATGCGCCCAGGGGCAGGCGAGCGAGACATAGAGGTGGTAGCGGTTGGGCTCCGCTTTGAAGCCACCGCTGCCCGATGGGCCGGGGCTGCCGTCTTTGGTCACCCAGTTGCGGAACTGTGACGCCGACCGCTCGAACCGCCCGCCGCTCTTCTTGGTGTCGTACCACTGGTCCTGCCATTTGCCGTCGACGAGCAGCCCCATGTCTCTTCTCCTTCAGGCCGTCAGCTTCTTGGCGATCTCGGCCACGTGCCGGCCCTGAAAGCGGGCCATGCCGAGTTCCTGCTCCGACGGCTGACGGCTGCCGTCGCCGTCGGCGATGGTCGAGGCACCATAGGGCGAGCCGCCCTTGATCTCGTCGAGGCCCATCTGGGCCGAACAGGAGTAGGGCAGGCCCACGATCACCAAGCCGTGGTGGAGGAGCGTGATGTGGGTGGCGAGGATGGTGCTCTCCTGGCCACCGTGCTGGGTGGCGGAGCTGGTGAACACGCTGCCGACCTTGCCGATCAGGGCACCACTGGCCCAGAGGCCACCGGTCTGATCCCAGAAATTGCGCATCTGTGCGGCCATGTTGCCGAATCGGGTGGGCGTGCCGACGATGATCGCATCGTACTGGCTGAGCTCCTTCGGATCGGCCACTGGGGCGTCCTGGTCGAGCTTGGCGCCAGCTTTCTCGGCCACCTCGCGCGGCATCAGATCGGCCACCCGCTTGACGGTCACCTCGACCCCGTCGACGTCCTTCGCCCCTTCGGCCACGGCATTGGCCATGGTCTCGATATGGCCGTACATACTGTAATAAACGACGAGTACCTTGGTCACGATTTCACCCCTCTGGTTGGTTGATTACCTGGAGGATATGGACCTGTGGCGGTCGATGGCACGGGTGTTGGGCGAAGGGTTCGTTTCCGATCCGGCAACGATCAGGCAGCTGCGGTCGGAACGCGTGCAGCCGCTGAACCGTCTATTTTGCGATTTCTTTTTGCCCCTCGGCGTCCTGGACCCGGAGCCGTTCGGGCTTCTGGTCTCTGGCCAGGAGTTGCACGGCCTGGTCGGCGGCGTCCTGGAAGGGTTCGAGGACGAGGTGTGCGCCGGCCTTTTGCAGGATTTTGGTTTCCGCGTCGTGGCGGTTGGTGACGGCGATGTGGCCCGGGAAATTCTGCTCCTTCAACGCGTTGATCAGGGCGATCCTGGGGTCTTCGTGGAAGACGCCGGTGTCGTGGGCGGGCATGGTGGCGATCGCCCATTTGGCACGGGCGAGCGGCAGCGAAGCGATGAACTCGGGGTCCATGGCGTCGCCGTAGACGCCATCCCGGCGGTCCTGCTGCCAGCGCCGGACGGAGGCCGGGTTGAAGTCGACGCCCAGCACCCTGAGGCCGATCCGCTCGAGCCGCGTGGCGATCGCCGTGCCGAACCGGCCCAGACCGAAGATGATGGCGTCGTACTGGCCCTTCACCCCTTCGTCGACACCCTGCTCGGCTGGCGTGTCCTTCCGCTCGAACGGGGAGAGCAGCGGCTCGAGCCAGGCGTAGAGGATCTGGCTGTAGGTGATCATGTAGACGCTGCCGGCGATGGTGATCAGACCGACCAGGGTGACGAGGCCCAGGGCACCCGTGTCGACGTGGCCGAGCGTGATGCCCATCGCCATGAAGATGAGCGAGAACTCGCTGATCTGCGCCACGGTGAGCCCGGCCAGAAACCCGGTGCGTTTGCGGTAGCCCATGATGCCCATGATGATCAGCACGATGAGGGGATTGCCGATCAGGACGAAGAGCGAGAGGACGGCGGACGCCAAGAGGTTCTCGCCGAGCCCTGCTAGGTCGAGTTGCGTGCCGAGATAAATGAAGAAGAAGAGAACGAGGAAGTCGCGCAAGGGGGTGAGACGCGCGGCGATGGCATCACGGTAGGCGGTCGAGGCGAGGGCGATGCCGGCCAGCAGCCCACCGAGTTCCTTGCCGAAGCCGACCACGTCGCCGATCGCGGCAAAGAGGGCGGCCATGGCGATGGCGAAGGAGATCAGGAGCTCGGGCGCTCTTGCCATGCGC